>JBBSQJ010000080.1:0-17542 GCA_038257965.1 Propionibacteriales bacterium
CGGATCGCCCCCGCTCTTGCTGCCTGTGGCATCGAACCGACCGCGGAATTCGTCCTGCTCACCTCCGACTCCGACACGCTCGTGGCGGCGTTGCCGGCACCGGCCCAGCCGCTGGTGATCAAGATCGCCACCTCGGGCGCGGCGTCGGCAGGTCTTGATCGCCATGCGGCGGCCATTGCCCACCTGCGTTCGTTGTTGCCGGACGGGCCGACTCGCCGATTGTTGCCACGGGTGCTGCGCGACGGCATGGCCGGGCGAGCTCGCGTGCTGATCGAGACCCGGCTGCCCGGCGCGGCCGCCGATGCCCACCTACTGGACTGGCGGATCGGTGCGGCGGCGCTGGGTGCGGCCCGCGAGCTGCACCAGCTGACCTGCGTCCGAACGACCATCGACGCCACGCTGCTGACCGAGTGGATCGACCAGCCGCTGCGCGAGTTGGGCCGGCTCCGCTCGTTGGGCGGCGGTTGCGCTCTGTCCCGGCTGCGGGAGATCCTGTCCGCCGGGTTCGACCGACGTGAGGCGATCGTTGGCGCCGTGCACGGTGACTTCTGGCCCGGCAACGTGCTCGTCGACCGCGGGCTCGACTCGCCGGTGATCACCGGCATCGTGGACTGGGAGAACGCCCGGTGCCACGGCCTGCCGGACACTGACCTGTTGCACTGGTGGCTGGCCGCTCAACCGGCCCAGTTGGGAGCGACCGTCCGGCGCGGTCTGGCCGACCCGCACGATCTCCGGGCCCGGCTGGCCGACGACGGCATCGAGCTGCCGAACCCACAGCTGCCCATCCACAGCGTCCTCCTGCTGACCTGGTTGTGGCACGTTGCTGCGGGCCTGAACCGGACCAGCGCGGACCACCTGGGTCAGGTCTGGCTCGCCCGCAACGTCCGCCCGATCTTGTCGCACCTGGCCTCGGGTTCGAGTCCACGGTGACGCAGACGACCCTCCCCAGTCGTGAGGCCGGTCCGGCCACCGACCCGGCCCGCCGACCCGCTCGCGCGCTCGGGCCGGCCGCTCGGCTCGTCGGATGGGCGAGCAGGCTTCTTCAGTGGCTGACCGGTCGACGACGAGCCGCTGGCTGGCTCGTGGCTGTGCCGTTCCTCGCGGTCGGCGGCTGGACCGCCAGCCTGTGGCGCGCCGACCCGCGCGACATGACGACGTACGGGCTCTTGTCGCTGTTCGACCTCGGCACGTATGCTGCGCTGGCCCTGCTGGTCGGCGGCTTCTTGATCTCCTTGGCCAAGAACAAGCCCGAGTGGCTGCTCGCGTTGTACCTGACCACCTGTATCGGCTTGATCCACGGCACTCCCGCCGTGCTGTACAAGACGCTGCGGTATTCCTGGGCGTACAAGCACGTCGGCATCGTCGACTACATCCAACGGACGGGCGCGGTGGATCCGAGCATCGCGGTCGGGTCGATCTACCACAACTGGCCCGCGTTCTTCACCGCCGGCGCGCTGCTCACCGAACTGGCGGGCAGCCCGGACGCACTGCGGATCGCGACGTGGGCGCCGGTCGCTTTCAATCTGATGAACCTCCTCGTGCTGCGCTACGTCTACCGAGGACTCACCCGCAACCGACGGTTGATCTGGCTCGGACTCTTCTTCTTCTTCGTGATCAACTGGGTTGGCCAGGACTACTTCTCACCACAAGCCATGGCATACGTCGGCTATCTCGCCGTCGTCGGGCTGCTCATCCGCCGCTCGTCACGGCGAGCGGCCACGCTGGTCCCGTTCGTGCTGATCGTCGCCGTGGTCTCGGCCAGCCACCAGATCACGCCGATGATGTTGCTGCTGGCCGTTACCGCCCTGGTGGTCTTGCGTCGCGCCTCCGGCTGGTACCTGCCGTTGCTGGCGGGGGTGCTGGTCGCAGGCTGGGCCTTCAGCGCCGCTCGGAGTTACACCTGGCCGAACATCATGGAACTGGTGGTGGGGCTCGGCCGGCCGGTGGCCAATGCCGGCGAGACGCTGGAGAAAACCGCCACGATCGCCACCGGCTCGCAACTGGCCGTGATCTGGGGCGGGCGATACGTGGTGCTGCTGGCCACGGCACTGGCTCTGCTCGGTGTGTGGCGGAGCTGGCGAGTCCGGGGTCTGCGGATCACCGCCGTCCTGCTCATGGTGCTGCCCGGCGTGTTGGTGCTGGTCACCGGCTTCGGCGGGGAGGTCTTGTTCCGGTCGTTCCTGTTCGCTGCTCCGTTCATCTCCTTCCTGGCGGCCGCGGCCTGCCTGCCGCGCGACGGTCGCGGGTTTCCGCGGCGGAATCTCCTGCTCACGACGGTCGTGACGGTGGCATTGCTGCCCGGCTTCCTGCTCAGCTACTACGGCAAGGAGCACGAGAACTACTTCACCCCGGCCGAAGTTGCGGCAGTGTCCTGGGTGGATGATCATGCCCGGCCCGGATCGCTGCTGGTGGAGGGAAGTCGCAATTATCCGACGCAGTTCTCCAACTACGAACGCTTCACCTACGTCCCGATCGACCGCGAACCCGAGGAGTCCTGGCGCAAACTGCTGGCCGATCCGACCGATCGGTTGGACGACTGGCTCAGCAATCCCGACTACACCGACGCCTATGTCTTGATCACGAGGTCGCAGAAGATCGCCGTCGACGACAACGGTTCGCTCCCGCGCGGTTCGCTGCAGCGGGTTGAGGATGCGCTGCGCGCCTCGCCGAAGTTCCGGGTGGTCGACGACACCGGCGATGCCGTCGTGTTCTCGTTGGCCGACAGGGGAGGCTGATGACCGCGGGCAGGCGGTTGGCCACCGCGATCTCCCTGGTCCTGGCCGCGCTGCTGCTGGGGCGGCTCTCCTGGGACGTCCATGCCGTGCGGATGATCTTGGCGCTGGCCTGCTGCCTGGTGCTGCCGGGGCTCGGCTGGTCCCGCCGGATGCGGTTGCGCGACGCCGGCGACACCCTGGCGCTGGCGGTGGTGCTGAGCATCAGTGCCAGTGTCGTCGTTGCCACCGCGATGGCCCTCGCCGGTCAATGGTCGACCGTGTGGGGGACGGTCGTCCTGCTCGCGGTCGCCGGCCTCGGTTTCGTTCCGAGCAGGACGCTGCAGCGGCTGTCTCCCGTCCCCGCTCGGTCGCCCCGTCGGGCCGCCGTCGCTGGTCTTGGTGCCGCAGACCCGGACTGGGTCGACTGGTATGCAGACGCCCGTCGACGCTCCGCCGCCGCGCGGGCGCGGGCGGACGCGGAGGCCCGAGCCATCGAGACGCAGTGGGCCGACTGGTACGCCCGCGAGGGCGGTGGTATGTGCCCTGAGCCTGTCGAAGGGCGGTGGTCTGTGCCCTGAGCCTGTCGAAGGGCGGTGGTCTGTGCTTCGACACCACTCAATGGCCGCCCTCCCACACCGAGCCCGCGTCGGCGTCATGCTGCCCGGCGGGTCCACGGCTGACAAGATGGCGGGATGGGTCTGCGGCAGGTCGTCAGCGCGTGCTGCTGCGCGTCACTACTCGTGACGATGTCGCTGCTGGCCGAGCGGTTCCACGACCAGCGGGCAGTCTCGTTGCACGCCCTCGGCATCGCCGTCGACGCAGCGGGGCGCACCGGGGAGGTCTCCTCGGCCGATCAGGTGTACTCCGATGCCCGAGCGGTGCGCGGGGCAGCTGACCAGCGGGCCGGCCTGCTTCGCTGGGTGGCTGCGGGGTCGACGCCCCTCGTCGCGGGTGTCGACCCCACGCTGTTCTCCGATGCCCTGCTGGATCTTCACGTGCTCAGCCGCGACGACGGGGTGTCGGTCGCCGGTTGGACACCACAGTGGCGATATGTCTGGCCCCGCGACTCCGCGCTGGTGGTCGCTGCGTTCGTCCGCACCGGGCACATCGACGAGGCGCAGGCGCAACTGAGCTTCCTGCAGGCCTCCCAGGGTGATGACGGTCTCTTCCAGGCTCGGTACGTTCCTGGGCAACCGGGTGTGGCTCCGGACGACCGCGGTGTCCAGTTCGATGGTATCGGCTGGGCGCTGTGGGGGCTGGCCGAGCTCGTCCGGCAATCTCCGGCGCAGTCGCGGACGACGTACGGACAGCGTTACCGGCAGCTGCTCGAACGCTCGACCGGCGCGTTGATCAACGGTGTCGACCGCAGGACCGGCTTGCCGTTCCCGTCGCCGGACTATTGGGAGACGTCGTCGCAGGTCACGTTGGCCACAGCGGCGGTCACTTTGGCCGGGCTGCGGTCCGCGACCTACCTCTACGAGGCGCTCGAAGTGGAACCGCCGGACGGACTGGAGCGGGCCGGGTCCGATCTCGAGCGTTCGATCGTCGCGCAGTTCGAGCCGCAGGGCTACCCGCGACGAGTCACCGACCGCTCGGACGCCGTGGACCTCGGAGTCTCGTTCCTGCTCCCACCCCTGGGTGATCTCGATCGGCTCGCCGTCCGGTCGGCCTGGCGGCGGGCGCCCGCGTCGATGATCCGCCCGGCCGGCGGGCTGGCTCCGGGCGGATCGTGGCGAAACGACGGCATCAGCTGGACGCCGACCGTGGCCAGCTACGCCATGACGGCCGCGTGTGTCGACCCGCCGGCGGCTCGACACTGGATGACCTGGCTCGCCACGCATCGAACCGCCGCTGGTGCCCTTCCGGAGAAGGTGCTCGCGGACGGTTCACCGGCTTCGGTGGCTCCGCTGGCCTGGACGGCGGCCGCTGTGCTGGTGGCGGGTGACGAGCTCGAGCATGGCTGCGTCGGCTAGCGACTTGATGAGACGCACCGCTACAGGCCGAGCGCTCGTCGGCCGATCTCGTTCAGCTCCTGCTCGGTGAATCGGTTGGGCCAGGCGGCCTCGTAGTGCTCCTCGGGGAAGTCGTGCGGGCTGTTGCCGGATCCCAATGCCTCGCGGACCAGCGCGGCGTACTCGTCGTTCTTGGGGCACTTGGGTGCCGCGGGGATGTAGATCACGTTCCCCCAGCCCTGTTGATCTTGGACCGGTGCGACGGAGTGGATCATGTCGCAGTGCCACCAGACCGAATCGCCGGGCTGGACGTCGGGGATGGCGGAGACTGCTGGCAGCAAGATCGCGTGGTATTTCTCGCTCACCGGGAACGTCCGGTTCGGCTGCACGCCGCACATCTGGTCGGCCGGCACGTCGTCCAACAGCGGCCGCAGCATCAGGTAGGCCATCGCCTTCGGGATCGGCACGGTGTGCAGCACGCCCTGATCGTTGTGCATCTCGCTGAGAGCTGTCCAACCCTGGAAGGTGCGGAAGGCCGAGCACATCGTCGATCCGGGATACTGCGTGGCCTCGGTGCGATAGGCGGCGTCCCACGGGTCGTACGCTGCCACGTCCCCGGCGAACAGGTGCCGGAAATGCTGCTGGTAGCCCTCGGTCATCCACAGGTCCAAGGTGCCGGGATCGAGGTGGGGGCCGAGGCCACCGGAGGTGGCGCCGGGCGGTCGGCGGCGGATCCGGTCGGGGTAGAGGCTGTCCGCGTCCGGGTCGAACCAGGTACGGCCCTCGCTCTCGGCGATCCACTGGCTGTTGAGCAACGCCTGAACCGCGGCCATCCTGGGGTGCTGACGCGCCTCCATCTGAGCACTCGACCAGTAGATCGGATAGATCTCCGGCTTGCTCATCTCCGCGCTCAGCGTGCCGAAGAAGTCGTCGGCCGGGCCGGCGTAGTTCTCGAAGAAGTGGTTGGACTCCACGTAGTCGACCACGTCAGCGTCCCACTGCTCGGCCTGGGCACGCTCGAAGTGACCGCGTACGACGGCGCAACCGCGTCGCTTCACGTGAGCGAGGGCTTCCGGGCCGACCGTGCCCGCGGCGATGTCGGCGTAGTCGATGATCGGCCAGACCTCCTCACCGCGAGCCTTCGTCGCCTGGATATCGGCGATCTCGGCCTCGAGGAAGTTTTCGAGCCCGGCGACCACCTCGTCCACGCTTCGACCCGCCTTCTCGATCCGCGCCCTGATCGCCGCCTTGATCTCGGCGGTCGCGGAGGGGATGTCGTCGGGGATGGTCTCCCAGTGCGGCAGGCCGGTGAGTGGGCTGATCATGCCGCCCGTCGGGACCGTCGTGGTCATGTCCAGAGCCTCCATGAGTTGATGAGGAGTCCTTGCTGATCCTGGATTGAACACTAGAGGTCGGCGGCGCTCGCCGTCAGCGCAGGCCCGGACCGCCTCGTCGCGGAGACCCTGCACGTCGGTGGCTGCTGTCGGACAGGATGGGTGGGTGGCGCGCGAGAGTGCGGGAGAGCACGGTTGGCGGCAAGCGCCCCGGAGACCTGGATATGCTCGGCCGGACAGGGTCCAGCAAACGGGCCGGTAGGAGGCTGCCATGAACGACGGGAAGAGCCCGATCTCCAGGGCGTTCCGAACGCGGACGTTGCGTGGCATCGCCGACATCCGGACATTCTTCCGGACCAATGAACAGCCGATGTTCTTCGTCGGCCCGACGGCATTCAATCTGCTCGGCATCGATCGATGGGTCCGCAACTTCTCCTACATCGTCTACTACGACTCCTGGGACGGCGCGCACCCCCGCGTATTCACCCCGGCGAGCAAGCCGTACGTCGAGTTCTCCAGCAGCGAGGAGATCAACAACTACCTGCTGCGTGACCGCGAGGTACAGGCGCTGATGGCGTCCCGATCCGCCGCTTCCGGGCGTCGACCGATGGTGGCCATGGTGTTCTTCGACGAAGAGACGGAGGCGATCTGCCGCGAACTGGATTACGACTTGATCCTGCCGCCGGACTCCTTGCGCCGACACCTGGACTCCAAGATCGTCACCACGCGGCTCGGCGAGGAGGCGGGCGCACCGTCGGTGCCGAACGTGCTCGGTCACGCCGACACCTACGCCGAGCTGTCCGACCTGGCTACCGAGGCGGGTCTGGGTTCGGACCTGGTCGTGCAGACGCCGTACGGTGACTCCGGCAAGACGACCTTCTTCATCAGTTCCGAACAGAACTGGGATCGTGACATGGTCGACATGGTCGGCCAGGAGCTGAAGATCATGAAGCGGATCAACAACCAGGCCGTCGCGGTGGAAGCGGTGAACACCAGCCAGGGCACCGTCGTCGGTCCGTTCATGACCGATCTTACCGGCTATCCCGAGCTGACTCCCTATCGTGGCGGCTGGTGCGGCAACGATCTGTTTCCCGAGGCGCTTTCCGAGGCCCACCGCGCGACCGCGATCCGGCACGTGCAACGGCTGGGCGATCGGCTCCGCACGGAGGGTTACAAGGGATTCTTCGAGGTCGACGTGCTGGTGGACGTCGACTCGGACGAGGTCTATCTCGGCGAGCTCAATCCGCGCATCTCCGGAGCCTCCTCGATCACCAATGTCACTGCGGGAGCGTACGCCGACATCCCGCTCTTCTTGTTCCACCTGTTGGAGTTCTCCGACGTCGACTACATCGTCGACGTCGAGGAGATCGACGAGCGGTGGCGCGAGCTCGCGGCCGTCGACGTCTGGGCACAGCTGATCATGAAGGAGCCGGGTGACGCGGTGGAGCGGATCTTGGCTGCGCCGCCGACCGGGACCTACCGGCTGGACGAGGACGGCAACTTGAGCTTCGTCCGGGTCAGCAACGACTGGCACGACGTGACGCACGAGGACGAGTGCTTCTTCATGCGGGTCTACGGCCCCGGCGACTACCGCTTCAAAGGTGCCGACCTCGGCATCTTGGTGACCAAGGGCCGGATGCAGACCTCCGAGGGCCTCACCAGGCGCTGTCGCAGCTACATCAGCGGGATCCGTGCGCTGTACGAGACCGAACCGGTTCTCGATCCTCCCGCCGTCTTGCCGATCGCCCACGTGAAGTAGCGCGCGAGGCGGATGGCGTGGCAGCGGGTGTGAGCAGGCCGGACCATCGTCAAGACCGGCTCCGGCGGCGTCCCTCCACGATGTCGGCCTCCCCGGTGCGCTGGCTCCGCGCATCCGCCGAGCCGGACAGCCCGGCTAGGTGCCGACCGGCGGCCACGAACGCGCGGATGGTGTCCAGCAGTGCGGTCGGGTCTTGGGCGTCCGGCCAGGTCGACAGCTTCACCGACACCGTCCGGGTCGCGCGGTCGATCAAGATCATCTGTCCATGGATGCCGAGGCAGAGCTGGAGGTCGCCAAGCGGTCCCGGGCTGAACCAGAACTGGCTGCGATACCAGCCGCCGGTCAGGAACGGCTCTGACGACGATGCCGCGAAAGCCCGACGAATGTCGGGATCGACGGTGCAGGCCCGCCGTATCCAGCCGGCCGGCACTACCGATTCGCCCCGGACCAGACCGCCGTCGAGGATGAGTTGGCCGAACCGGGCGACGTCTCGTGCGCGGGCGGACATCCCGCCGTCGTGGATCGCCGTCCCGCGACTGTCGCAGGTGATCTCGGCGTCGAACTCGGCTCCCATGGGCTGCCAGACCAGCAACGAGATCAAGTCGGCCATTCGCGTGTCGGCCGCCCGCTCGCAGACCCAACCCAGCAGGTCGGTGTCGGCCGAGCGGTAGACGAACGATCCGCCGTGGTCGCCGTCGCGGCCCAGATTCGCCAGGTAGGCATACATCCCGCGGGACTCCTCATCGCCGGAGTCAGGTCGCCACCCCATATGGCGCTCCATCCGCCGCACTTCCGCGTCGGGATTCGTGTACTCCTCGCTGAATGCCGCACCGGTGCGCATGTCCAGAAGCTGGCGCACCGTCACGCCGTCGTAACCGGAGCCGGCGATCTCGGGCACCTGGTCGTTCGCCGCTCGATCGATGTCGATCAGGCCCTGCTCGACGAGGATCCCCACCACACAGCCGACGACCGACTTGGTCACCGACATCAACAGGTGTGGGGTGGACGGCTCCATCTGGTTGACATACCGCTCGAACACCAACCGACCGTCGTGCAGCACGACGACGGCGTCGGTCCAGGTATCGGCGAGAACGTCGGCGAAGGTGGACGTTCGATCGCCGAGTCGGTGCACGGTGACGTCGTCGAGGCTGTCGTCGGGCGTGGCGGACAGGCTCGTCGACGGGCCCGCCGGGCGGGCGATCCGTTGGGTCGGGATGACCTCGCGGAGATGCTGGAAGGACCAGCGGTTGTACGGCGGGTCTTGCCAGTTGTCCAGCGTGACCTGCGAATCCGTATCCGGGGGATATCCCGACATCAGCGGCTCGCTCACCGACGGGACTCTACCCTGGGCCAAGGGCCGAGACCTCGGGCACGCGCTCTGGTTCACTGGCAGGGTGGATCTCCATCGGGCCGGGGGAGTCGAGGTGCTCTCGGCGTGCCGGGCGTCGGCGGTGGACCTGCTCGCCCTCGTTGTCGTGTTGGTCGCATCGGCCCTGCCCGATCGGCCGGGCGGCTCCATCGCTCTCGCGCTGATCACCGTGCCGATCGAGCTCGTGCTCGGCGGTGCGACGCTGCTGTTGCTACCCGCTCGACCGCGAGCTGTGCTGTCCACGATGTTCGGAGTGCTCCTCGGACTGCTGACCGTGTTGAAGGTCGCCGATCTCGCGTTCTACACAGCGTTGGCCCGACCGTTCGATCCCGTGCTCGACGTCAGTCTGCTCGACGATGCCATGCGCCTGCTCACCTCGACCCACGGCCCATGGGGAGCGCTCGCGATACGGGTCGGTGTCGTGTCCGCACTTCTCGCCGTGATCGTGGTGACGACCGTTGCGGTCCGACGCCTGGCCGGCACCGTCGTCCGGCGGCGCGCGGCAGCGACCCGCGCAGTTACCGTCATCGCGCTGGGCTGGATGACCATCTGGTTGGCCGGCGTTCAACTCGCACCCGATCTGCCGGTGGCGGGCTCCGCCGAGACCAGGTTGGCCGCTGCCAAGACGATGGAGGTGGCCAGCGGTCTGGCCGATCGCCACCGCTTCGAGCGTGAGGCAGCCGACGATTCCTTCGCGAATGTCTCGAGTGCCCAGCTCCTCACCGCCTTGCGCGGAAAGGACGTCGTGATCGCTTTCGTGGAAAGCTACGGTCGTTCTGCCCTGGCCGATCCGCGGCTGAGCTCGGACGTGGACTCGGTACTCGATCATGGCACGGCGGACCTGGCGGCCGCGGGATTGGAGTCGCGCAGCGCATTCTTGACCTCGCCGACGGCCGGCGGCGGCAGTTGGTTGGCGCACGGCACCCTGCTCTCCGGTTTGTGGATCGACAACCAGTCGCGCTATCGCCAACTGGTTGGCAGCGACCGCCTGACGCTGCCGAGGGCGTTCGCGGCCGCCGGCTGGCGCACCGTCGCCGTCGCCCCGGGTACGACCCGGGCCTGGCCCGAGGCGTCGTTCTACGGCTATCAGTGCGTCTACGACGATGCACGCCTCGGCTATCGCGGTCCGAGTTTCAGCTGGGCTGCGATGCCGGATCAGTACACCCTGGCGACCTTCCAGCGACGGGAACGCTCCGCCCCGCACGCTCCGGTGATGGCTGTCGTGCCGCTGGTGTCGAGTCACGCACCGTGGGCGCCAGTGCCGAGGATGATCCAATGGTCTGACGCCGAGGACAGTTGGCGCTATGCCTCGATGGCCGGCCCGAACGATCCGCCCGAGGTGATCCTGACCCGAGATCGGGATCAGGTTCGGGCCGACTACGCACGAGCGATCGGGTACTCGCTGCAGGCGATCATCTCCTATGTTCACAGATACGGGGACCACAAGCTGGTCATGATCATGGTCGGCGATCACCAGCCGTCTCCGGTGGTGACCGGCGACGATGCCGGGCGCGACGTGCCCATCACGATCGTGGCAAAGGACCCGGCCGTCATCTCGCGGACGGCAGGCTGGGGTTGGAGTCCGGGACTTCGACCGGCCGACGGTGCCCCGGTCTGGCGGATGGATGCCTTCCGGAGCCGGTTCCTGGCGACGTTTGGAGGATAGGGAGATCGGTTCGACACCATCTGCTGGCGACCCAGTATCACCGTGCTCGGGTTCGCCTCTTGTGCGCTGTCGAGGTGGTTGGGGGCAACATGCTGTTCCGAGCAGCGCGTGTGGGGAATGAGTCCACTGCGCCTGAGCTCGACGTCCGCCGGATCCGGCGGCACTTCGACTTCGCCTCCGAGGGGCGGGTGGTGACCAACAATGCGGCCAGCACCCAACCCCCGCGTGAGTTGATCGACCTCTATCGCGAGCTGGTGCGCTGCTACGAGAACGTGCACCGCGGGCAGTCGTCGGCGTCGCAACGCACGACCGAGCTGTTCGAGGGCTCCTACGACACGATCGCCGCGTGGATCAATGCTCCCAGCCGGCGCAACATCGTCACGTATCGCAACACGACCGAGGCGATCAACGCGGTGATGTACTCCCTGCTCAGTGAGTTCCGGGACGGGGACAACGTGGTCACGACCATGATGGAGCACAACTCCAACTTCGTTCCCTGGTACGCCCTGTGCCGCGAGATCCTACCGAGGTTCGGTCGCCGGATCGAGTGTCGCATCGCCCGGTTCGACCATCGCACGGGAGCACTCGACCTCGATCATCTGGCGGAACTGGTCGACGGGCGGACCAAACTGGTCTGCGTCACGGGCGCCTCCAACTTCCTCGGCACGAAACCACCGTTGGGTCAGGTCAAGGCCGTCGCCGAGCGCAGTGGCTACCGCCAGCCCTGGGGCGAGCACCGGTCGCTGATGCTCGTCGATGCCGCCCAGCTCGTGCCGAGCACTGCCGTGGACGTCCAGGCACTCGACGTCGACTACCTCGCCTTCTCCTTCCACAAGATGTTGGCACCGTTCGGCGTCGGTGTGCTCTACGGCAAGGAGCACGTGCTCGGCCATGGCCTCCCGTTCCTCTACGGCGGCGACATGATCGCCGAGGGCAAGGTGTCGCCAGAGCGCGTCGAGTACAACGTCCTGCCGTGGAAGTACGCCGCGGGAACGCCCAACATCCTCGGCGTGATCGCCTCCGCTCAGGCCTTGCGCCTCATCATCGACTTCGTGTCCGGGGGGCGCGCTCAGTGGTTCGGGAACGATCGAGCGATCCCGCAGTCTGTCGTCACGTCCACCATGGCTCGCGTCAGTCGGCACACGAGCGCCGTCACCGACCAGGCGAGACGGTTGCTGTCACGAGTCGACGGCCTCACTGTCTACGGCCCGGGTGCGGGCCAGGCCCGGTCGCCGCTGCTCTCCTTCAACGTGTCCGGCATCGATCCGTTCTGGCTGGCGGACGGCCTGAACGAGTTCGGCGTGGATTCTCGCGCAGGCTGTCACTGCGCCACCCTTGCGCATCGCGACCTCGAGCTGACACCGGCGGCGAGCTGCCGGCTCAGTTTTGCGCTCTACAGCAGCGTCGAGGACGTCGAGCGAGCCGCCGAGACGGTGCGGTGTCTCAGCGCTCGCGGCCGGCGATCCAGGCCGTCGGCACCGCTTCGGGCCCACTGAGGATCCGGCAGGTTCGCGAGTCAGTCCCGACTCAACCAGGCCCGGACTCCGGCGCCGTCGGCGTCCAGCACCGGGGGGGCGGCGTGATCGCGGTGGGTCACCTCGGTGCCGTCCGCTTCGAAGAAGCGCAACGGTGGACCGGGAAGGGTGATCGTGCCAAGTGTCTGGTGATCGACGTCGATCAACAAACCCTGGCTGGCGGTCTGATCCCAGTCGTATACGTCGCGGAGGTCACGGACCTTGCCGGCGGGAACGCCGATCTCGGCCAGCCTGGACAGCAGCGGCTCGGCATCCCACTCGGCGAACGCCGCTTCGAGGATCTCGATCACCCGGTCGCGGCGGGCGACCCGACCGGGGTTGGTCGACAGCCCCTCGACGTCCGGCTCGATCCCGAACCCGGCGCAGAGGCGCGTCCAGAGACCTTCGCTGCCGACCGAGATCTGCACCGATCCGTTGCGGCAGTGGAACAGGCCGTACGGGCAGATCGACGGATGGTGGTTGCCACTCGCCCGGCCGACCTCTCCGGCGACGGTCCAGCGCGCGCCCTGGAAACCGTGGACACCGACGACCGCGGCCAGCAGGGAGGTGCGGACCAGCGAACCACGGCCCGTGCGGTTCCGCTCGTGGAGTGCAGCCAGGACGCCGTAGGCCCCGTACATGCCGGCCAGGAGATCGGCGATCGGCACACCGACTCGTTGAGGATCGTCGGGTCCCGATCCGGTCAGCGACATCAACCCCGCCTCGCCCTGGGCGATCTGGTCGTATCCGGACCGGCCACCTTCGGGGCCGTCGTGACCGAAACCGGTGATCGACAACACGATCAACTGCGCATTCCGCTCCATCAAGGACGCGATACCCAGACCCAGTCGGTCGAGGACACCGGTGCGGAAGTTCTCTACCAGCACATCGGCTCGGTCGACCATCCTCAGCAACGTCTCGACGTCGCTGGGGTTCTTCAGGTCGAGCGTGATCGACTCCTTGTTGCGGTTGGCCGACAAGAAGTAGGTCGCCTCGCGGTGATCATCGCCGCCGACGAACGGCGGCCCCCAACCGCGGGTGTCATCGCCTCGGTCCGGAGCCTCGACCTTGATCACCCGAGCGCCCAGATCGGCGAGCATCATCGTGGCGTGCGGTCCGGCGAGGGCCCTCGACAGGTCGACGACGACGATATCGGAGAGTGGTCCCATCGGTGTCCTCCCTCACATCGTCGGCAGAGCCTGTCCCCGACCGACGAGACCGGCGTCGTCCGGACTGGCCGAGCACAGACTACAGCGGCGACTTCCGGACTCGGCGATGCTGAGCTCGACTGGAGCCATGCTTGACTGGAGCCACGATGGGTCCGCACGATTCCGTGAGGGGATCTATCGCCTCGACCAACCGCTGAGGAGGCAGTGTCGGATGAGGAGGCCCCCGCTCGTCGAGCTGATCAGGGCCGCGGCGGGTGGCATCTTGCTGTTCGGCCTCACTCCGCCTCGGCTGAGCGCGGGCCCGGACAAGATGGCGGAGATCGCTGCGCTGACCACCGCTCGCCTGCGAGCGGTGGACATCGACGGACTCGTCCTCTACGACATCGACGACGAGAGTGATCGCCACCGCGACGAACGCCCGTTCCCCTATCTCCCGACCGTCGATCCAGCCGAGTTCAAAGCGACCTACCTGACGCAGTGGCAGCGTCCGGTGGTGATCTATCGATGCGTCGGAAAGTATCCGGAGAACGAACTGAGCCGATGGCTCGCCTCGATCGACGGAGATGACGTGCTCGCGGTCTTCGTGGGAGCATCGTCGAGCTCCAAGAGCGCGCCGACCGACCTGCCGCGCGCGATGGCCCTTCGCGAGCGGCTTCGTCCGGACCTGACCCTGGGTGCCGTGACGATCGCCGAGCGGCACTCCACCCGCCACGACGAACACCTGCGGATGCTGGCCAAGCAGGACAGCGGCTGCGCGTTCTTCGTCTCCCAGGTGGTCTACGACGTCGACGCGACCAAGAGTCTGGTCTCGGACTACGCATACGCGTGTCGCGAGCGAGGAGTGCCACCCCGGCCGGTGATCTTCACCCTGTCGGTCTGCGGATCGCTCAAGACGCTGGCGTTCCTGCAGTGGTTGGGTGTCGTCGTTCCGCGTTGGCTGGAGAACGATCTACGACACGCAGACGACCCGCTGACCCTCTCGGCCGAGCAGTGCCTGGGCAGTGCTCGCGAGCTGCTGAGCTTCGGTCGGCGACTCGGGGTGCCTGTCGGGTTCAACGTGGAGAGCGTGTCCATCCGCCGGGCTGAGATCGAGGCGGCCGTGACCCTGGCGGCCGAGATACGACTCATGCTCGACGCGGACTCGGCCCGGTGACGTCGGAACCCGCTGAGCGCGGGAAGGAGGCTGGACGGCTGCAGCGGCGAATCTCGCGCTGACCGCCATCGCCGACTCTCCCGCCGGAGAGCTACTGGATCGTCGTGCCGGATCGATCAAGAGGCGGACACGAAGGTCACCACGACGGCGCGGTTCTTCGGGTTCGAACCCGGCGCGACAAGCGGCTTCGAGCTGCCGTACCCGACCACCTTGACGATGTTCTTCGCCGGCACGTCGAGCTCCTTGAGCAGCGCCGCGACTTCGGTGGCGCGCTGGGTGGAGAGCTTCTTGGCGAACGTGTTGTCGTCGCCCGGCACTCCGGCCGTGTGCCCCTCGACGGTGATCTTGGTGGTGATGTCGAGATCACCGATGCACTTCTTCAGGGCACTCTTGGTGGCCGACTTGTCGATCAAGGCCGGTTGGTCGGAGACGAACAGTGCCGGCGCCGGAAGTGTGCAGGTGCGGGTCTTGCCCTCGGTCTGGGAATCAAAGCTGTCGTTGGGATCGGGGACGGCCACGGGCGTTATGGTCCCGTTCCCTGCACCGGTTCCGGTGCCTTCGTAGAAGGTGACCGACTTGGCGCCGGCGGCCTTGGCGACACCCTCCCAGACGGCACGCTGATAGCCGACCTGGAGCTTCGACAGGGCCTCTTGACCACCGGCGGTCGGGGTGACGACGAAAATCATCGCGCGGCCCTCGAGATCTGGCAGGTCGCCCTTCTTCTTCAGACCCTTGACGACTGTCGTGGGGGAGGTGTCGAACGCCAGTTGGTTGAAGTCGAGACCACCTGTGGTGTCCAGGAGTGGTGAGAAGACCCAGACCGGCGTGCCGGCAGGGGAGTCCACGCTGTCCAGACCGGTCAGGGCGGAGCGTCCGTCGGCGGTGGCCGCGTCGTCGTTCAGGGCGGTGGTGACTCGTGCGGCACCCTGATCGGGTGCGGACGCCAGATCGACGGGGATGGTGTCGGTGGTGGAGTCGCCGGCCACGCTGACCAACTCGACACCCGAACCCTTCTGGCCCAGCGTGGTCCAACTGGTGGCAACGGGGTCGGGCACGGTGATCTGTGCCTCGTCGGTCGAGGTGGCTGTCGCCACCACCGAACCGGCCACCTTCACCGCGGCCGGTGGGGTAGTCGGGGCCGGTTGCTGATCACCGCCTCCACAAGCGGCGAGCAAAACGAGAGGCAATCCCAGGAGGGGGGCGGCAAGGCGTGCTCTGATCCTGTTCACGCTTTCCAGGCAAGCACGGATGCGCTACGCTCTCCAAGTTTGGGCACCGTTAAGTGGTCGAGGTCATGAAACCTGTGTGCCCGCTGGACCGGTTTGTGACCGGATGAGCACGGCCACCGCATCGCCGATCATCGCCAACGGCGACGACGGACAGAACTACCGGGGGGCCGAAAGGTCAGGGGTGCAGCATCGGTACGACGTCCGCCGGCTTCCCGGTGACGTCTCCCGCATTGCCCCGGTTGCCGGGATCGCCCGGACCGCCCGCCCCGGCTGAGCTACCGGCGTCGTTGTGCTTGCCCGCCGAACCGCCGCTGCCGCCGTCGCCGCCGCCGCCGCCGGCGCCGGGTGCGCCCGGCTCTCCGGGCGGCGCGCCCACTTTGACCGGTTCCACCTTCCCCAGAGCGGCGGCAGTCGGGACGTAGACGGTGATGTTCCCGATGGCGTCGACGCCGTCGCCGCCATCACCGGCCCGTCCGCCCTTGCCTCCTCGACCGCCGGCCGCCCCGCTGCCGCCCGCGTTTCCCGTGCAGCCGCAGCGGACCCCGTTGCCGCCGTTACCGCCCTGCTGTCCCTTTCCCCCGTCGCCCCCGTCTCCGCCCTGGCCACCGGGCCCGGATTGGGTGTACACGACCAGCTGAGGAGCGCTGATCGACTTCTTGATCCAGATGGTGGCCGCCTGGCTCGGGGTTCCCCGTCCCCCGCGGTTGGCGTCGGTGCCCGTGGTGCCGGTGGCACCGGGAGTGCCCTGGCCGCCGCCGTGGCCGGCGATGCCGCCGGAGGAACACTCGCCGGGTCCTCCGCTCCCGGCCTGTCCCGCCGCGCCCGGTGTGCCCGGCTTCGTCGGCTTGCTGCCGACCTTGCCCACGATGGCGAAGTCGTATTCGCTCCCGATCGGCTTTGCCCGGGCGAAAGTGTCGCACGTGAAGATCAGCGTGCTCGCCACGCAGGAGAAGTAGCCGCCGGGAAGCATCGTCACATCGCTGAAGACCGCGATGCTCGGCGTGCCGTCGGAGCTGGTGAGGTCCTTCTTCGCACTGACGGTGATCGGTTGTGGGTCAGCGGTGACGTTGATCCGGAGCGGAAACGCGGGGGCCAGTGCCGCTCGTGCCGACTCGCTCAGCGGGGCATCGCCGACCGTGTACGCGGCGATGTCGCGGATCACCTGGTCGTTGAGGCCTTCGCCGGCTCCGGTCGCACCGAACAGGGCCTCGAAGTGGGCAAGGCGGTCATGGTCGTCCAGACCCATGTCCAGCAGCCACCTGAGCTCGTCGACGTCGCGGATCTCGACGGTGGTCGACACCGGCTGGTTGTCGTCTGGGTCGAACGTGATCCCGAGCTCGGCTAGTTTTTCGAAGCTGGTCATTCATCACTCCTGAAGTTCTCGTAGGTCGACGCATGCGTCGGTGCCTGCCTGCTGGTTGGTCTCCGCTCCTTCGGCGGCGTAAGCGTTCTCGTTGAGAAAGACGGGCGGAGCGGGTCGCGACCGCCCGTCCCGACCGCTGTTGCCGTCTCGGCCCCTGTCGCCCGTGCTCCCGTCGATTCCGCCCGAGTCCCTTCCGTCGGCTCCGGCGTCCGACGCGGTAACCCGGTACGCTCCACCGGCTCCACCGGCTCCACCGGCTCCACCGGCTCCACCGGCTCCACCGGCTCCACCGGCTCCACCGGCTCCACCGGCTCCACCCA
>JBBSQJ010000081.1:0-17230 GCA_038257965.1 Propionibacteriales bacterium
CCTGTCGTCGCGCGCCGCACCCCCTGCCCCCTTTACTTTTGACCGCCCCCGGGCGGCCCCCTGCCACTGGCACCGGGCCAATTGGGCCGGTGCGCCTGCCCACGCGCCGGCTCCTCACGGGGGCGCAGTCGAAGCGCCGGCTCGGCACGGGGCGCATATGGGCGCTGGGCTTGTGGAAGCGCCGGCTCCTCACGGGGGGCGCAGTCGAAGCGCCGGCTCGGCACGGGGCGCATATGGGCGCTGAGCTTGTCGAAGCGCCGGCTCGGCACGGGATCGTTCAGGAGGCGGCTTGGTTCACGAGGTCGTCGTCGAGCATCAGTTCGATCGCGGGAGCAGACGTCGTCTGCGCAAGGGCCAGCGCACTCAAGGAGTTGAGTTGATCCCTCATCGCCACGCGCTCGCGGTTCATCCGCTCCTGCTCGACGCGCAGTTCGTCGGCATCAGCCTGCAACTGACGACGCCGCCAGAAGAATTCCTGGCGGGCCCGCTCGTCCACCACCGCGGCCTCGTGTCGAGCGCGGGCGACGATGGTCTCGGACTCCGTACGGGCCCGCCGCCCGAGAGCATCAGCCTCGGACTGAGCGCGGAGTCGGATCTGGGCGGCCTCGCGCCGAGCTTCGGCGATCAGTTCCTCGGCCCGCCGACGAGCGTCCGCCACCACGTCGTCCGCGACCAGGTCGGGTCGGGATCGTCTGACGGCGGCGGTCTCGACCCGAGCCGCGTTGAGCGCCTCTTCACGCGCGGACAGCTCCGTTTCGGCCTCACTCGCACGTCCCTGCGCCGCGTCGAGGCGGTTGGTTAGCTGGTGCAGGTAGCGATCGACCGACTCCGGGTCGTATCCGGACCGCACACGGCGGAAAGCGGATGCAGGCGTGGTCATGGCTGCTTGCGCCCGCGGTCAGCGACCGGAGTGCGCGGAACTCGCGCCGGCCGGCTCGCTCGACGCATCGATCTTGGCGTCGCCGTCGCCGTCGCCGTCGCCGGTGCCGTCGTCCTCGCTCCGCAGCTCCGTCGGCTCGGCATCCTCGGGTTGCTGCTTGGGCATCACCACGGTCCGATCGGCTGACGTCTCGGTCCCGGGTTCGCTGTGTTCGAGGTCCTCGAGATCGGGGAAGGTCTCCGCGGTCTGCTCGGCCATCGCCGACAGGCTGGAGAGCTGGGTGAGGACCGCCTGCTTGCGGCGCCCCAGCTGCTCTGTCTCCCGCTTGAGCTGGTCCTTGCGACGGGCGAACTCCTGCTTGGTCCGCTCCGAGATGGCCGCCGCCTCCTGCTTGGCCGCGGTCAGTTGCTCCTCGGCCTCCTTGATCGCCGCGAGCTTGACCTGCTGCGCCTCCGCCAGGGCCTCGGTGCGGATCCGGGCCGCCTCGGCGATGTCGGCCTCCAGCCGGGCCGAGGAATCGGTGTTGTGCCGCTCGGCGTCGGCGAGCATGGTCTCGATCTTCGCCGTGTGGTCGTCGTGGAGTTGCTGCAACGTGACCAGCGCCGCCTCCTGCTCGCTTGCGATCTCGGCCCGGATCCGGGCCGACTCCGCCTCCGTGTGCCGGCGCAGGTTCTCGGTCTCGATGTAGGCGCTCTGCCGCACGGTCTGGGCCTCGTGGTCCGCGCCTTCCTTCAGTGCCTCCGACTGACGGCGGGCCGACGCGATGATCGCCGCGGACTCGGCAGCGGTCCGCTCGTTGGCGTTGCGGGTGTCCTCCTCGAGCTGGCGTCGTAGCCGCTCGATCTCGGCGATGCCGCTGTTCTTCAGCTCACCGGACTCACGCTGGGCATTGGCCCGCAGCTGATCGGCATCGCGCTGCGCCGCCTCCTTGGTCTGTTCGGCCTGATTGGTCGCGGAATCGACGATCTCTTGTGCCTTCTCCTCGGCGAGGGACAAGATCTCGCCGGTGCGGCCACCGATCTTGACGACCGCATCCTCCGGCATGGCCTGGTCTCGCAGCCGTTTGACCTCCTCCTGGAGGGCCCTGACCTGCTGTTCCAATCCGGTGGCGTTGCGCCGGCGCTGGACGGCGTCGGCCTCCAGTTGACGCACGTAGTCGTCGACCGCCGTTCGGTCATATCCACGAAGTGAGGTCGGGAAGTTGCCGGCTGCGCTAGCGGCGTCTTCGAAGAGCCCCAGACCGTCATTGCCTGCTTGTGCCACGCCTTGTCCTCTCAGATCCTGCCTGTCGCCCGTCGGCGATTCTTGACTCCTCAGCCGGTGCCCGCAGACCTGGCAGCCTGCACGAGTTCGATGAGCACTCCACCCGTGTCCTTTGGGTGAACGAAGTTGATCATGGAATCGTTGGTACCGTGCTTGGCTGCATCATAAAGCAGCCGGACCCCCTTTCCCCGCAGGACTCTCGACGCTTGGTCGATGTTCTCGACGCGATAGGCCAATTGCTGTAGTCCTGGCCCGGATCGGTCGATGAATCGAGCGATCGTTGACTCCGAGGTCAGGGGTGCGAGCAGCTGGAGCCGGGTGTCTGTGTCCGCGCCCGACGCGGGCGCGAGCATCGCCTCGGCAACCCCTTGCTCGGCGTTGTTCTCGCGGTGCCGTTCCACCAGGCCGAACGTCGCGGTGTAGAAGGCGACGGCGGTGTCGAGGTCGGGTACGGCGATACCCACGTGGTCGATCGCCAAGACGAGGTCGCCGAGCGAGTCCGCCTCGAGCTGTCGAGAGAGGGAGGGTTCGCTGGGGAGGGGAGTCTCACGAGAGAGCGGGGTCTCTGCGGATCCGGGAGACTCTTCGGGATCCGGCGGACCCAGAGGATCAGGCGCCATGCGGCAAGAGTGCCAGACTGGGTCTCGAACACGGTGGTCGGCGAAGGGAAGGCAGGCAGCGTCATGGGATCGGTGATCGTCGGCGGGGCACGGACCCCGATCGGGAAACTGCTCGGCGCGTATGCCGACCTGTCGGCCACCCAGCTCGGCGGTTTCGCCATCGCCGGTGCACTGGCGCGGGCCGGCCTGGACGCGCAACACGTCGACACGGTCGTGATGGGCCATGTACTGCAGGCAGGCTGCGGTCAGCTCCCCGCCCGTCAGGCGGCGGTGAACGGCGGCATCGCGATGTCGGTCGATGCGTTGACGGTGAACAAGGTCTGCCTGTCCGGTCTGAACGCGATCGCGGTGGCCGACATGATGATCCGTGCCGGGGACGCCGACGTCGTGGTCGCCGGTGGCATGGAGTCGATGACCAACGCACCTCACCTGCTGCCGAAATCGCGGCGTGGGTTCAAGTACGGCGATGTCACGATGCTCGACCACATGGCCTACGACGGGTTATGGGATGCCTTCACCGATCAGGCCATGGGCTCTCTCACCGACTCGTGCAACAGCGGCGAGAACCGGGTCAGTCGAGCCGATCAGGACGCGTTCGCCGCACGATCGCATCAGCGGGCGGAGGCGGCCACCACCTCCGGCGCATTCGCGCGCGAGATCGTCGCGGTGCCGGTCCCGCAGCGCAAGGGCGATCCGATCCATATCTTGGTCGACGAAGGGATCCGCTCCGGAGTCAGTGCGGAGTCGTTGGCCGGTCTGCGACCCGCGTTCGGACCAGAGGGCACCATCACGGCCGGGTCATCCTCTCCCATTTCCGACGGGGCGGCCGCGGTTGTGGTCGTCGGCAAGGAGGCTGCGGAGCGGCTCGGACTCACCGTCTGGGCCGAGATCGGCGCATACGGGAGCGTGGCCGGACCCGACTCCTCGCTCCAGCTCCAGCCATCCAATGCGATCGCGAAGGCGCTCAAGAAGCAGCAGTTGGCGGTTGCGGACCTGGATCTGATCGAGATCAACGAGGCCTTCGCCGCGGTGGGTCTGGCGAGTGCCCGGGCGCTGGGCCTGTCGGACAGCCAGATCGATGAGCGGGTGAACACCGACGGCGGAGCCGTCGCGTTGGGACATCCGATCGGAGCCTCCGGCGCTCGCCTTGTCTGGCACCTGGCAGCCGCGCTGCATCATCGGGGCGGCGGAACCGCCGTGGCCTCGTTGTGCGGTGGCGGAGGCCAGGGTGACGCACTGATTCTCACCGCGGGCTGACGTACGTGCCGCTGCCGACAGATATCGGCGGACTCGTCGAGGGGGCTCGGGCCGGCCGGCCGCGTGCCGTCGCCCGGCTCGTCACGCTGATCGAGAACTCCTCGCCCGAGTTGCGCGAAGTGATTGCCGCCTTGACACCGGACACCGGGCGGGCAGTCGTGATCGGGCTCACCGGCTCACCGGGAGTCGGCAAGTCGACGACGACGACCGCGCTGATCGCCGGGCTGCGCGATCGGGGCCAGCGGGTCGGCGTGTTGGCGGTCGATCCCAGTTCGCCGTTCTCCGGGGGCGCGCTGCTGGGGGACCGGGTGAGGATGCAGCAGCATGCGCTGGACTCGGAGGTCTTCATTCGTTCGATGGCGACCAGGGGCCATCTGGGCGGCCTGGCAGCGGCGGCTCCGCAGGCACTGCGGGTGTTCGATGCTGCGGACTGCGACACCGTGATCGTGGAGACGGTCGGCGTCGGCCAGTCCGAGGTGGAGATCGCGGGCTTGGCCGACGTGACCATCGTGCTGGTCGCACCCGGAATGGGAGACGGGATCCAGGCGGCCAAGGCAGGAATTCTCGAGGTCGGTGACCTCTTCGTCGTCAACAAGGCCGACCGCGACGGGGCCCAGGCGGTCGTCAGAGACCTGCGGACGATGGTCGCGATGGCTACCCGTGAGCCACATGAGTGGAAGCCGTCGGTGCTCACCACCGTGGCCTCGACCGGCAGCGGTATCGAGTCGCTGCTGACCGAGATCGAGCGGTTCGCGACCCATGCCCGCGCCGACGGCAGCTGGGAGACGCGCCGCACTCGTCGGGCTGGTCGTGAGATCGAAGCGCTGGCCCTGGGCGAGCTGCGCAGCCGGTTCCAGGTGAGCGGCCACGAGGGATTGCCGAGCCTGGCCGAGGCGGTCCGGACGGGTCGGCTCGACCCGTACACGGCGGCCGACCAACTCGTGGCCCAGGTCGGCGACCAGGGCGACAGTGCTCGCGACGAAGGCAAACAGCGGGGCCCGCGGCGTGGCGACCCGGGTCCGCTGGGGCCGGTGGGGTAGAAAGAGACTCCGGGTTGCTGTGCCCGGGCAGGTGGGAGCACGATCGAATCAGCTCTCGTCAGGAATCGGGTCGTCAAGACACGGATCGAATCGTCAAAGGGCAAGCGAATCGTCAAAGGGCAAGCGAATCGTCAAAGGGCAAGGAGGGCGACCATGAGGTGGGTCAAGAAGATCCTGTTCGCCCTGGTCGTCTTGTTCGCGGGGTATTACCTGATCACCCGTCCCGAGGACGCAGCCGATGCCGTGCGCGGTGTGTTCGTCTGGGTTGCGGGCGCGGTGACCGCGATTTTCACCTTCTTCACGTCCCTGGCTACGTAGGACACCCGCATCCCATGCTGGGTCTGGACCGTTGGCTCGACCCGCACGTCGAGCAGTACCTGCTGACCGACGAGGACGAGTACATCGTCGATGAGGTGCTGAAGCACCCGATGGCCATCTTCTGGCCGGGTCTGCGCGTCGTGGCGGCCCTGATCCTGATGATCTCGGCGACGTACGCAGGAGCGCCCTTCGGCTGGTTGCTGGGGTTCATCGGCGTCGCCGTGGTGGTTCAGGCCGGCTGGCGGATCTGCGACGAGCAGATGGACCGCTTCGTCATCACCAACATGCGGGCTTTTCGGGTGCACGGTCTGTTCTCCCGACACCGCGCCACGACGCCGATGACCCGGATTCTCGACATCACGGTGAATCAGTCGCTGATCGGCCGGATCTTCAACTACGGCGACTTCATCTTCGAGTCCGCTGCACAAGACCAGGGACTCCGTGAAATCGACTACGTCGGGCGACCCGATGAGCGGGACCGTACGATCCAGACTGTGATCCAACGTGCTGGTCTGCGTGCGAGCTCGCCGCGCTGGATAGAAGACTCCGACTCATGACCGACCGCGCGGTGAGCGCCACCGACAGCGACCGGCCTGGCGACCGGCCTGTCCAGCGGTCCGCCCGGCGGCCCCGCGAACGACACCGTCTTCCGTTCGACCCGATCGAGCGCGCCGCTCACCAGTGGTCTCAGCGCTGGGACGAGATGCCGCGAATGCGAGCCGTCACGTCGCTGATGAGGGTCCACCAGCTCGTGCTCACCGAGCTCGACGAGCTACTTCGCCCACTCAACCTCACCTTCGCCCGCTACGAGGTCTTGGTCTTGCTGTCCTTCTCCCGTCGCGGCGCCTTGCCGCTCGGGAAGATCGGCGAACGACTCCAGGTGCATGCGACGTCGGTGACCCCCCTGGTCAAGCGACTGGAGCGCGCCGGTCTGATCACCCGCACGCCACATCCGGAGGATGGCCGGGCGGTGCTCGCCTCGATCACCCCGAAAGGCTGGGACGTGACCGAGCAAGCCAGCGAGCTCATCGTCAACGCACGGTTCGCGCTCGGTTCGCTCGACGAGGGTGACTGTGACCGGCTGACCGACTTGTTGACCGGTCCTCGTAGCGCGGCAGGGGACTTCTGATGCCAGGGGCAGCCGCTCCGAGCGTCCTTGCGGTCGCCGACTCGGACTCGTACCTGAAGTGGAGTGCGGCCACCCTGGCCGCGATGCCGGCCGGTTGGACCCGGCGCCAGGTGGTCGTGCGGAGCCCCGTCACGCCGTCGCGGGCGCAGATGCGGGCCGCGACCGGCGGCGACGTCGAGGTGCTCGGGCTGCCTCGACTGCTCGCCCTGATCGAGCGGACACGACCGGACGTCTTGCTGCTGGCCTCGACCGGGCCGACCGTGCGCACCATCGCCGGACAGCGTCGGCTGCGAACGGCTCGGCACCGTCCGGTGTTGGCCACCGGACTCCCCGGGATCAGCCTGCCGGCCACGCCAGGTGCCGTCGAGTTCCGCGCCGGCTGTGATCTGCTCATCGTGCACAGCCGCCGTGAGCGCCGTGCGTTCGGCGAGCTGGTCGAGTCGCTGGACGTCGAGCTCGATGTCGGCCTGGCCAGGTTGCCGTTCCTGCCTGCGCCGTCGACCGCAACGCGCCTCGGGTCCGACGCCGGAGACGTCGTGTTCGCCGCCCAGACCAGGGTGCCCCCGAGCCGCGATCAGCGCCGAGCCGTGCTCGAGGCGCTCGCCAGAGTGAAGCCTGCCGGCTCCGCCGTGGTGAAGCTGCGGGCCGGCGCGGGCGAGGAGCAGACCCATCGCGAGGCCTTTCCCCTCGCGTTGCTGTGGGCGGAGCTGGTGGCCGAGGGTCGAGTGGATCCGGCAGCGGTCCGGTTCGTCACCGGCTCGATGAGCGATGCGCTCGACGGTGCCCGAGCATGCGTGACCGTATCGTCGACGGCGGTGCTGGAGGCGATGGCCTCCGGCTCGTCGGTACTGGTGCTGTCGGATTTCGGGGTCAGCCCAGAGCTGATCAACGTGGTGTTCGAGTACTCCGACTGCCTGGGAAGCCTGGACGATCTGGTGGCCGGCCGGTTCCGGCGCCCCGCACCCGCGTGGTTGACGGACAACTACTTCCACACCGAGACCGACTCCGACTGGTTGGACCAGATCGTGCGCTTGCTACGCGTCCGGGACAAGCACGGGCTCCCGCATGGAGCGATGGCCCCCACCGGTGACCGGCAGGTCTCCGTCCGCCAGAACCTCAGACTGATCCTGCCCGGACCGGCTCAGGCCGGGATCCGGCGGATCCGATCGCGTGCCTCGGCTGCTCGCTCCCGGCTTCGGGGCCCGATGGCCTGATCCGCGTGGCTCCGAGTCCAGCCACCCGCCTCCACCTTCGCCGGTGGCGACGCTCAGGCCCGGAATCAAACCGCGTCAGGAGATGACCGGCGCCGATCCCGTACTTGGCGAAACTAGTAGGACGTCCTAATATTTTTGGTGTGAGCACGGGACGCGAGCGTTGGCGGCAGTCGTACGAGGCAGCGCAAACCTGCGGGCAGGTGCGAAACGCGGACTTCACGACGTTGTCCGGGGTGGAGGTCGACCCCGTGTACGGTCCCGCGGAGGACAGCGCCGACGAGCGGATGGAGCGGATCGGCTGGCCGGGGGAGTTCCCCTACACCCGAGGTCTCTATCCGAGTGGCTACCGCGGGCGTTCGTGGACGATCCGCCAGTTCGCCGGCTTCGGCAACGCCACCCAGACCAACGAGCGATACAAGATGATCCTTGCCGCAGGGGGCGGTGGACTGAGTGTCGCGTTCGACATGCCGACCCTGATGGGCCGCGACTCCGACGATCCGAAGAGCCTGGGCGAGGTTGGCCACTGCGGCGTCGCCATCGACTCGGTCGCCGACCTGGAGCAACTGTTCGCGGGCATCGATCTCGGCGCCGTGACGACGTCCATGACCATCTCCGGCCCGGCGATCCCGATCTTCTGCATGTACGTCGTCGCTGCCGAACGCGCCGGGGTGGACCACCGCTTGCTCAACGGCACCTGCCAGACCGACATCTACAAGGAGTACATCGCCCAGAAGGAGTGGCTCTTCCCCCCGGAGCCGCATCTGCGCCTGATCGGCGACCTGATGGAGTACTGCACGCGGGAGATCCCGGCGTACAAGCCGCTCAGCGTCAGTGGGTACCACATCCGCGAGGCCGGCTCGACCGCTGCGCAGGAGCTCGCGTTCACCCTGGCCGACGGGTTCGGCTACGTCGAGTTGGGCCGGTCCCGCGGGATGGACGTCGACGCGTTCGCCCCGGGGCTCAGCTTCTTCTTCGACGCCCACATCGACTTCTTCGAAGAGATCGCGAAGTTTCGCGCGGCACGACGGATCTGGGCGCGCTGGTTGCGCGACAAGTACGGCGCCCAGAGCGCCAAGGCCATGTCACTGCGCTTCCACACCCAGACCGCAGGCGTCTCGCTCACCGCTCAGCAGCCATACAACAATGTCGTGCGAACGGCTGTGGAGGCGCTGGCGGCGGCGCTGGGTGGCACGAACTCACTGCACACGAACGCTCTCGACGAGACGCTCGCACTGCCGACGGAGGAGTCGGCCGAGATCGCGCTCCGGACTCAGCAAGTGCTCGCGGAGGAAACCGGCGTCACGAATGTGGTCGATCCCCTGGGTGGTTCCTGGTACGTCGAGGCGCTCACCGACAAGATCGAGGCCGAAGCCGAGCGGATCTTCGCATCGATCATCGCCATGGGCGGGGGCGAGGACGTGGAACACCAGATCGGACCGGTCACGTCCGGGCTGCTCCGTGGCGTGGAGGACGGCTGGTTCTCCGCCGAGATCGCGGACTCGGCGTTCCGCTATCAGACCCAGCTCGAGAAGGGCGACAAAGTCGTCGTAGGGGTCAACAAGCACACGGCCACGGTCACGGGCGAGCTCGAGATCTTGCGGGTCAGCCACGAGATGGAACTGCAGCAGCGCCGGGTGCTGGCGGATCGGCGTGCTGCGAGAGATCTGGAGCCGTGGGAATCCGCGATGGCGAATCTGACCGCCGCAGCTCGGTCCACATCGGCAGACATGATCGAGCCGATCCTCGTAGCCTGTCGGGCCGAAGCGACGCTCGGTGAGATCTGCGACGCCCTGCGGGCCGAGTGGGGCGAGTACACCGAGCTGGCCCGGTTCTGAGCGCTCGGCGTCCGCCATCCTCAGGGCTCTGTGCCCTTCGACAGGCTCAGGGCACTTCGACAGGCTCTGTGCCCTTCGACAGGCTCAGGGCCCTTCGACAGGCACTGTGCACTTCGACAGGCTCAGGGCGCGGGGATGGCTCGGGGCGCACGGATGGCTCAGGGCGCAGTGAGAGGGTTCGGGTCAGTTCTGGCTCGAATGTGCCCTGAGCTTGTCGAAGGGCAGCTACTCCTGGCCGGCCACAGAGCCGATGATCATGCTGGCGTTGCCAGGCACCCGGATCATTCCGAGACCGGCCAGCCGGCGCGGAGCAACCGATCACGCACCCGCTGGACGTCCTCTTCGCGCGGAAGCTCGTCGGTCACCCGGGTGATCACCACACCGATGTCGATGTCGTCGGTCGGCAGTGTGCCGCTGTCGACCAGTTCGTGCGCCACCTGCACAACCTCGTCGTTGCTCAACCGGCGGGCCAGGATGGCCAGCAACGGAACGTAGTCGGAGTCGGGCACGCCGTTGGGATAGCCGGCGCGCAGCCAACCGACGATGGAGGTGAGGAACGGCGGCAAAGGCAAGATCAGGCTCCGAACAGTCGCTTGCCCCAGATGATGACGACGATACCGAACAGTACCGCGAGGACGCAGACCGCAAAGCACGCCGTCGCACCCACGGTGCCCGCCACGGAAGGCAAGGTGTCTTCGCCGTCGAACTGGCCGGTCCGCACGACACGACCGCTGTTGAGGGACTTGATGCCCAGCGCGAACAGTGTCGGCAGGCCGGCACCGAGCAGGAGTCCGACCACGAGCACCTGCCACAGCGCGTTGGCCTCTTTCGCGACGATCGCGGAGATGTCCATGATGTGCTCTCGCTTTCAGTTCAGGCGCGGCTGGAGACGGTCGGACGATCGAGCTTCGTGTCGCCGGCGGGAGCGAGCCCGCCATCCCAGTCAGCATTGACGTTGTCGGCGTTGACGGCAGACTGGCGGGAGCGGACGAACATCCCGACGGCTGCGCCCACCAGCAGGGCGAAGATAACGGTTACCCCGAAGACGCCTCCACCGAGAGCGGTGGCGAGCTGCCAGCACAGTGCGCCGACGAGCCCCGCTGCCGGCATGGTGATCAGCCACGCCGCCGCCATCCGGCCGGCCACGCTCCAGCGAACGTGCGCGGCGGGCTTGCCGACCCCGGAGCCGAGGATCGATCCGGTTGCCACGTGGGTCGTCGACAGCGCCAGGCCGAGATGACTGGAGGACAAGATGATCGCCGCGGACGCCGTCTCGGCAGCCATTCCCTGAGGGGAGGTGATCTCGACGAGGCCCTTGCCGAGAGTGCGAATGATCCTCCATCCGCCGATCCAGGTGCCGGCGGCGATCGTCACCGCACACGCGATCTTCACCCAGACCGGGATGGCGTGGACGTCGGTCCAGTTGCCGTACGCGATCAGCGCCAGCGTGATGACACCCATGGTCTTCTGGGCGTCGTTGGTTCCGTGGGCCAGCGAGACGAGCGAAGCCGAGCCGACCTGCCCCCAGCGGAACCCGGCATCGCGGCGTGCCTCCGGAATCGACGTGACGATCTTGAACACGATCCAGGTGCCGATGCCGGCCACGAAACCCGCGATGATCGGTGCCAGCACCGCCGGGACGATGATCGAGGTGATCACACCATCCCACTTGACACCGGCGATGCCCAACGCGGCGATGGCGGAGCCGATCAGGCCGCCGAACAGCGCATGCGAAGAGGAAGAGGGGAGTCCGAACAACCAGGTCGCGAGGTTCCACAAGATGCCGCCGACCAGTCCGGAGAAGATGATGACGAGGATGGGTACCCCCGTCAATCCGGGCACCGGTGATCCGTCGAAGGCCTGGATGGCCACGACCTTGTTGGTCACCGTCAGCGCGACCTCGATCGAGAGGAACGCGCCGACCAGGTTCAAGATCGCAGACAGACCGACGGCCTGTTTCGGCCCGAGTGCCCCCGTAGCGATCGAGGTCGCCATGGCGTTCGCCGTGTCATGAAACCCGTTCGTGAAGTCGAACGCGAGCGCGGTCACGACGACCAAGATCAGGATGAGCAAGGCTGCGGTCACGTCTTGAATGGTCCTCGATCGCGGGCCTCGGGTTCCACTCCAGACCGGTCTTTGACAGGTGGTTCACCAATAGTTCACCCGGGTGACCCCGGCCGGACATGCTGATGCAGTCGGATCCGCGAAAGGACCCTCAGCTGCCGAGCGTTGCCGACACCAACTCCATGGCCGCGGCTTGCACCTCAGCGAGATGCTCGGGCCCTCGGAACGACTCGGCGTAGATCTTGTACACGTCCTCGGTTCCCGACGGTCGCGCGGCGAACCAGGCCGACTCCGTCGTCACCTTCAGCCCACCGATCGCGGCACCGTTGCCCGGTGCCGTGGTGAGCTTGGCGGTGACCGGGTCCCCGGCCAGCTCCGTCGCGCTGACGGCGGAGGGATCGAGCTTGGCCAGCTTCGCCTTCTGCTCGCGGTTCGCCGGGGCGTCGACGCGTGCGTACGCCGGGGCCCCGTGCTTGGCCGTCAGCTCCGCGTACAGCTCGCTGGGTGACTTGCCGGTGACGGCCCGGATCTCGCTGGCCAGCAGGGCCAACAAGATGCCGTCCTTGTCCGTGGTCCACGTGCTGCCGTCGAGCGCCAGGAACGAGGCGCCTGCGGACTCCTCGCCGCCGAAACCGATCTCGCCGCTGCGCAACCCCGGTACGAACCACTTGAAGCCGACTGGCACCTCCACCAGCGTCCGGCCCAGGTCCTCGGCCACCCGGTTGATCATCGACGACGACACCAAGGTCTTGCCGATGCCGGCGTCGCGACGCCAGCCGTCGCGGTGGGCGTACAGGTACTGGATCGCGACGGCTAGATAGGCGTTCGGATTCATCAGTCCGAAGTCCGGCGTGACGATTCCGTGTCGGTCGGAGTCGGCGTCGTTCCCGGTGGAGATGTCGTAGGCATCCTTGTTGGCGATCAGGCTGGCCATCGCATTCGGCGACGAGCAGTCCATCCGGATCTTGCCGTCCGTGTCGAGGGTCATGAAGTACCAAGTGGGATCGACGGTCTTGTTGATCACCGTCAGATCGAGATCCAGATTGTCGGCGATGAACTCCCAGTACTGGACGCTCGCCCCGCCGAGCGGGTCGGCTCCGATGTGCACGCCCGCCTCTCGGATGGCGTCGAGGTCGAGCGCGTTGGACAAGTCGTCGCAGTAGCGACCGAGGTAGTCGAAGCGATTGAGCTGGGGGGCGACGTCGCGGAACAGCCGACGCCGGATCGGCGATGAGTCCCCGAGCAGATCGTTGGCTCGAGCCGCGATCACACTGGTCGCGTCGGTGTCGGCGGGTCCACCGTGCGGAGGGTTGTACTTGAAGCCACCGTCGCGCGGGGGGTTGTGCGACGGAGTGACCACGATACCGTCGGCGACCGCGGTATTGGCGGGATCGGCGTTGTAGGTCACGATCGCCCGCGAGACCGCCGGCGTCGGGGTGTAGTCGTTGTCGCCCTCGCTGCACACCGTCACCCCGTTGGCGATCAGCACCTCGATGGCCGTCGTCCAGGCCGGCTGGGACAGCGCATGAGTGTCCTTGCCGATGAACAGCGGCCCGCTGATCCCCTGGGAGGCCCGGTACTCCACGATCGCCTGCGTCGTCGCGGCGATGTGGGCGTCGTTGAAGGCTGCGTCCAGGCTTGAACCGCGGTGGCCCGACGTGCCGAACACGACCTGCTGATCGGGGTCGGACGGATCAGGGGTGAGGTCGTAGTAGGCGCCGATCACGGCGTCGACATCGATCAGGTCCTCTGGAAGTGCCGGCTGTCCGGCGCGCGGGTGTGCCATGAGGTCATTGTGCCGATAGCGCAACCGGTGTCGATCTCGGGCCCGCGGACGGAGATCGACGGGCTGAGTCTGGACGCCGCCGCGCCGCGCTGTCGGCGTTTGGCAAGATGGTCCCTCGTGAGTGCGTCGAGTTTCAACCGTCCCGGGGCCATCGACTTGTCCGGCCTGGCCGCCAAGGCCAAGCAGGCCGCATCGCCCAGTGCCGCCCGCGGCCCCGCCGGGCCGCGAGGAGCGAGCGGCACCTACGTCGTCGAGGCGACGGAGCAGACGTTCGAAGCGGAGGCGATCCGCAAGTCGCTGACGCACCCGGTCGTGGTCGAGCTCTACTCACCCAGGGTGTCCACGGGTCAGCAGCTCTCCGACGTCCTGATCGACATCGCCAACGGCTCGGGCGGAAAGTTCTTGCTCGTCCGACTCGACGTCGACGCGGCGCCCTCCATCGTGCAGGCGCTTCAGCTGCAGGCCGTGCCGACCGTGGTCGCCCTGATCGGGGGGCAGCTGGCGCCGCTGTTCGAGGGTGTGCTGGATCGCGCTCAGGTGCAGCAGGCGATCGACAGCGTGTTGAAGGCCGCGGTGACGAGCGGTCTGGTGGGACGAGCCGAGCCGGTCGGCAGCGAGCCTGTACCAGATGCGGCCGACGAGGAAGTCTCCGACCCGAGGTTCGCGGCAGCCGACGACGCCCTCGAGCGAGGTGACTTCGGCGCAGCGGTGGAGGAGTTCGACAAGCTCCTGCTGGCCGACCCCAACGACACCGAGGCCAAGCTCGGTAAGGCGCAAGCCGGCCTGCTGGCCCGATCCGCCGGCCTGGACCCGCGGGCAACGGTGGCCGCGGCAAGCGCGGCAGGGGCCCCGATCGCGGCTCAGCTGGCGGCCGCCGATGTCGAGGTCGTGCTGGGCACACCGGAGGCCGGGTTCGCCCGGCTGATCGGTCTCGTCCGCTCGACCGGTGGTCCCGACCGTGAACTCGTCCGCACCCGCCTGCTCGAGCTGTTCGAGACCGTCGGGGCCAGCGACCCGCGAGTGCTGAAGGCACGGCGCGACCTGATGGCCGCTTTGTTTTGACCCGGGGTGACGAGCCACCCGGTCCGGGTGACGCCTTTCCTCTCACGCTCAGCCATGCTGGGGGTCCGGACCCGACGAGGAGTGAGTGATGGCGGTGGATGCCCACGTGGCCGGTATCGGAGTGCACGCCGGCCGAGCAGCGACCCGCCCGAGCGAGTGACGCTGTGCTGGCGGTGCCGCGGTGCGGATGACTCCGGTCCACCTCAACGCCGCGATCGCGTGGCTGTTCATCGCCGGTTCCGCATGCTTCGTACTCGGATCGGTGCCCGCCTTCGTCAACGCCGTCGGCGGGCAGGTCGACGGGATCACCTACTTCGTCGGCTCGCTCTTCTTCACCTCCGCTTCATTCTTGGCGCTACTCCAGGCTCAGACCCCGGCGATGACCTCGGCGGACCTGCACACGGGGACCGTACCGGCGACCGTGCGCTGGTGGTCGTGGCTGCCGCACGACCGCGCCTGGTTGGCAGCGATCAGCCAGTTCGCGGGCACGTTGTACTTCAACGTCAGCACCTTCGCGGCCCTCGTGCACAACGCGACTGTGACCGAGCTGGATCGACGGGTCTGGCGCCCCGACTTCGTGGGCTCGACGTTGTTCCTGGCGGCCAGTGTTCTCGCGATCCTGGCCATCGGGAGGTTCTGGAGCGTGCGACCGCGATCGGTTCCGTGGCGGATCGCCTGGCTGAACATGCTCGGCTCGATCCTGTTCATGGGCTCTGCTCTGGCCAGCTACGTGTTGCCCAGCGGCGACGTCGTCTCCACCCGGGTCAGCGTCGTCGGCACGATGCTCGGTGCGGTCTGCTTCCTGATCGCCGCGGCACTGCTGTTTCCGGCCTGGAAGGGCTCAGTGCGGCAGGCGGCGACGGATGAGCGCGGCAGCCAACCATCGCAACCGGGTTCACCTCAGCAATGAGGGTCAGCACCGAGTCAGCCCAGCCACCAGAGAGGAAAGACCATGACGATCGACCAGAATGCGGCGGCACTGTTCGGGAATCGCTTCGCCACCCGAGAAGTGCCCAGCAAGAGCTTTCCGACAGACGGTATGCCGGCCACCGACGCCATGCGTCTGGTCTCGGAGGATCTGGCCATCGAGGGCGACCCGGCGCGCAATCTGGCGACCTTCGTGACCACGTGGATGGAGCCCGAGGCGCAGCGGCTCATTGCGGCCAATCTGCACCGCAACTTCATCGACCACGCGGAGTACCCGCGCACGGCCGAGATCGAGCAGCGCTGCATCCGGATGATCGCGGACCTCTTCCACGCGCCGGGGGAGACGACCGGGGCACGCACCCAGGGGTCCTCCGAGGCAATCATGCTCGGTGCATTGTCATTGAAGTGGAAGTGGCGTGAGCGTCGGGAGGCGGCGGGTCTGTCCACTGCACGTCCGAACCTGGTCTTCGGCGGAGACGTCCACGTGGTCTGGGACAAGTTCTGTCGCTACTTCGATGTCGAGCCTCGGATCGTGCCGCTCCAGCCGGGCAAGTACACGATCGGGCCGGAGGACGTCAGCCCGCATCTGGACGAGAACACCATCGGCGTCGCCGCGGTCCTCGGCACGACCTTCACCGGCCACAAGGACGACATCGTCGGTATCAACAACCTGTTGCTGCAGGTCCGGACCGAGCGTGATCTGGACATCCCGCTCCACGTGGACGGAGCCAGCGGTGGCTTCGTGTGGCCCTTCCTCTACCCGGACTCGGAATGGGACTTCCGCCTGGAACAGGTGCATTCGATCAACGTCTCGGGGCACAAGTTCGGGTTGGTCTACCCGGGAGTGGGCTGGTTGATCTTCCGCGACAAGTCCGACCTCGCCCAGGATCTGGTGTTCGAGGAGAACTACCTCGGCAAGACCGACTCGACATTCACGCTGAACTTCTCCACAGGCTCGGCGATGGTGCTGGCTCAGTACTACAACCTCGTCCGGTACGGGCGGGCCGGCTACACCTACATCATGGCGAGCATGCAGGAGAATGCGAACGCCCTGGCGGCGCAGTTGCAGGCGATGGGGCTTTTCGAGCTGATCGGCGCAGACGAGGAGCGGCTTCCGTTGGTCGCCTTCAGATTGGCAGCCGACAACGGGTATGACGAATTCGACCTCGCCTGGCAACTCTCGGCAGAACGTGGCTGGATGGTGCCGGCGTACACACTGCCACCCAACGCGCAAGACGTGACGATCATGCGAGCCCTGGTCAAGGAGACGATGAGCCGCGAGCACGTCGACACGCTCGCCCGGGACATCGATGATGCCTGCCGCACGTTGGCCGCCAAGGGCGGTGCGCACGAGATCGAACGTCAGAAGATCATCACCGGCCCCGGTCACTGAGGAGGAGGATCCATCAGGCGGATGAACACGATGGACGACCCGCGTGTCGTGAGGAAAGATCGAAGATCGCCGCTCCAGGCGGCGGTCTAGCCCACGATGTCAACAGGCTTTCTCGACGCTGTCGGCCAGTTGTTGCCGGTCGCGCTGGCTTCCGCGCTCAGCTCGGTGCCGATCACCATCATGATCTTGATCCTGCTATCGCCTCGGCGCGCCACCGCGGCACTGCCCTTTCTGATCGGATCCACAGCCGGTGCCCTGGTGGTGGTCGCGGCGGCGACGGTCATCGCTCAGGCGATCCCCGGTCCGCGACCACGGCAGGACGCGAAGATCGTCGGGGTCGCGGAGCTCGTCGTCGGGTGCGCTCTGATCGGGCTCGGGATTCGCAACTGGGTCAAGCGCAGCAGGTCCGATCATGCTCCCTCACTCCCACGCTGGGCTTCCG
>JBBSQJ010000082.1:0-17225 GCA_038257965.1 Propionibacteriales bacterium
ACCGACAGCGTCTCCAAAACCTCACGCTGACCATCTGACATCCCCAACGGAGCGGCTGGCTTCGACATGACCCAAGTCTAGAACAAAACCATTTAGCTATTTAGGCGACACACCACTAGCTGGCAGCGAGGTGCCCGCACTGGGCTTCGGGCTTGCCGAACGGCTCTCCTTCGACACGCTGACCCTGTGGACTGTGTTCGCCGGAGCGGCCGTGCTGACCGGTCACCAGGCCTCCGGCTCGCGCCCGCTTCACCGTGACTCTCCGACGTGCGCACAGGTGTCGTGATGGCCCACCGGTCCGAGCCAGAGGATCGGTCGGAACCAGCGTCAGTCGCCTACCTCGGCATGGTGTTGGATGGAGGCTAGACCCGACGAGCCGACCAGGCGCGATCCTTGTCGAAGCGTTTCTCGCCGAGGCGTGGAGGAACCGGCTTGGAGGTTGTCATGGATGTCGTGTTGGGCGTCGATCTCGGCGGTACGAAGATCGCGGCGTCTTGGGTCGATCGTGCGGGTGGGGCCGGTGCGGTTGTTTCGGTCGCTACGCCGGCACATGACGGTCCGGACGCCATCTTGGATGCTGTGGCCTTCCTGGTCGACCGTGCCATGGAGGGCAATGACGAGATCAGCTTGCGCGCGGTCGGGATCGGCACGGCGGGTGTGGTCGATGTCTCCACCGGGACCATCGTCTCTGCCACGGATGCGCTGACCGGCTGGCCGGGCACGGAGGTGTCTACCGGAGTCGGTGAACGGTTGGTGCAACACAGGGGCTCTGCGCCATTGCCCGTGTATGTGGAGAACGACGTGGATGCCCACGCGGCCGGGGAGGTGTGGCTCGGCGCCGCTGCCGGGGCCCCGACCTCGGTGCTCGTGGCTGTCGGGACCGGTGTCGGTGGTGCGGTGGTGATCGACGGGGTCGCTATCCACGGTGCCCATCACGTCGGAGGCGAGGTTGGCCACATCCCGACCCCCGGCGCGGAGGGCCTGCGCTGTGCCTGCGGCCTCGAAGGGCACCTCGAAGCGATTGCCGCGGGCCCGGCCATTCTGAGAAGGTACGTCGCACTGGGCGGCGTCGAGTGCACGGATGCCCGCCTCGTGTTCGATAAGGCCCATGCCGGTGACACCTTGGCGCAGACTGTCGTGACAGACGCGGCGGTAGCCCTCGGAAGAGCCGTGGCTGGGATCGCCACGGTGATCGATCCGCACATCATCGTGATCGGCGGGGGCGTGCCGGACGCCGGCCCGATCTGGTGGGAACCGATGGAGCGGGCGTTCCGTAGCGAGGTCATTGCACCGCTGAGGGAACTCACCCTGGTCAAGGCGACCCTTGGATCCCGAGCACCGATCTTCGGCGCCGCCCGGGGGGCGTGGCGCCTCCTCGACGAGGGGGCGGCGGCTCTGGGACCTACTGGCTGACCCGGTCGGCTTCGCGCTGGCGCAGCCACTCCTCGATCTCTTCCAGGGTGCGTCCCTTGGTTTCGGGCACCAGTTTCGTCGCATAGAAGATGGCGATGATGCAGACGGCGGCATAGATCCAGAACGTCACCGAGGCACCCAACGCTGCCACCAGAGGCAGGAAGGTCAACGACACGACGAAGTTCATCGTCCAGTTCGTCGCCATGGTGGCGCTCATCGCGGCACCGCGGATGCGCAGTGGGTAGATCTCGGAGGGAAGGACGAAGACGACCACCCCGACGCTCAGCGCGAACGCGGCGATGTAGACGGCCAGACAGATGGCGGCGATGATTCCGGCGTCGGGTCCCAGTTCTCCACCGGACAAGGTGATGCCCAACGCGATGAGACAGGCCGCCATCACGGGGAAGCCGATCATCAGCAGCATTCGCCGCCCGGCCTTGTCGACCAGGCTCATCCCGACCAGGGTCATCACCACGTTGACGACTCCCACCCCGACCGTGGCCAGGATCGCCGCCGAGGCACCGAGTCCGGCCGAGTTCAAGATCGTCGGCGCGTAGTAGATGACCGTGTTCACGCCGGCCAGCTGGCCGAAGAACGACACCCCGATTCCGGCGATCAGCGCGGGCCGCACCCAGCGGGCCCCGAGGTCGCGGATCGTCGGCTTGTCGAGCTTGGCGTCGATCGCCGCGATCTGCTGGATCTCGTGCAACTCCGTGTCGGCCTGGGCCGGTCGACGCAGTCGGTGCAAGACGGAACTGGCCTCATCGATACGCCCCTTCTCCACCAGCCAGCGCGGGGTCTCCGGCATGAACAGCATGCCGATGGCCAGACCCAGCGCGGGGACGATGCCCAACCCGAACGCCCATCGCCATCCGCCCGGGTAGGCGAAGATCGCGTTCGTGACGTAGGCCAAGACGATGCCGATCGTGATCAACAACTGGTTGACCGCGACCAGCCGCCCGCGCAGGTGTTTCGGCGCCGCCTCGGCGATGAACAGCGGGACGATGACCGATGCCGAACCGACAGCCATGCCCAGGACGACCCGGGCAGCCACCAGGAACCAGGCGGTGGGGGCGAAAGCGGCCAGCAGGGCGCCGACCACGAACAACAAGGCAGCCGCGATGACGGTGTGTTTGCGACCGAACCGGTCAGAGAGACGCCCAGCGGCGACGGCACCGATCAAGGCTCCGATCAGGATCGCGCTGACGACGAAGCCCTCCATCAGCGGCTTGAGGCCGAACTCGTCGGTGATGAACAGCAGGGCCCCGGAGATGACGCCGGTGTCGTAGCCGAAGAGCAGGCCACCGATGGCAGCGATTCCGCTCACCACATAGACCAGGCCTGGTGAACTTGCTGACTTCGGTGCAGATGACTGCGTGGACATCTGTTCCTCTTTTCGATGGGGGAGGGGTGTGAGGATTAGATGCCTCGGAGCATCACAGTTGCTGCCAGTCCGGCTTCGACGCGTAGGTCTGGCGGTAGTAGTCGGCGAGCTGGAGTCTGCTCGCCGCAGCTTCGTCGATGAGGACGGAAACGTGCGGATGATGCTGCAAGATCGTCGCCGGCCACATGGCGCTCACCGCACCTTCGGCCAGGTGGTGCACCGCTTGGGCCTTGCCCCGACCTGCGGCCACCACCACGAGATGGCGCGCCGACATGATCGTGGCCAGCCCCTGGGTCAGGCAGTGCGTCGGAACAGCGCCGATGTCACCATGGAAGAACCTGGCGTTGTCCGCTCTCGTCTGGGCGGTCAGCGTCTTGATCCGCGTCCGAGAGGCTAAGGAGGAACCGGGCTCGTTGAACGCGATGTGCCCATCGGTGCCGAGCCCGAGGATCTGCAGATCCACGCCCCCGGCCTGCACGATCGCCGCCTCGTATGCCCGGCAGACCTCGACGAGGTCTTCGGCGAGACCGTCGAGCCCCTGCAGCGCGCCGGGCGGGAAGTCCACCCGGGAGCCGAAGTCGGCCTCGATCACGTTCCGGTATCGCTGCGGGTGGTCCGCACCGATCCCCACATACTCGTCCAGCATGAAGGCCCGCGCCTTGGCGAAAGACACGAGTCCCGCCGAACACCGGTCAGCCAGTTCGTCGTACACCGCCAGCGGGGAGGATCCCGTCGCCAACCCCAGCACGGCATCGGGCTTGCGCGCGAGCAGGGCGGCGACGGCGTCTGCGACAAGGCGGGCGGCCGCCCTCGCATCCGGTTGGATGATGACTTCCATCAGAGTGCCTCCACAAACCACGACGTGATCGTGCTCGGATGAGTGATAGCGGTGCCCACGACGACGGCGAACGCACCGCGGTCCAAAGCCGCCCGGGCCTGCGTGGGTGTATGGATACGACCCTCCGCGATGATCGGTACGGAAAGCCGGCGCGCCAGATCCTCGATCAGCCCCAGGTCCGGGCCGTCGGTCTTGGGCCGCTCATCGGTGTATCCGGCGAGGGTGGTCCCCACGATGTCGGCACCCGCGTCAGCCGCGGCGAGCCCGTCGTCCAGACAGCCGCAATCTGCCATCACCATCACACCGGCGTCAGGCTGAAGGCTGGATTCTTTCGCGACAGCGTCGTGACGCAAGCCGGCGATCGTCTCCTCCAGGGTCAGTCCGTCCGGACGCTCCCGTCGGGTCCCGTCGATCGCAACGACGTCGGCCCCGGCGGCGAGCACCGCGCGAGCATGATCGAGCGTCGGGGTGATGAAGACGCCGTCATGCCCGTCCTTCCACAGCCCGATGACCGGCACGTCCACGGTCGCCGCGATGAGTTCCACATCGGCCAGACCCTGACAGCGGATCGCTGCGGCACCACCGGTCACGACCGCCTGCGCCACCCGGTTCATCGTGTCCGGTGTGCGCATCGGTTCACCGGGGTAGGCCTGCACCGACACGATGAGACGATTCCGGAGATCGGTGAGCGCCTGCGTCAGCACGTCACACTCACATCGTCATCCGGGGCTATCCAGGTCCAAGACATGAGCCCACTGTGTCACCGAGTCCAGCTACGGCCGCAATGGGGTTGCGACCACCTGGATCGGTCAACATGCTGTTCAGGTTGCGATTGAACGTCACCGGTGGCGATCCTTCACCCTTGCCAGTCCAGCACGATCCGGCGTACGGCGTCTTGGTGTTCGGCCGACAGCGCAACCACCGGTGCCGCCATGTTCGCGTTCGGCAGCAGGCCCAGGACCACCATCGCTGCCTTGAAGGCCCCGATTCCGCTCGCGTCGACCGATCGGCCGTGGCCGGTGAAGACGATCTCGAACAGTGTGGTGAGACGCTCCTGCTCGCGGACCGCGCTGTCCCAGTCCTCGGCCAGAGCCGCTCGATAGAGCCGCACGTACCCGTCGGGGTCGACATTGCCGAGCCCCGGCACCAAACCGTCGGCACCGATCATCAGCATCGCGTCGCACACCAGTTCATGGCCGCTGAGCAAGGCCAGCGGGCTGCCCGCCGCGCGGTTCGCCAGGATCAGCCGACGAAAACTGATGTCGTCGCCAGATGAGTCCTTCACCCCGACCAGGACACCTTCGCGGCCCAGCGTGACCAAGGTCGCGGGGGCCAGTTTGAGGTGCACCCGGACCGGCACGTCATAGGCCAGCAGCGGTAGGTCGACGGCCGCGTGGATGCGGCGGAAGTGGTCGGCGACCTCGGTGGCGTCGTTGATTGCGTAGAACGGTCCGGTCGCGACGATGCCGTCGACCCCGCCCTCCTTCGCCATGAGCGCCTGTTCGATCACCCGGGCGGCAGTGGTGTCGATGCAGCCGGCCAGCACCGGCAACCGGCTCGCGTTGGTGTCGACGATGGTAGTGAGGACCTCCCTACGTTGCGCGTCGGTGAGGTAGGCGGTCTCCGCCGACGAGCCGAGGGCGAACAGGCCGTTGACCCCGACGTCGATCAAGTGCTCGACGAGGGCGGCGAGCGCGCTGCGGTCGACCTCGCCGGCGTCGGTGAACGGGGTGATCACCGGTGGGACGACTCCACTCAGCCAGTTCGGTGAGGCGCTCCGGCCGTCGGCGATGGTTTTGGTAGCGGACGAGGGATTGATGGCGTTCATCGATGTTCCTTCACGGCGGTCTCTGTTCAGAGAAGTTGCTTCAAAGCTGAGCGTTCACGACAATCTTTTTCACAGGATGGATGGGGCCGCGGCGAGCAGCGTGCGGGTGTAGTCGTCCTCCGGATCGGCGAAGATCTTCTTGGTGTCGGCAAGCTCCACGATCTGTCCGGCGGTCATCACCGCGATCCGGTCCGAGACCTGCCGGACGGTGTTGATGTCGTGGGAGATGAACACCATGCCGAGGTCGAGTTGCTGCTTCAGGTCGCTGAGCAGATTGAGAACCTGAGCGCGAACCGACACATCCAGTGCGGACGTCGGCTCGTCCAGCACCATGACCTGCGGCTCGAGCACCAGCGCCCTGGCGATCGCGACCCGTTGACGTTGGCCGCCGGAGATCTGCCGGGGCAGCACGTCGAGCGCCGATTCCGGGAGCCCGACCATGTGCAGCAGGTCGCGCACCCGCCGCTCGCGGAACTCCCGATCGCCGATGCCGTGGACCTGCAGAGGGTCCAGCAGCGTCTCGCGGACGGCCATGCGAGGGTTCAAGGCGGTGGCCGGGTCCTGGAAGACGACCGACACGATCCGGCCGAGTTCCTTGCGTTTCGACGCAGTGTGCCGCATCGGCACGCCGTTGAAGAAGATCTCGCCGCTGGTCGGCGGTTGCAGACCCACCATCACCCGGGCCAATGTCGACTTCCCACAGCCGGACTCGCCGACCACCCCGGTGGTGACGCCGCGCCGCACATCCAGTGACACGCCGCGCAACGCATGGACCAGATCGCGCCGGAATATGCCGCCGGTGCGCGCCTTGTGCGCGACGTGGATGTCGCGCAGGCTGAGCACCGCCGAGTCGTCATCGCGCAGCGGGTTCCCCGGCGTAGCTACTGCGGCACTCATCGGTTCGCCTCCTGCATCTGTTCCAGTTCGGGATGGCTGGCATAGGTGTGGGTGGTGCCCGGAATCTCGCGGACCTCTGCACGGGTGCTGGCGCCGATCTCCGGATTCTCCGACCGGGGGGAGAACCGATCTCCGGCCACGAAGTCCCGCGGTGCAGGTACCGTGCCCGGCACCTGGTGGAGGCGGGACGATCCTTGTTCGATGGAAAGGACCGCGCCCAGCAGCCCGCGGGTGTACTCGTGCCGCGGGTCGGTAAGCAGCTCGGTCGTGGTGCCGGACTCGACCACCTGACCGGCGTACATGACTGTGATGCGGTGGGCCAGTTGAGCGACCAGTGCCAGGTCGTGGCTGACGAACACCATCGCGAAGCCGAGCTCGGAGCGGAGCGTGTTGAGCAGGTCGACCACTTGCTTCTGGACCGTGACGTCCAATGCCGTGGTGGGCTCGTCGGCCATCACCAGTCGCGGGTTCCGGGTCAAGGCCATCGCGATCAGCACCCGTTGACGTTGGCCTCCGGACAGCTCGTGTGGATAGCTGGCCAGGGTGCGACCCGGATCCAGACCGACCAGCTCGAGCAGGTCCTCCGCCGAGCGTTTGCCGCCGCGTCGGGTGAGCTGACGGATCTGGGACTTGATCAGCATCGACGGGTTCAACGAGCTCAGTGCGTCTTGATAGATCATGGCGATGTCGTGGCCGCGCAGCGCGTTTCGTTCGGCCGGGGTCATGGCGAGCACGTCCTTGCCATCGAACACGATCTGTCCACCGAGTCGAGCGCTCTTCGGCAGCAGACCCATCACGGCCATGGCGGTGATCGACTTGCCACAGCCGGACTCCCCGACCAGTCCCATGGTCTCGCCGGGTCGGACCGCGAAGGACACCTCGTCGACGATGTCGACCTCGCCGTGCACCTCGGGGAAGGCAATGGACAGGTTGCGCAACTCCAGGATCGGTTCGGCGTCGTCGGTGTAGACCAGCCGGTCGTCCCGCGCGGACTCGGCGACCCGTAGAGCCGTCAATCGCTCGGACAGCGGGACGACAGTAGATGTGTCCGGCTCGTCGAAACCGGACGCGCCGATCGGCGCGCCTTCTGCGGCGAGGTCGACCTCGTCGTCCTCGGGCTCGCCGATCTCGGGTGAGGCGGCCCGGTCGATGAGTTCCTCGGTCGGTTCGTCGAGGGCGTCGGCCAGTTTCACGCTACGGCGCTGCCGCGGGCTGACCATGGCGTCGGTCATGCCCTCGGAGAGGACGTTCAACGCGAGCACGGTGATCAAGATCATCAGACCGGGGTAGAACGTCGGCCACCAAGAGCCACTCAGCAACAGGCTCTTGCCGTCGGCCAGGATGTTGCCCCATGACGGGTTCGGCGGCTTCACGCCCGCGTTGATGAAGGACAGCGAGGCCTCGAACACGATCGCGTCGGCGACCAGCACAGTGGCGAACACCAAGATCGGAGCCAAGCAGTTGCGGGCGACGTGTTTGAGCAGGATCCGTCCGGTCCCGCCACCCATCACCTTCGTAGCGGCGACATAGTCCTCGCCGTACTGGGCCAGCACGTTGGCGCGGATCACCCGGGTGAGCTGAGGGATGTACAAGAAGCCGATCGCACCGATCAGCACGGGCAGCGAGTTGCCGAAGACGGCCACGAACACCGCGGCCAGCGCGATGCCGGGGAAGGACATGATGATGTCCAGGATGCGCATCAGCACCTCCGACAACGACGTCGGGCCAGTCGCGGCGATCGATCCGAGGATCGCGGCGATCAGCAACGCCAAGCCGGTCGCGAAGAGACCGATGACCAGCGATGCACGGGCGCCGTAGGCGACCCGGGCGAAGATGTCACGGCCGATCGCGTCGGTGCCGAACCAGTGCTCGCTACTCGGTGGCTGCACCGGGATGCCGCTGGCCTGGGGGTCACCGGCGATGAGCGGGGCGAAGACGGCCATCGCCACGACCAGCGCGACCAGGACGAGGGCGATCTTGGAGGCCAGCGGCAGAGCCTGCAGGCGCAGACCCGGCTCGCTGAGCCGTTCGGTCAGATTGCGGCGCATTGTCAGACACTCCTGATCCGTGGGTTGACCACGACGTAGAGGACGTCCACCACGATGTTGATGATGATGAACGCGAAGGCCACCATCAGCGTGACGCCCTGGACGAGGAAGACATCGTTGCGGGTCACGCCGTCGAGGATGAGTTGGCCCATCGCCTGGATGTTGAAGATGATCTCGATGATCACCGCACCGCCGATGAGGTATGCCACGCGCAGGCCGAGCACCGTGATCGGGGTGATCAACGCGTTCCGCAGCACGTTGCGCGAGACAACCACGGGATAAGGAATGCCGGCACCGATGGCGGTGCGGACGTAATCACGGTCCAACTCCTCCACCATGGACGTCCGCACCACCCGGGTCAGCGATCCCGCGACCGGCACGGCCAGCGCGAGGGCGGGCAGGAAGATGTTGTTGAAGTACACCGCAGGGTTCTCCGAAAACGGGACCCACTGTGACACCAGAGCGGGGAACAGGCCCGCGCCACCGGGGATGTCACCCAGCCACTGGATCAGCAGGATCGCCAACCAGAACGAGGGCGTGGCCAGCGCCGCGATGGAGAAGACCCGGATCGCCTGGTCGGGCCAGCGGTCCCGGAACAGCGCCGCCGTCACACCGAGGACCGCGGAAATGATCACCGCGATGATCAAACCGATGAGCGTGAGTTGCAAAGTGATGGGGAAGGCGGTCTTGACCAGATCGGCCACCGGCACGTTGCCGCTGGACACGCCGAGGTCGCCCTGCACCATTCCGCCCAGGAAGTGCAGGTAGCGCACGATCAGGGAGTCGTTCAGGCCGTTGGCCTCGCGATATTGCTCCAAGGCCTGCGGCGACGCCGCCTCGCCCAAGGCCAGCCGCGCCGGATCGACCGGTGAGAAGGACATGATGAAGAACACCAGGAACGTCACACCGATCACCATCACCGGCAGGGCCAGCAGACGGCGGCCGATCAGTCGAATCATCGTCGACATTGTTGAACCTCCAGGATGCCGGTCGTCCCCTCGTCGAACGACCCCACACTCGGGCCGTTCGACGAGCGGGACCGCATTCGGTTACTTGGTCGACGCGACGTCGAGGAAGGACAGCCCGGTCAGTGAGATCGGCTTGAAGTCGACCAGCGTGGTCGAATCCCAAGCGCTAGGCGTCTTGCGATGGAACAGCGGATACAGAGGGACGTCGTCCGATAGCTGGTCGAAGGTCTCGTGCCAGATCTTCAGCTGAGCGTCGCCTTCTGCCCGCACACCTGCCTTGAGCAGTGCCTGGACCTTCGCATAAGTCGGAGTGCCCTTCCAGTGCATCCGCTGGTCGGTCCAGGTGTCGGCGCCGTACCACCAGCGCATCAACAGGTCGGCGTCATTGCCGAACACCGACGGGTCTCCGGGGGCGACGACCATGTCATACGCTCCTGGCTTGCCGTCAATGGTGTTGTAGACGTCGGAGGACTGCTTCTGCGTGAAGTCGACACTCAGGCCGACCGCCTCCAGACTCTCCTTGATGATCGGGGTGCACTTCTTGACCCAGTCGTGGTCGGTGCCCATCATGCGCATCTGAGTCAACCCCGTCTCGGCCAGCAGACTCTTGGCCTTGGCCGGATCGTGGGCGTAGACCGTCGAAGCTTCCTTGTAGGCCGGGTGGTCCTTCTGCACGAAGCAGGTCGGGGCGGTGGCGTTGCCCAGTAGCGCGGTGTCGATCACCTTGTTGATGTCGATGGCGTAGAGGACCGCCTGGCGATTCTTGACATCGTTGAACGGCTTGGACCCGCAGTTGAACATTGCGAACAGCAAGCCGAAGCCCTGGATCGAGTCGACCTTGTCGCTGCCCTCGACGGTCTTGATCGACAGGTAGGGCACCGAGTCGATTGCCTGCACCGCCTTGGACTGGATGGCGTTCGTGCGGGTCGACTCGTCGGGAACGATCTTCCACTCCATGTTCTTGGCCAGCGCCTTGTGGGTCCCGGTGTAGTCGTCGAACCGCTCGAACTTCACAGTCTTCGAGGCTGCACTGTTGTCGGTCATCTTGTACGGGCCGGTGCCGATCGGCTTGGCGTCGAATGCCTTCGGGTCGGCCTGGACTGCGGCCTTCGGCACGATCTTGACCACCGCTAGCCGCTCGTTGATCAGCGAGAAGGGGTATTTGGTCTTGATCGTGACGATGTGGTCGTCCTTCTTCGTCACCTGGTCGATGAACGGGATGAAGGTGGCGTACAGCGAGGCGTTCTTCGGGTCCAAAACACGCTCGAAGCTGAAGACCACGTCATCGGTGGTGACGTCGGTGCCGTCATGGAACTTGGCGCCGTCGCGGAGGGACACCTCGTAGGTGGTGTCGTCGATCTTGGTCGGCAGGCCCGTGCCCAGCGCCGGGTAGACCGTGCGGTCGGGAGTGGGCATGATCTCGGTCAGGCCCTCCATCGTGTGCCAGTTGGCCGCGATGGTCAGGGCGGCTGTCGTGGTCATCGGGTCGTACCCGTTGGTGCCCAGCTCGTAGGAAATGCCGGCGGTGATGGTGCCGTCCGGATTGGCTGCCCCAGCGCTACCGCCTCCGCTCGTGCGCTTGTTCGGGTTCTCTCCTCCGCCTCCGCACGCGCTGACCGATCCGGCGATCGCAGCGGCTGCACCGATGGTGCCGACCAACCGCAGGAATCCGCGCCGGGTCGTGGTCGGGATCTCGAACTCCGAGCTGTTTCGCATTGAGTCTTCCTTCCGGGGGACAGACATCTGATGTCTGACGTCTGTCGTGTATCGTAGGCTGCACCACGAGGGAGGTCAAGTGGCGACACGACGATCCACGGCCGCAGCTGAGGCCCAGGACGCGATCAAGGAGTACCTGCTAGAGAATCGACTGCACCCGGGTGATCCGCTTCCCACCGAATCGGTTCTGTGTGAGCAGCTCGGGGTGAGCCGGTCGAGTGTGCGGGAGGCCGTCCGCACCCTGAGCGCGCTCGACATCGTTGACGTACGCCACGGGACCGGCACCTTCGTGGGCAAACTCTCGCTCGAACCGCTCGTCAACGGGCTGGCATTTCGTGGAATGCTCTCGCCAGGAGAGGACTACCAGGCGCTCCGCGAGGTCGTCGAGATCCGCACGGCGCTCGACCTCGGTGTCGCTGAGGCGCTCGTGGAGGCGATGACCGGAACCGACAACGCCGAGCTGCATGAGCTGGTCGATCAGATGGTCGATCTCACCAAGCGCGGCTGCGCCTTCACCGAGCAGGACTGTGCCTTCCACGTCATCCTGCTCTCCCGGCTACCGAACAGGCTGCTCGGCCAGATGGTCGAGGCATTGTGGAAGGTGCACACCAGCGTCCTGCCCCGACTTGGTGTGCCCACTCCGGCCGACATCGTCCAGACGGCGGCTGCGCACGGTGAGATGCTGGAGGCGGCTGAACGTGGCGATCTCGCCGGTTACCGAGCCGCGGTGATCCGCCACTACGAGCCCTTGCTTCGAGTGCTCGACAGGTCGGTCGGCGAGCCCGACCGCGTAACGGCAACCGTGTCGTGGTGACTGGAGTACGCACCTGCATCGACCAGTTGGAGAGGTCGAGTGGATGAGCCGCCACGTTGTCGCCGTCATCGGCACGGGCGCGTTCAGCCGGGAACACATCGCCGCTCTGCGCCAACTGCCTGATCTGCGGGTCGCCTGGGTCTACGGCCGCACCATGGCAGCCGCCGAGGAGGTTGCCCTTGTCGCCCCCGGGGCGCGACCCACAGCATCCGCCGCCGATGTGCTCGGAGATCCCGATGTCTTCGCCCTGGACATCGTGACCGCGACCGCAGGCCATGCACCCTGGGTCATCGACGCCGCTCGAGCCGGCAAGCACATCCTTGTCGACAAGCCGGTCTGTCGAGACCTCACCGAACTGACACGGGTCGAGAAAGCCCTCGATGAGAGCGCGGTGTCCTTTCTCGTGGGACAGACCGTCCGCTTCCAGCCAGCGGTCTCCCACTTCGCTACCGCGATCCACGCTGGCGAGATCGGCAAGCCGCGGCTCGCGCACATCTCGTGGTACACGGGTCACGTCTGGCCCGGGGGCTGGCGCGGCTGGCAGCACGATCCGGACCTGTCCGGTGGGCACCCCGTCCACAACGGCAGCCACGCCATCGATGCGGCCGTCTACCTCCTGGGCGAGGTGCCCACCCGTGTTTTCGCCAGACCGCTTCGAACCTGGTCCTCGGACATGCCGACCCCGGACAGTTTTCAGCTCACACTGCGCTTCGGTGACAAGGGTCTGGCAGTCATCGAACTCTGTTATGCGCTGACTCGCACCGGTGACAGCCTTCGTCGACTTCTCGTTGCCGGAAGCGGAGGCACGCTCTTGCACTCGACCGAGGGGGAGCAGGCGATTCACTCGGGCACGGTTCTCGAGCCTCCCGCGTCGACCGCCGGGGCACTCGTTCGCCAGATGCGACACTGGGTCGACGTCCTCAGCGGTGCCGAACCGAGCACGACTCCTGCTCAGGTACGTGCAGTGCTCGCGACGGCGGTGGCCGCGCAGCGCTCCCTCGTCAGCGGCCGGGCGGTCGATGTCGAGGGAGCAACGCGGTGAAACCGAGATCCGAGATCCCGGTCCGAGGGGTCGTGCTCAGTGGTGTCCGGCACGCGAAGGAGTATCTCCGGCTTCTCGAGGGGCATTCGCGGCTGATCCTCGAGGCCGTGTGGGAAGGCACCGATGTCGCATCCTGGATGCGTCAGGACTCCTGGGCAGTGGCGAGAGAGCGCGGTCTCCCCGTATTGGAGACCGACGAAGTCGCTCAGCGCCGATTTGATGCCGCGCTGGTCTGCTCCGAGCCGACGCGGCACGCCGAGCTGGCCTTGTGGGCCCTCGGCCTCGGACTGGACGTCATCGTCGACAAACCCGTCGCGACGGATTCCCCGGCGGCCAGGGCCATTGCCGAACGTGCCGCCGCACTGGGCCGAACAGTCTGTGTGATCTCACGTCTCGGCACACCAGCGATGCGTCGCGGACGGGCCGCGGTCGACTCTGGGCGAATCGGGATGCCCCGCCACGTCGACGTCGAGTACCTCGCCAGCGGCGTCTACTTCGCGACCTCGGTGGAACGGCCCGAACTCGTCGTCGAACGTGCACTGTCGGGGGGTGGGGAAATGATGAACTTCCTCGGCTATGCGATCGATGCCATCCACTACCTCACGGGTTGCGCCGTGCTCGAGGTGCACTGCGAGGCCTCGACGCTCTTTTCCGATCTTCATCGTGAGGCAGGCGTCGAGGACGTCTGCGTCGCCAGCTTCGGTCTGTCCAACGGGGTGACAGCGACCGCGACCGTCGGCCGGGTGCCGAGCGCTCCATCGTCCGGGCCGGTCGCGTCATCGGTCCGTGTGCTCGGCAGCCATGGCCACCTCACTCTCGACGACGAAACGCCCGCCGTCATGCAGTTCGCGACCGACGGCTCCTCCGCCGCGCACGTCGTGGGCAACGGAGCAGTCGCCGAGACCGTTCGGTGGACCGTCGAGGAGTTTCTTGCCGCACGAGAATCGGGACCGCCGCCGAGTTACACCGTGGCAGATGCGGTCCGCACGATCGAGGTCATCGAGGCGGCGAGCGAATCCGCGAGAACCGGGAAGCCGGTACCCGTGCCATCACCACACCCGTCGAGCCGGCGACGGACGTAACCGATCGCCAACCGCGCCGCAGGACTCATTGCAGCCAGCACAGCAACTCGACGCAGATGCACGGGGGTTGAAGTGAGGTCTTGTCGTCCCTTTACAACGCCCGCCAGGCGTCTTAGGTTTGGGCCGTTCGGGGGTCGTCTCGCTTACCAAGGGAACAGCGATTACCAAGGGAACAGCGATGTCAACTTTCGGGCCATTGCGGCGCAGCGCACTCGCTATCGCGACAACCGCACTGGCGTTCGCCACTGCCGGGACCCTCCCGGCGGCGGCGATGGGCCGCCCGCATCCCGACTACAACGCCAAACCGCCCAATGCCGGCAAGCCGTTCTACGCCGAGCATCAGCTCGCCACCAACGGAGTGGGCGGCTTCCCGGCGTACCGGATCCCGGCCCTTACCGTTACCAACGACGGCGACATCCTCGCCTCCTACGACGGTCGCCCGACCGGCATCGACGCGCCGGGACCGAACTGGGTCCTGCAACGCCGCTCGACCAACAATGGTCGCACCTGGGGCCAACAGACGACGGTGCACGCCGGGCACGCCGGAGCCGACAAAGAGGGCTACTCCGACCCCAGCTACATCGTGGACCGGTGGACCGAGAATATCTTCAACTTCCACGTCCACTCCTTCGACGCCGGTTTCGGCGCCTCGCAGCCGGGGATCAATCCGGGCGATCGCAACGTACTGCACGCCGAGGTGAGCGTGTCCCACGACGGCGGACGCCACTGGAGCCACCGCGACATCACCCCGGATATCACCCCCGATCTGGGCTGGCGGTCGAGGTTCGCCGCATCCGGGCAGGGTATCCAGCTCAAGTACGGCCCTCATGCGGGCCGGCTGCTGCAGCAGTACACGATCATCAACGCCGACGGCCAGTTCCAGGCCGTGTCGGTCTACTCCGACGACCACGGCGCGACCTGGCACGCCGGACGACCGGTCGGGGTCGGCATGGACGAGAACAAGACAGTCGAGCTGTCCGACGGTCGGGTCATGCTGAACTCCCGCGACTCGGCGCGATCCGGTTTCCGCAAGGTTGCCTACTCCACCGACGGTGGCGCCACGTACGGCCCGGTCACCATCGACCGCGAGCTGCCCGACCCGGCGAACAACGCCGCCATCGTCCGGGCCTATCCGAACGCGGCTCAGGGCTCTGTCCGGGCGAAGGTCCTGTTGTTCTCCAACGCCGCGTCCAGCTCGGCCCGGGTCAACGGCACCATTCGGATGAGCTTCGACGACGGGCAGACCTGGCCGGTGAGCCGGGTATTCCAGCCCGCCGGCATGGCCTACTCCACGCTGGCGACCCTGCCGAATGGCAACATCGGGCTGCTGTACGAGCCCGACGCCGGAAACGGCGGGATCCGGTTCGCACAGTTCGACCTTGCCTGGCTGCGCGGTGTCGCCGCCTCACTGACCGCCGATCCTGTCGTGGTGGAGCGCGGCAGTTCGGTCAAGGGCGATCTCACGGTCACCAACCAGAAGGCCGGGGGTGCCGTGCATGTCGACGGCATCGCTTTCGACCTGCCGGACGGCTGGACCGCCCAGCTCGAGGCGCCGGCCACAGTCCCGCCACACCAATCCGTCACGATCCCGTTCACCCTGACCGTGCCCGCCTCGGCGCACGGCGGAACATACACGCTGCCGATAACGCTCACCTCTGGCGACCGGACGGCACACGGCAGCGTCACCGTCACCGTGCCCAGGACGCCGGACGAGGTCCCCGGCCGAATCGAGGTCACGCAGGGCAAGCTGGTCAATCCGAAACCCGACGGCTATGCGGTCGGTGACCGGCTCACCTTCAGCTACACCGTCACCAATGTGAGCGCCGCGGCTACCACAGTGGTGCCCAGCGGCAACTTGAGCGATCTCGACCCATCAGTCGACGCGCGCAACTGCCGGTGGCGCAATCTGGCGGCGCAGGAGGACTACACGTGCGCGTTCCCGTACCACGTCGTGACCCAGGCCGATCTGGACGCCGGCCAGTTCACCCCGGTGACGACCTGGACGTCGACCTCCGGTGAGGACGTCACCACAGTGAAGGTGGTGGGGGATACGGTCGCCCTCGAGCAGACCTAGTGGTGTGTCGCCTAAATAGCTAAATGGTTTTGTTCTAGACTTGGGTCATGTCGAAGCCAGCCGCTCCGTTGGGGATGTCAGATGGTCAGCGTGAGGTTTTGGAGACGCTGTCGGTGTCGCAGACCGCCCGCCATCGGGAGGTGCTGAGGGCACGGGTGTTGCTGATGGCTGCCGATGGTGTCGCGAATGAGCAGATCGCTGACCGGGTCGGCGTGACGCCGACGACGGTGCGCGCGTGGCGGGCCCGGTTCGCCACCGACGGACTGGCCAAGTTCGGCAAGGTCGCGTCGGGCAGAGGCCGGAAGGCGACCATCCCGCAGGAGGTGATCGATCAGATCGTCGATCTCACCCGTAACTCCACACCGCCGGGGCAGACACATTGGAGCACCCGGACGATGGCGGAACGAGTGGGGGTGTCCAAGGACACCGTCCAGCGGGTCTGGTCCGCGCGCGGGCTGAAGCCGCATCTGGTCAAGACGTTCAAGTTGTCCAACGACCCCCACTTCGAGGAGAAGTTGATCGACGTCGTCGGCCTGTATCTGGATCCTCCCGAGCAGGCGATAGTGTTGTGTATGGACGAAAAGTCGTCGGTGCAGGCGCTGGACCGGACCCAGGCATCGCTGCCGATGGTGAAGGGCCGGGCCGCGACGATGACGCATGACTACAAACGGAACGGCATCACCACCTTGTTCGCCGCCTTGGATGTGTTGACCGGTCAGGTGATCGGAACCTGCCTGCCGAAACACCGCCACATCGAGTTCCTCAGGTTCCTGAAGATCATCGACACCGAGGTACCCGACGGCCTCGACGTGCATTTGATCCTGGACAACTACGCCACGCACAAACACCCGAACGTCCAGGCGTGGCTGGAAAAGCATCCCCGGTTCCAGCTGCACTTCACGCCGACCTCGTCGTCGTGGCTCAACCTGGTCGAGCGTTGGTTCCGCGAGCTCACCGACAAGGCGTTACGCCGCGGCGTGTTCCACTCCGTACCCGATCTGATCGCTGCCATCGAGGGCTACCTCGCCGCACACAACGACGACCCCAAACCCTTCGTCTGGACCGCCACCGCCGACGACATCTTGGCAAAGGTCGCCCGCGGACGCGTCGCCCTCCAAGCC
>JBBSQJ010000083.1:0-17164 GCA_038257965.1 Propionibacteriales bacterium
CGTCTCCGGCGGCGACGCCGACGAGTTCGGCGGGTTGACCGAGGTGACGTCGCGGGCGCTCGGTGCGCTGGCGGCGTACGTGATCATCGCTTCGATCGTGTTGTCCACCTCGCTGGAGCTGGGCATCGTCGTGCTCGTGTCGGCACCGCTGCTGGTGCTGGTGGCCATGCCGTTGATGCGGCCGATGCAGCGCCGGCAGGAGGTCGAGCGCAACCGCAACTCGGACCTGACCTCGTTGGCCACCGACATCGTCGCGGGGCTTCGGATCCTGCGTGGAATCGGCGGGGAGCGTACGTTCGCCCGGAACTACGCCACCCAGTCCCAGTCCACTCGGCGAGCCGGCGTAGCGGCCGGGATGTGGCAGTCGGCGCTGGACGCGATCGCGGTGCTGTTCGCCGGGATGTTCCTGGTCACTCTCACCTGGCTGGGCGCGCGGGAGGTGCTCGCCGGGAACCTCGAGATCGGCCAGTTGGTGAGCTTCTTCGGCTATGCGGTGTTCATGGTCTGGCCGATCCAGACGTTCTTCGAGCTGGCCCAGAAGTGGGTCCGAGCGACGGTCTCGGCCCGCAAGGCCATCGCCCTGCTCGGCGAGCCGACACCCTGGCGAGAGGCGGCGACGGCTCTGCGACTTCCGCACCGGGCCGACATCGTGGACCACGACTCGGGATTCGTCGGTCGGGCGGGGCAGCTCACCGTCGTGGTCTCCGGTGTCCCGGACGACTCGGCCGCGCTCGCCGACCGGTTGGGCCGTTACCTGCCGTCGGATCAGGGCAAGCCTGCCGGACTCGACATCGAAGCGGGAGCAAGAGGGCGATCTGCCCGGTCGGCCCGTGCCCGTCGGCGGCAGGAGCGCGCGCGTCAGGCCGCCCGCGACGCCGAGCTGGCGGGCCGGCAGTGGGGAGTCAGCGTCGGTTCCGTCGACCTCGCCGACGCGACGCTTGCCGACGTACGCCGGCACGTGCTGGTCAGCGACACCGGCTCGGTGACGTTCTCCGGCACCGTGCAGTCCTTGATCGATCCGCACCGCAAGCTGACCCGTCGGCAGGCCGAGCAGGTGATGCACACGGCAGCAGCGGAGGACGTGTTCGAGGCACTGCCGGGTGGCTGGCAGGGACGGATCGACGAGCGCGGGCGGGGGCTGTCCGGCGGTCAGCGTCAGCGGCTCGTGCTGGCCCGCGCGCTCGGTCTGGATCCCGAGGTCCTGGTCCTGGTCGAGCCAACGTCGGCGGTGGACGCCCATACCGAGGCGATCATCGCTCGCCGCCTGGCCGAACATCGTGCGGGGCGGACGACGGTGGTGATGAGTGCGTCGCCCCTTCTCCTGCACCACGCGGAACGGGTCGTGCTACTGGTCGACGGCATGGCCGGCGACGAAGGAACCCACGACGAGCTGCTGGCCCGCAGTTCGGCGTACCGCCGGGTGGTCGTGCGCAACCTGGACGACGACAGCCCGACGGGCAACCGAGAGGACCTGGCTGTCGCTGGGAGCGGAGAGGAGGCGGATCGATGAGCGAGGTGACCTGTGAGCTGCGCGGTTCGGCGGAGACCTGGCGCGACGAACCACCGCCTCCTCCGGTGCCGGTCGAGCTGATCCCGCCGACCTCGGTGTCGCTCGGGGCACGGTTGGCCGCTTGGCGCCGTCGTCATCAGCTCCGGTCCCGGCGCGCGGACGAGTTCTATGCTTCCTCGCGTCGTCCCGAGTGCGGTCTGCCGGTCGCGGACAGCCGCTCGGTGATCGCGTTCGTCCGTGGGTTGATCGCGGAGCGGAGGTGGCTGGCCACCGCCTTGCTCGTGCTGCACGCGCTGGCCGCGGTGGCTGGGTTGCTGGTGCCGATCGTGCTCGGGCGGCTTGTCGACCAGGTGACCCAGTCCGGGACCGGGATGTCGACGGTGTCGCGGCTGGCGTCGACCGTAGCGATCATCGTGGTCGGTCAATCGGTGCTGACGTTCCTGGCCCTCGCCGCATCCACGGTGCTCGGTCAGGATCTGCTGGCCACGTCGCGGGAGTTCGTCGTCAAGACGGTGCTCGGCCTGCCGCTGGGCCGGGTCGAGTCGGCGAGCTCCGGCGATCTCGTCACCCGTGTGACGCGTGATGTCTCCACGATGAGTGAGAGCGTGCGCTGGGGTCTGCCCGACGCCGTGATCGCCGGTGTGACGACACTGCTGACCGCCGGTGCGATGCTGTTCAACTCCTGGTTGTTGACCGTGCCCTTGTTGATCACCACCCCGATCCTGGTGGCCCGGGTCCGCAGCTACCTGCGGCGGGCCGGCAAGGGTTACATCACCGAGGGCGGCGGGTACTCGGCGATCAACACCACCTTGACCGAGACAGTCGAGGGTGCCCGGAGCGTCGAGGCGCTGGGTCTGGGCGAGATACGGATCGGCAGTGGAGACGACGATCTGGCTGTCACCGGGCAGGCGGAGCGCTACACGATGGGCCTGCGGAACATCTTGTTCAGCGTGCTGTTCGCCTGCTTCGACACGCCTCTGGTGATGGTGTTGATCATCGGGGCGGTGGGCTACGAGAACGACCTGGTCACGCTGGGCCAGATCACGACCGCAGTGCTCTATGTCCAACAGCTCGTGGAACCACTCGACCGGCTGATCCGCAACGTGGACCGGCTCCAGGTCGGGGTGGCCTCGACCAGCCGGTTGCTCGGCATCGCAGAGGTGCGGCCCGATCGTGAGCCCGGGACCGCTCGCCCGATCGGGAAGGAACTCGTCGGTGCCGACCTCCGGTTCGCCTACCGCGAAGACCATGATGTCCTGCACGGGATCGACCTCGATCTGGTGCCCGGCGAGCGGCTGGCGATCGTCGGTCCGAGTGGCTCGGGGAAGTCCACGCTGGGTCGGCTGCTGGCCGGGATCAACGCGCCGCGCAGCGGGCGGGTCACCGTCGGCTCGGTGCCGATGACGTCACTGCCGCTGGACGTGTTGCGAACGGAGGTGGCCCTGGTCACCCAGGAGCACCATGTGTTCGTCGGATCGATCCGGGACAACATCATCTTGGCCCGTGAGGACTCCTCGGACGAGGTGGTGCGACAGGCTCTCGCCGTCGTGGACGCGCTGAGCTGGGTCGACCGACTGCCGGGCGGGCTCGACACCATGCTCGGCGGCGGTCAGCTCACGCCGACGCCGGCCCAAGCGCAGCAGATCGCCCTGGCTCGACTGGTCGTCGCGGACCCGCACACGCTGGTGCTGGACGAGGCGACGTCACTGATCGACCCGCTGACCGCTCGACATCTGGAGGGGTCGATGGCCGCGTTGCTCCAGGATCGGACGGTGGTCGCGATCGCCCACCGCCTGCACACCGCCCACGACGCGGACCGGATCGCCGTGCTGATCGACGGGCGCATCGCTGAGCTGGGCAGTCACGACGAGCTGGTGGCGGCCGGCGGTGAGTATGCGCGCCTCTGGCAGCGATGGACGTCGTGAATCGTGGCCGAAGCCGGGTCGTCATGCTCGGCGGTGACCCGTTGCGATTGGGCGTGCGTGAGGTCGGACCCGACGACTGGGAACTGTTTCGTCAGGTCCGGCTGGCCGCCCTCGCCGAGGCCCCGTCGGCTTTCGGCTCACGACATGCCGACTGGCTGGATGCGGAGCCGAAGCGCTGGCAGGCCCGATTGCGGGACGTGCCGCTCAACCTGGTGTTGATCATGGAAGGCCAGCCGGTCGCCATGGTCAGCGGCACCGAGCCGGTGGACGACACGGTGGAGCTGATCTCGCTGTGGGTGGCGCCGCCCGCGCGCGGCCACGGCGTGGCCGAGGAGGCCGTACATCGCGTCCAGGGCTGGGCCCGCGCCCAGGGCGCCCGCCGCCTCGTCCTGTCGGTCAAGATCGCGAACGCTCCCGCTCGACGGTTGTACGAGCGGCTCGGGTTCGAGCTCGGGCCGGCCCCCGACGACCCGGATGAGCTCGTGATGTCGCTCGCTCTCGGCCCTCGTGGACGGCTCCCCGCGCCCGTAGCAGGACGTCGTCAGGTCGGTGGGTGGGCGGGGGGCGGGTGCGGGTCTCGTTTGCCCACCCGATCGTGCGTGTGGCGGCTGGTTGGGCCGTTGGGGTCTCGTTTGCCCACCGGATTGTGCGTGTGGCGGTTGGGTTGGGCCGGTGCGGGTCTCGTTTGCCCACCGGATTGTGCACGCGAGATCTGCGGTCTGCCTGTCGTGAGCGCGGACCACCACAGCGCCTGTGCACAAGTGGGGTGCAGAGCGAAAGTTCTGTCCACAGATCTCAAACTGCACGGGTGCAAAGCAGTGCTGGCGGCCTGACGATTCCGCGCATGGTGTCATCACAAGTCAATCCCCAGTCCACCCGTCCGTCCGGTTCCGTGTTCACCAGAGCCGCCGCGAGGCAAGCAAACGTTCCGTTGGCGAGGTTGCTCGGTGACGAGTTCACCAAGTTGTTCCACGACGCGTACGTTTCGTCCGGACGACAGACCACCCTTCACCTGAGAACCGAGACCGCGCTCCAAGTCGTAGCATCAGGTGCACACGTCAGTCACCACACTGCTGTGGAGCTGTGGGGCGGCGTCGCGCCGCCGACCAGCAGGATCCATCTCACTTTCGCCGATCAGCGCAGCCGGTCCCAGCGCGAAGAGATCGCCGCACATCACAGTCCTTTGCACGCTGCGACGACGTGGCGGAAGCGCGTACGGATCTCGTCGCCGGTTCAGGCCTTTTTCGACCTCGCCTCAGCAGGCATCGAGTTGGTGGATCTCGTCGTCGCCGGGGACTCGTTGGTGAAAGCGACGAAGATCCCGCCTCACGAGTTCGTCGCATTCGCGCAGTCATGGCGAGGCAATCGGGCCCGGGTCGCTCGTCGGGCCGCGGCCTTGGTCCGCGAGGGAGCGGACTCTCCGATGGAGACGAAGCTCCGACTGCTGCTGGTCTTCGCGGGTTTTCCTGAGCCGACCGTGAACCTGATCCTCCGTTCGGCCGATGGTCAATGGATCTTCCGTTTCGATCTTTGTTACGAGCGGTGGAAGTTGATCATCGAGTACGACGGCCGCCAACATGCGTTCGATACGAAGCAGTGGGGGAGCGACATCGGACGTCGCGAGGCGCTCGATCGTTTGGGCTGGCGACTGATCGTGGTTCGGGCCGAGGACGTCTACCGCAATCCCGCACGAACGCTTTGCCGTGTTCGCGATGCGCTGCTCGACTGCGGCGCCGCAAATGTGCCGACCCGGTTCGGTGCCGAGTGGAGCCGTCACTTTCCGTCCACGGCCGCGCGACCGTGAACTGAGAGGAGAGTCGCCTGGAAGGCACGCGCCTTCAGTACGGGCTGGGAGTCATGGTCAGCTTGGTGGTCCATTCGGACGATCGGGTGGGCATCTGGACGCGGACGGGGCTGGTGGGTGGTTCATTCGGACGATCGGGTGGGCAAGTGAGGCGAACCGGCGGCCGCGTCGAGCGTGGCGAGCGCGTCGGGTCCCGCCGAGGCTGCCGTGCGTGGTCTGCGTCCCGCCGATGCCGCCGTGCGCGGGCCGGGTCCGCCGCAGTGCCGGGGTGCGCGGAGTTGGAGCCGCCTCGGTCAGACCGTCAAGACGACCTTGCCGATGTTGTCGCCGGACTCGAGGTGACGGTGGGCAGCGGCCGCGTCGGCCAGCCGGAACGTGGTCTGCGGTGCCGGCTTGATCTCCCCGGCGTTGATCAGGGGCCAGACGCGCTCGACGACCCGGCAGCAGATGGCCGACTTCTCCGCGACCGGACGGGACCGCAGGGTGGTGGCGAGTACCGAGCCTCGAATGGCGAGCAGTCGGCCGAGGTTCAGGGTGCCCTTCTGACCGCCCTGCAACCCGATCACGACCAACCGTCCGCCGGAGGCGAGCGTACGCACGTTGGCCTCCAGATACGACGCCCCCATCACATCGAGGATCACATCGGCACCGTGCCCCTCGGTCAGTGTGGATACCGACTCCGGCCAGTCGTCGTGGTAGCTGATCGCCGCATCGGCGCCCAGCTCCTGACAGTGCGCGATCTTCTCCGCCGAGCCCGAGGTCGCGATCACGATGGCCCCGATCGTGCGCGCGTACTGGATCGCGAACGAGCCGATCCCACCGGATCCGCCGTGGATCAGCACCGTCTCCCCGCGGCGCAACGCCGCGGCATCGAAGTTGGACACCACCGTGGCCGCGACCTCGATCAGCCCGGCGGCCGTCACCAGATCGACATTGTGGGGCGGGGCGACGACCTGACCGACCGGAGCGGCGACGAGTTCGGCGTAGCCGCCTCCGGCCAGCAATGCGACGCACGGGTCCCCGGCAGACCAGCGGTCGACTCCCTCGCCGACGTCTGCGATCGTGCCGGCCACCTCCATGCCGAGGATCTCGCTCGCGCCCTTCGGCGGTGGATAGTTGCCCTGGCGTTGGAGCAAGTCGGCTCGATTGACGCCGGCCGCCACGACGGCGATGAGCACCTCGCCGGGGCCGGCGACAGGGTCGGGTGCCTCGCCGAGCGACATGATCTCGGGTCCTCCGGATCCGGTGAGTGCGACGGCCTTCATAGCCGCCAGCGTGCCACATCGGCTTCGGCTAGGGTTGTCTCGCCTCGAGCCGCAATGCACGACAGATCGGCCCGGCCGGGCGAGGTCGCATAGTGGACTAGTGCAGGCGCCTTGAAAGCGCCCGAGCGGCTCAAACCGTTCCGTGGGTTCGAATCCCACCCTCGCCGCCATGTCAGTGAACAGCGGTGGAGGGAGATCGGATCCGTGAGCGATTCCGCCACGAGCCACGACGATGACCCCACGTCACAGCAACCTGACGCGGTGGATCCGGCGGCGCTGGTCGACGAGACGTTCGAGCTACGATCGCCGGCTCCCGTGCGCGCCTTGGGCATCGCCTCCGCGGCGGCCGTCGCGGGGGCGGTGGTGATCGTGCTCTCCAGCCATCCCGCTGTAACGGCGCTGGGAGCGGTGGTCCTCGGCCTCGGCCTGTTGCTCGCCGTCGTGGCACTGGGGCTCGCAGCGCGCCTGCGCAGCACTGTTCGCGTGGACGGCGCCGGTCTGGAGGTGTCCCGCGGCAGCCGCAAGGGACGTCTGGCGTGGGCGGACATCGATCGGGTCCAAGAATCCAGACATCAACTGGTCGCGCTGGCCCGAGGCGACGAACGCGACCTGGTGATCACGTTGCCGGGACCGCGGGGATCCACGTACGCACGTCTGCTCGACAGCCTCAAACTGCGGCTGGACAAGTCGCGTGGCTACGGGAGCTGAGGACCGACGCGCCTCGACAACTCTGCGTACCGCTGCGCCCCGAGCCCGGCTACGGTGCCCTGAGCGGCACGGCTGTGTCCTGAGCCTATCGAGGGACCACGAGGTCTGGTCGGATCAGGGGCGTTCGACCAGCTCGGCGCGCCGATCGATGGCTCAGCGGGGCGGCTGCGCCGTAGCGGCCATGGCCGGGTCGTACGCGCACGTCTTGTCCACGTCTTCGCTTTCGGTCTTCTTGGGCTTCGGCTTGGACGACTTCGACGGGTCGGCTTTCGAGGAGTCATCGGTGGATTTCGACTCCGAAAGCGCAGCCTTGACGCGCTGCCTCATCAATGCGAAATCCGGATCCGGGCTGAGGAAGCCGTCGACTCCGTGCTTGAACACGATGCTGCGGACGTTGCCGTCCTTGACCCGGAAGCTCAGGTCGACCATCAGCGGCAGCACTTCCTGCGGCATGTCGGTGACGACGATGTCCTTTCCTGCCTTGGCGATCTGCTCGTAGCGAGCGAGCATGTTCGTCGGATTGGCCTGTTTGATGATCGCGTTGATCACGCAGCGCTGCCGGTCCATCCGGGCGAAGTCGTCTGATCCGTACCGGCCCCGGGCGTACCACAAGGCATCGCGGCCGCCGAGATGCTGGTCGGGACCCGGCTTCAGGTATTCCTTCGGTGGGATGTGCAGATCGGTGTTCCCGCCGATCGGGATATAGCTGTTGATGTTGACCGTGATCCCGCCGAGTGCGTTCACCATCTGCGCGAACCCCTGCAGGTTGATCAGCACGTAATAGTCGACCTGGAGTCCGAGCGCCGTCCCCACCGACAGCTTGACCGCGTCGGCGCCAAGGTTGTCGGTCTCGCCGAGGATGTCCTTGGGCACGTTGGCCGGCACGTTGTCGTACATGGCGTTGAGGAAGAACTCGGCGTTGTTACCGTCACCGTTGGTGAACCCGTACGGGTAGTAGCGGCGCAGCGGCGAGTCGGGCGGGAACGGCATCCGTCCGGTGTTGCGCGGCAGGCTGAACAACGTGGTGTCACCGGTCTTGGTGTTGATGCTCGCCAGGATGACGGTGTCGGTCCGGGTGCCCGTTCGGTTCGGCCCCGCGTCGCCGCCCAACAACAAGATGTTGACCCGGGGCTTGTCCTTCCACGGATCCGGCGCCTCACCCTTCTCCGTGGGCCGGACGGCGAGGGTGGGCCGGGTGGCGCTCTTGGTGTTCTTGTCGGACTTGAAGACGGTGTTGACGAGGCTGGCCTGGTCGTAGCTGTAGCGCGCGGCGACCGCCATCGGTGCCGCAACCGCGAAAGCCAGCACCCCCACCAGAGCGGCTCCGATCGCCCGCTGCGCTCCGGTCGGTGCTCGGCGCAAGGCCAGATGGGTCGCCACGATCACGCCAACCCAGAGCAGCGCAGTCACCGCCAACACGATCGCCAAGGTGTTCAGAACCGCCGGCCGGACGATGACAGAGACCAGACCGTCCCGATCGACCGCGGCCCATGAGCCGACGATGAGCAGCACGGTGAGGAAGATTCCCAAGATGATGCCGCCGATCAGCCGGCGCCGGGCAGCGATCAGGCCAAGCCCGGGGATGGCCGCGCCGGCCACCGTGAAGGCCACCGTGCGTCCGAAGTCGTTGTCGGAAGCCTCGCGGCGTGGTGGCAGCGGTGGCTGACCGGGCGCCGACGTGGAGTCGAGCCGCTTGGGACCGTCTGAGGAAGTCGTCTCGGAGTCCGGACCCTCACCAGTCCCGACCGAATCGTCGTCGGACGACCAACTCGGTTCCTTTGGCTCGTCCGGCACTGCTGTCTCTCCCTGGTCGCGTCTGGGGGCATGGCGCAGTATCGGGGCGCCCACCTGGCTGGAGACACTCTAGTCCGGCTCGCAATGGGCGACGAAATCGACGCGACCAGGGGCGATACCACTCAGGACACGATTGGTTTTGCCTGCCGCCGGATTGGGTCGGTAGGCTGTCCCACCGTGCCGTCGACGTATCGCCGGCACGACCACGGTTGGTCGGGAGGCGTCGCCTAGTCCGGTCTATGGCGCCCGCCTGCTAAGCGGGTTGAGGGCACAAACCCTCTCGCGGGTTCAAATCCCGCCGCCTCCGCCACCGGGAGGGCAAAATCCTGGGCACTCCTGAGTCATCGCCGGTGATCGATCACCAACTGTGGCTCCAGACCGGGCGGTAGCCGTTACTCCAGGGTCGGATCGGACGAAGCAGTCAGCCGTCGTTCTTGTGGTCCGGTCGATCGGTCGAGCACCCAAGCGTTCGGCCAGATGGGAGGAGGTCGGGGCCGACACCCCTGGCAGGTGGGGCGGGGCTATCCCCGGTCGTGGATTCGTCGACGATCCTGGACGACCAGGCGCTGGTCGCTCACGCTACGCACGGTGAGCCGAACGGCCACGCGGGGGAACAGCGAGTGGACCGGGTCGAAGCCGGTCGACGGCAGCACGAGCTCGAAGGCGGTGACCGGCAGTTCACCGAGCCGGTCGGCGAGATCCAGCAGATCCTCCCGGGCGTCGACCACGTGGGCCGAGCGGTCGAAGGCATAGGCGGTGATCGTCGATTGGCGGTCAGTCGTCTCGACGTCGACGGTCAGGATCGTCCAGGATGCCGGATCCAGAGCCGTCATTTCGTACAGGCGCTCCGCGCTTGCGTCCGCGCCGAAGCCGTCGGCCGCACACGTACCGACGTAGTCGTTCCAACGGGTCTGGGCGGGGCCGAGCAACTCGGGCTGAACGATGGCTACCCACCTCCTTTGCCCCGAGAGGTCACGCCGATCGAGTCACGAGCGGCGCCGGTGATCCGGCGGATTTCCTACGCCCGGCGTTCTGAATGATTCTCGCAGAAGGGTCTGGCGTCTCGCCGGGCCCCGCCCTGCCCGAGTACCGCCGCGGGTTGACGGCGTCGCGTCGGGAAACCTGACGGCGTTGTGCCGAGAGCCGGAGTCAGAGCTAGTACCCGCCTGGACCGAAGCGGACCAATGGAGATCAGGCGAGTGCCGGCTCAGCGATGCCGATCTGTTGGCCGGCGTCAAGGAGCACGTCGCCGAGCCGGTCGACGATCTCGTCCAGCAGCGCCGCGTCGCTGATCAGCGGGGGAGCGATCTGCATGACGGCGTCGCCGCGGTCGTCGGTGCGGGCGATCAGACCGGCCTCGCGGAACCGTTTCGGCAAGAAGCCTCGGATCAGCTTGTCGCGTTGCGCCTGATCCAGCCGGGTGTTGTCGGCGTCGGCGACCATCTCGACCGCCCAGAAGAACCCGGCGCCGCGGACGTCACCGACGATCGGCAGCGATCGCAGTTCCTGCATCCGCGACGCCAGGTGCGGCTCCAGCGCACGGACGTTCTCCAGCACGTGGTCTCGCTCGAAGATCTCGATGCTCTTCAGCGCGATGGCGGCGCTGAGCGGATGGCCGCCGAACGTGATGCCGTGCCGGAACACCTTGCCGCCGCCAGAGATCAGGGGCTCGACGACGCGAGACCGAGCGAGCACCGCGCCCATCGGTGCGTACGCCGACGTCAGGCCCTTCGCGACCGAGATGAGGTCGGGTGCAACCGCTTCGCGTGAGACAGCGAACCACTCGCCGATCCGCCCGAACCCGGAGATCACCTCGTCGGCCATCAGCAGGATGCCGTAGCGATCGGCGATCTCGCGCAGTCCGGACCAGTAGCCCGCCGGCGGCGTGATCGAGCCACCCGCGTTCTGCACCGGCTCGGCGATGATCAGCGCGACCTCATCCGGCCCGGCGTCGAGCACCGCCTGCTCGACCTCGGCGAGCAGGCGGGCGCAGAAGGCCTCGGGATCGGCGCCGTCGGGAGCCCTGAACGGGTTGGTGGTGGAGACATGGGTCACCTCGATCGGGGGCGTGCCGAAGTCGTTCTTGAAGCCGGGGATTCCGGTGAAGGACAACGCGCCGAGGGTGACGCCGTGGTATGCGAACTTGCGGGCGATCGCCTTCCGGCGTTGCGGCTGCCCGATCGCGACGTAATGTTCGCGGACGAACTTCCAGGCCGCTTCGACCGACTCAGAACCGCCGTTGGTGAAGTAGACCCGGTAGTCGTCGGCCGGCGCGAGCGAGGAGACCTTTGCGGCCAGTTCGAGCGCGCCCGGGTGGGCGCTCGCCCAGTTCGTGTTGAACGGCAGCGTGATCAGCTGACGGCTGGCGACCTCGGCCATTTCCGCGCCGTAGGAGTAGCCGATCTGCGCGCAGAACAGGTTCGACAACGCATCGATATAGCGGTTGCCATCGGTGTCGAAGACGTACGGACCCTCGCCCCGATCCAGCACCAGCAGGTTCTCCATCTGGGGCTTGGAGAAGTGGAGCAGCAGGTTGTTCTCGGCCATCGCCTGGTAGTCGGTCACGATCGTGCCTCCTTCGTCTATTCGGTCAGCATAATCTTGTGCGGACCCGCCTCGAACCGATAGGTATGAGAGTTCCTGGCGTCCTTCACCCATGTGCGGCACCTCAGCGTCACCGCTCGACACCTGAGTAAGACACCAGAGCTTGTTCAATGCGACTGCGGGCGTCGCCGGCCGCGGGCCCACCGAGCCCATCCAGACGGGCTCGCGCGGTGCCTGTCGTCGACGTCGCGTCGCAGCGGGAGAGGATGTGCGACGTGCCTACCGTGAAAGCCGCGATCACCCAGACCACCTGGACCGGCGACAAGGCTTCGATGCTGGACAAGCACGAGGAGTTCGCCCGGCGGGCAGCCTCGGCCGGGGCTCAGGTGATCTGCTTCCAGGAGCTGTTCTATGGTCCCTACTTCGGGATCACCGAGGACGCGAAGTACTACGAGTTCGCCGAGCCCGCCGACGGTCCCAGCGTGCAGCGCTTCGCTGCATTGGCCGCCGAGTTGGGCATGGTGATGGTGCTGCCGATCTATGAGGAGGAGCAACCGGGCGTCTACTACAACACCGCGGTCGTCGTCGACGCCGACGGTACGATCCTCGGCAAGTACCGCAAGCACCACCTCCCCAACCTCGACAAGTTCTGGGAGAAGTTCTACTTCCGGCCCGGTAACCTCGGCTACCCGGTGTTCAAGTCCGCCGTCGGACCGATCGGGGTCTACATCTGCTACGACCGTCACTTCCCCGAGGGCTGGCGTGAGCTCGGGTTGAACGGCGCCCAGATCGTGTTCAACCCGAACGCCACCAAGCCGGGCCTGTCGAACCGGCTGTGGGAGATCGAGCAGCCGGCGGCGGCGGCCGCCAACGGCTACTTCGTCGCCGCTCCGAACCGGGTGGGCACCGAGGACAACGAGTACGGCGAACTGGCGGTCACGTTCTACGGTTCCAGCCAGTTCGTCGACCCGCAGGGGAACCTGGTCGGCCCGATGGGCAGCGACACCGACGAGGAGGTCGTGATCCGCGACCTCGATCTGGACATGATCAGGCAGGTTCGCAACGCCTGGCAGTTCTATCGAGACCGGCGTCCGGACTCCTACACCGCGATCACCAAGCCATGATCACCACGACACTGTGCCCAGAGCCCAGAAGGTGACCTGAGGGTGTCGACCGCTGTTCTCGGATCAAGGCGCACTCTGCCTGATTTCGCGAGCTCCGGGTGCCCTTCGACAGGCTCAGGGCACATACTCGAACCGTCTCAGGGCACCTACTCGACCAGGCTCAGGGCTCATACTCGTACAAGCTCAGGGCACTTACTCACGGGGTATACGTGACCGGCTGAAGGCGTACACCGACAGGCTCAACAGGCGCGCAAGAGAGGTAGGACGATGGGCACGACCTTGATCACCGGCGGAACGGTGGTGAGCGCCACGGGCGCCGCCCCGGCCGACCTGCTGGTCGACGACGAGACGATCGCGGCGGTTCTGGCGCCGGGCTCGCAACTGCTCGGCACCGACCTCGCGTCGAGCGTGGATGCCGTGGTCGACGCGAGCGGGAAGTACGTCATCCCCGGTGGCATCGATGCGCATACCCACATGGAACTGCCGTTCGGCGGGACGAACGCCTCCGACACGTTCGAGACAGGCACCCGGGCCGCGGCCTGGGGTGGCACCACGTCGATCATCGACTTCGCCGTCCAGCGCTACGGCGAGCGGGTCGAGGAAGGTCTGGCCGCCTGGCACGCCAAGGCTGCCGGAAACTGCGCGGTCGACTACGGGTTCCACCAGATCATCGGTGGTGTCGATGAGTTCTCGCTGAAGGCGATGGACTCCCTGATCGAGGAGGGGATCACCAGCTTCAAGCTGTTCATGGCCTACCCGGGTGTCTTCTACTCCGACGATGCCCAGATCCTCCGGGCTATGCAGAAGTCGGCCGAGACCGGTTTGATCACGATGATGCATGCGGAGAACGGGCCGGCCATCGACGTACTCGCCGAGCAGCTCTACTCCGCCGGCAAGACCGGTCCGTACTACCACGGCATCGCCCGTGCCTGGCAGATGGAAGAAGAGGCGACCCACCGGGCGATCATGATCGCGGACCTCACCGGAGCGCCGCTCTACGTGGTCCACGTGAGCGCCAGACAGGCCGTGGAGCAGATAGCCGCGGCGAGGGATCGCGGCAAGAACGTGTACGGCGAGACCTGTCCGCAGTATCTGTACCTCTCCCTCGAGGAGCAACTCGGTGCGAACAGTACCGAGTGGGGCGAATTCGAGGGGGCCAAGTGGGTGTGTTCGACACCGCTCAGGGCACGGGCCGAAGGTCACCAGGACGCGATGTGGCAGGCGTTGCGGACCAACGACCTGCAGATGGTCTCGACCGATCACTGTCCGTTCTGCATGAAGGAGCAGAAGGACCTCGGCGTCGGCGACTTCCGAGCCATTCCCAACGGGATCGGCAGCATCGAGCACCGGATGGACCTGATGTATCAAGGGGTCGTCACCGGGCGGCTGTCGTTGTCCCGCTGGGTCGAGCTGACCTCGACGGCGCCCGCCCGGATGTTCGGACTGTACGGCCGCAAGGGCATCATCCAGCCCGGTGCCGACGCCGATGTCGTGATCTACGATCCCAACGGGCACACCTCGATCGGGTACGAGGCGTATTCGAATGAGCGCTCCTCCGGACCGACCCACCACATGAACATGGACCACTCGGCCTGGGAACGTTTCGAGATCGATGGTCATGTCGACTGGGTGATGTCTCGTGGCATGGTGATCGTCGACGACAGCGGTTACGTCGGCACCAAGAGCCACGGCCAGTACCTCAAACGCGGCCTGAGTCAGTGCCTGCTGTGAGCACTCGAACGTGCCGTGAGCTTGTCGAAGCGCTCGAGCTCACGATGTGCCCTGAGCTTGTCGAAGGGTCTCGGCGTGCGCTTGGAGGGGTTGGGCGAGTGTTCGGTATGTGCCCTGAGCTTGTCGAAGGGCGGGGATGACCGATCATGGATTTCGGTGTGGTCTTGCAGACCAATCCACCGGCCTGGCGCACCGTGCAGCTGGCCGAGCTGGCCGAGGCGCACGGCTTCGACTACGTGTGGACGTTCGACTCTCACCTGCTCTGGCAGGAGCCGTACGTGATCTACAGCCAGATCCTGTCTCGCACGCAGCGGGTGATCGTCGGCCCGATGGTGACCAACCCGTCCACCCGGGACTGGACGGTGACCGCGTCGGTGTTCGCCACCCTCAACGAGATGTTCGGCAACCGAACGGTCTGCGGGATCGGCCGCGGCGACTCGGCGGTCCGCGTGACCAACGGCAAGCCGGCGACGCTGAAGGAGGTCCGCGAGGCGACCCACGTGATCCGCGAGCTGGCCAGCTGCCGACCAGTGGACTACAAGGGCTCGACCCTGCAGTTCCCGTGGGCGCGGACCTCCTCCCTCGAGGTGTGGGTGGCCGCGTACGGGCCACTTGCGCTGAAGCTGGCCGGCGAGGTCGGCGACGGATTCATCCTCCAACTCGCCGACATCGACGTGGCCCGCTGGATGATCAGCAGCGTCCGGGAGGCGGCGGCGAATGCGGGGCGAGATCCCGACGCCGTCACCTTCTGCGTGGCCGCCCCGAACTATGTCGGCTCCGACTGGGCGCATATGCGTGACCAGTGCCGCTGGTTCGGTGGCATGGTCGGCAATCACGTGGCCGACCTCGTCGCCCGCTACGGCGAGCACACCGACCTCCCAGAGTCGTTCACCACATACATCAAGGGACGTCAGGGCTACGACTACAACGAGCACGGTCAGGCCGGGAACACCCACGCAGACTTCGTCCCGGACGAGATCGTCGACCGGTTCTGCATCCTCGGCACCACCGATGATCACATCGCCAAGCTGAAGCAGCTCAAGGACATCGGTGTGGACCAGTTCTCCGGCTATCTCCAGCATGACAACAAGGAGGAGACGCTGCGAGCGTACGGCGAGACCATCATCCCGGCGCTGCGCGATCATGTGCAGGCCAAGGCATGAGGATGTGCCCTGAACTTGTCGTAGGGCATGCCCCGGGCGCTTCGACAGGCTCAGCGCGTGTTGCTCTCTGGCTTCGACGGGCGGCGGGTGTGAGTTTGTGCCCTGAGCTTGTCGAAGGGCTACCCCGGGCGCTTCGACAACCGCAATGCGCATGTGCTCCGGCTCTTCGAGGAGCAGCGCGTGACGCCCCCCCTGGCCAGCGGGTACCGGGAAGGGCCACAATGGGGAGTAGAGGGCCGGGGTCAATGGTGATCCCGGCCCGTTGCTCGTTCGGGAGTTGGTTGGACCGGCCGTGAGTCGTCAGCCCTCCAGGCGACTCCGCAAGTCATCGAGTTCGGTCCGCAGTTCGGCGGGTATCTTGTCGCCGATCTTGTCGAACCACTCCTCGATCAGCGGCAGCTCGGCCCGCCACTCGTCGACATCGACATCCAAGGAGGCGGCCAGTTCCTGCTCGCTGACGTCGATCCCGGTGACGTCCAAGGTGCCTGGGGCCGGGACGTGCCCGATCGGAGTCTCGACAGCTGCGGCGGTTCCCTCGATCCGCTCGACGACCCATTTCAGCACCCGGCTGTTCTCACCGAAGCCGGGCCACAGGAAGCCCCCATCGGCCGACCGGCGGAACCAGTTGACATAGAACACCGCGGGCAGCGACGACTCGTCATGCTGCTTGCCCACCTCGAGCCAGTGACGCAGGTAGTCGCCCACGTGATAGCCGATGAACGGCAGCATCGCCATCGGATCCCGCCGCACGACACCGACCGCTCCGGTCGCCGCCGCGGTCGTCTCGCTGGAGAGGGTGGCACCCATGAACACCCCGTGCTGCCAGTCGCGGGCTTCGGTGACCAGCGGGATGGTCGTCTTCCGCCGTCCGCCGAAGATGATGGCGTCGATCGGCACGCCGGCTGGGTTGTCGTAGTCTTCGGACAGGATGGGGCATTGCCGGATCGGGGTGCAGAACCGGCTGTTGGGGTGCGCGGCGGGTTCGGTCGACTCCGGCGTCCAGCTGTTGCCCCGCCAGTCGGCCAGGTGCGGCGGGGGGAACTCGCTGATGCCCTCCCACCAGACGTCTCCATGGTCGCTCAGTGCCACGTTGGTGAACAGCGAGTTGCCGCGATCGATGGTCCGCATCGCGTTCGGGTTGGTGGCCCAGCCCGTGCCCGGTGCGACGCCGAACAGTCCGTACTCGGGGTTGGTGGCATACAGGCGACCGTCCTCGCCGAAACGCATCCAGGCGATGTCGTCGCCGAGCGTCTCCACCCGCCAGCCCGGTACGGTCGGCTCGAGCATGGAGAGATTGGTCTTGCCGCAGGCACTCGGGAACGCCGCGGCGATGTGGTACGCCTGGCCAACAGGCGAGATCAGCTTCAAGATCAGCATGTGCTCGGCGAGCCAGCCCTCGTCGCGGGCGATCGACGAGGCGATCCGCAGTGAGTAGCACTTCTTGCCGAGCAGGGAGTTGCCCCCGTAGCCCGAGCCGTAGGACCAGATCATCCGATCCTCGGGGAAGTGAGTGATGTACTTCGTGTCGTTACACGGCCAGGCGACGTCTCGCTGTCCGGTGGCCAGGGGTGCACCCACCGAGTGCAGGCACGGGAC
>JBBSQJ010000084.1:0-17141 GCA_038257965.1 Propionibacteriales bacterium
AGTGGTACGCCGACCGAGCCGCCCGGGCCTCCGAGCTGTTGACCTTCGGACTAGCCGACCCTTCTCCCCCGGTGATCAGCGACTACCCGTTCCCGCAGGACTTCTTCACCGGCGACATCGCCCGCCTGCAGCCGATCCTGCACTCGGCGGACCGGGAGCTGGATCTGCGCGAGAGCTCCCCGGGGCGGTTCGCGCCGTCGATCTTCGACCTCGTGATCCAGCAGGTGCGGCGCGAGAACACCGCGAAGCCCTACAACGACTATCTGAAGCGCGGCATCCCGCTGGTGGGCGTTCCCTCGACCCCGCTGAAGAAAACGTTCACGCTGGCCGGGCGACCGGACGTGATCCAGCGCTTCACCGACACCGGGGAGTTCTGGTTCGACGCCAGCCTGGCCGACCTCGCCGGAGAGAGCGGGGCCAGCCCGCACGCCGAGGCGCGGGTGGTCGGCGTCAAGGTGTCGTTGGAGTTCGCCGTCGCCGGCCCCGGCGTGGACGTCCCGCTCCTAATCACCCACACCGGCCTGTCCACGCAGCGCGACCTCACCGGCAAGGAGCACCGGCAGACGATGCTGCCGGCCTCGATCGACGTGAACGTTCTCGCCGATGACGATGCCGTGTACGAGGGTGAGACATCGCTGAACGCGCCGAACCCGATCCAGCCGATCAACTTCACGATCTACGGCCGCGGCGCCGTCGCGAGCTGGCACGTCCAGCGGGGGGAGACGATCAGCGTCCTGCCCGATCTCCAGTCGATCACTGTCGACCTGCTCTACGAGGCGATCGTGCCCAAGAGAACCACATCGCTGCGATCCGTCGCCTTCGCCGGCGCCGGCCTGCGGGTCGGCGCCGAGGCAGTCGTCACCGTCGCGTTGACCGGACCGGCCGGGCCGGGCGGGGTCAAGGTGAGCCTCACCAGCAGCGACCCATCGACGATCTCGGTGCCAGTGGCCGTGTTCCTAACGGAGAGCCAGATCAGCACCACGGTGCTGGCCACGGTGCTGAAGCCCACCGCGGCGCATCCGCCGACCCTGACCGCCAAGACCGCCGACGGCGTGACCCGGCAGGCCCGCCCGGTGGTGCCGAAGCCGGCCCGGCCGTTGGTCGCATCGGTTCGACTGGTCCCGCCGGGTCAGCCCGGAGGGGTCGCTGCGGTCGCAGTCGTCCCGGCCGCGACCGCCAAACAGCCCGGACGGGTGCTCGCCACCGTGTCCCCACCGGTCGGTCCAGCGGGAAACCCGGAACCCGTCGCGGTGATCCACGAACGGCGCCCCGACACCCTCGCCGCCGTCAGGACCGCCGCGGTCGGACACCAGCCCCGCAGCCTCGCCGTCGACCCCCAACGGAAGCGGATCTACGTGGCCAACAACGGTGTCCCGAGCAACAGCGTGTCCATGCTGGACGCCGACACGCTGGCGACCCTGGCGGAATTGAAGGTGGGCATGCCCGTCGACCTCGAGGTCGACCCCGCCGCCGGGCTGGTCTATGTTTCCCTGTTCGGCGCCGCGAAGATCCTGATCCTGTCTGCGGACAACCTCGCAGTGAAAGGAGAGGTAGTCGACACCGTCCGACTCCGCCGACCGCACGGACTGGCAGTGTTTCCGGGCAGCGGCGGCGACGCCATGATCTACGCCGCCCGGACGGTGCGAGGAATCCCGGGTGAAAGCGATGAGTCCGCGGTCACCCAGATCCGACGGACCGCGACCGGTACGCACACGATCGTTCGCTCCCTGAACCTCGGCCCAGTCCTGACTCAGCCGGTCGACGTCGCCGTCGACCCGGGGCACAAACTCGTCTTCGTGTCCTGCCTCGGCGGCAATGACATCGCCCCGGCGCTCGTGGTGCTGGAACACCCCACCATGAACGAACTGCATCGGGTGCAGCTCTTCAGCGGCGGCCGAGCGGTGAAGTCCCGGCCCGGCAGCGGGCTGGCATACGTGGCCGGCGAGGCCGGACTAACCATCGTCGACGGCCTGAACGGCCGAATCGCCACCCGATTCCAACTCGGCGATGACCACCTCGACCAGGGACTGCCATTCGCCGTCGCCGTCGACCAGGTCACCGGCAGCGCCTACATCGGCACCCGCGACGAGGCCACCCTGGTCCGCATCGACGCGCCCACCGACGCCAGGAGCGTGTTCTGGTGAGCCTGACCCAGCGATGCCGGAAGACCCGCCGAACGCCATCTCAGCGTGCATCGCCCACCGTCACCAGTCGTCGCCAGCAAGGCCACGACGGCCTCGGCGTCGACCCGCCCATCGCCGCCCTCCGCGGACCAGGGCCATGCGGACACATCAACGTCATGTCTCGATGGCTACATCCGACGACTGTGGACCTTCGTCGGGCGGCATGGTGCAGAGTGCTCGCTCCGCAGTCTCGGCGAGGGTTCGCGCGGCGTCCTCGACCGGCATGTTCTGTCCGGTGTGCAGTAGATCGAAGGCCTCGAAGCTGCACAGCATCCACAGGAGATCGGTTGCGGCGTTGATGGTGACGTCGGTCCTGAGGGCGGCCTGGTCAGCGAGCCGTTGAGCCAGGTACTCCATGCCGCCGCGACGGTTGCGCTCCTTGGTGTCGACCGCACCCCCGACCGAGTCTGGATCCAGGCGGGCCATGGCAAAGAGCACGCGATACACGTCCAGGTCGCCGGCGAACATCCTGCACGCCGCCGCGATGCCGGCTCGCAGGTGCTGGCGCGCGTCGGACACCTCGACCGCGGCGGCGAGACCGGTGCGCTCCCACAGGTCGTTGGCGAACGCATCGAACAGACCGGCGCGTGAGCCGAACACCGTGTAGATCGTCGATCTGGACACTCCGGCGCTCTCGGCGACCCGGTCCAGGCTGAGCGGTTCGGTCGGTGCGGACCGCAGCTGGTCGGCGGTGGCCTCCAGGATGCGCCGCCGTGTGTCCAGGGCCGCCTTGGCCCGGTGTCGCTGTTCGTACTTGCGGGTCGCCATCTGAGCAGCCTCCCACATTTTGGTTGACAGGGCGACCGATGGAAGACACACTGTCTTACTAATACAGGTTGTCCGATGAAATGAGTGGTGATGACACGAGTCCCCGTGGTGGTTGTCGGTGCTGGCCCTGCTGGTCTGGCCGCAGCGATCACCCTGGCGCGAGCGGGTGTCGAGGTGCTGCTGCTCGAGCGTCGAGTCAGCGGGTCGCCACTTCCCCGGGCGACAGTGCTGAGCCTTCGATCGATGGAGCTCCTTCGATCCTGGGGCCTGGAGGATCGCATCCACGCGGACGCCGACGACGTGGAGATGACCATGCTCGCCATGACGAGCGCGGCCCGTGCCGATCAGGGAGAAGTGATCGATGTCGGCTACCCGACTCGGTCCCAGAGCGCCATGCTGAGCCCGACCCGGGCCGTGTGTGTGGCCCAGGATCATCTGGAGTCGGAGCTGCTGGAGCATCTCGCCGGGTACTCGACCGTCACGGTCGAGCACGGTTGCGAGGTTCTCGAGGTCGCTCTCGCTGAGAGGTCCTTGCTGGTCACCGTGCGGGACGCAGCCGGCCGCAGACGTGTGATCGAGGCTGGCTACGTGGTCGGTGCCGACGGTGCGAGAAGTGTGGTGCGTAGGTCGGCCGGCATCGTCCTGGACGGCCCTGATGATCTCCATCGGGGGGTTCGGGTCGAGTTCCACGCACCGTTGTGGGATGTGTTGGGCAAGCATCGCCATCTGATCTACGCGATCACCGACCCTGAGGCCAGCGGGGTCCTGCTCCCCGCCGGACGAAGCGACCGGTGGATCTTCGCCGTGTCATACGACGGTGACGACACTGGGTCGGGCGAGTGGCCGACCAACGCTGCCTTGGTCCAGCGGCTGTTGAAGGCCACCGGGCTTTCCAGGCGGGATGTGCGCACCACGAGGTTCGACACGTTCAGTGCCGGCGCGCAGGTGGCGGACCGGTTCTCGCGTGATCGCCTGTTCCTGGTCGGTGACGCCGCTCACCGGGTCACCCCGCGCGGTGGGACCGGTCTCAATATCGCCCTGGCCGATGGCTACAACCTGGGCTGGAAGCTCGGCTGGGTGTTGCGGGGCTGGGCCTCGACCTCCCTGCTCGCCAGCTATGAGTCCGAGCGGCGGCCGATCGCGCGGCACAACGTCGCTCGCTCCGCTGACCCGGCCGGGGCATCCCGCCCGGCAGCGTCGGAGAGGCACCTCGATCTCGGTGGACGCATCCCGCACCGCTGGGTGGCACCCGGCCGTTCCACCCTCGACCTGCTCGGCGAGGGACTCACGCTGATGGGCAGTCGCCGGCCTCGGCTCACTCGCAACGACGGGATCCGGCAGCGCGGCACCACTCGACGCCGTGCCGCTTGACGCCCTTTCGGCGCAGTCCGTCGGCCTTGGATCCCGAGGTGCCGTCCTGGTTCGACCAGACGGGCTGCCGCTTGCAGCCTGGTCTGCGCCGCCAACACCTGAACTCGTCGCCGACGCGACAGCCGCCTTCCTCGCCGACCCCACCAGAGAGCCAACAGGCCAACCGGCTGCTGCGCCTCGATGTTCTGCCCTGCTCCGATGATCCCGAACTGTTCAACCGATCCGTTCGGTCAATCGAGGGCCGCCGCCTCCTCAGTCTGTTCCCTCCCGTCCACCGCTTCATTTCACAGGAGTCTCTCGATGACCACTGTCGTCTGGTCAGCGCAGCAGGGCGTGGGCGAGAGAGTCGGCGACGAAGCGTTCCCACTGCTGGGTGTCCCAGCCTCGGTCGGCGAGGACGAGGTACATGCGGACGCCGCAGAGGGCGCAGAGGATGTCGGTGGCTTCCTCGACCGGCCGCCTCAGCGCGCCCATGGTGTCGAGCTGTTCGGCCAGCACCCGGAATGCCGTTGCGGTCTCGGCTTCGTTGAGAGCCCACTGCTCGGCCATCTCCGGATCCACGACGGCAGCATCCTGCACGACTTTCATGATCGGCCCGACCCGGGTCATGATGCCGCGGCCGTAGCCGACCCACAGATCGAGGACCCGACGGGGATCGGACTCGGCTTGTGCCTCCTCCAACCAGGGTCGATCGAGCATGGCGACGGTTTCGTCGTCGCCGACCGCGGCCACGTCAGCCGCCCGATTCAGCACGCTGCGCTTGTTGCCGAAGTGGAAGTAGACCGTCTGTACCGCTACCCCAGCCCGAACGGCGATCTGCTCCAACGTGGTGCCGTGGTAGCCCTGCGTGACGAACAGGTCGGTGGCGGCGTCGACGATCTTGCGTTGAGTGGCTCTGGTCTTGGCTCCGCGAACCCTCTTGACGTTCTGTTCCATGTGTTGCACTCTATCTCTAGAGTTTAACTACAAGAAATCGAGGACGGCATGATCGCCGGCATCCACCACATCAAGCTCCCCGTCAGCGACGTCGCCCGCAGCCGCGCCTGGTATCAGCGGGTCCTGGGGTTCCAGACCGAGATCGAGTTCGTCGAGGACGGAGAGATCAAGGGCGTCGCAATACGCCGCAACGAGTGCCAGCCTCAGATCGCGCTGCGGCACGATCCCGACCGGGCCCGCGCACTGTCCGGATTCGACCCCGTCGCGCTGCTGGTGCCTGATCGAGACGACATCCAGCGATGGAGCGCCGCACTCGATGATCTTGGTCAGGACCACGAGGTCGTCCAGGGTCATCGCGGCGGAGCCGTCATCGTCGGTCTGCGCGATCCGGACGGCATCGAGATCCGTCTCTACGCCGACTGACACCACGCCACCACTCATCGCCCACCACTCCCCCTCACCTGATCATCCCGCCACACAAGGAGCTTCGCCGTGCCCGAAACCGTCCTGCCCACACCCACCACCGCCTCACCGGACGCGCCGGATCACCAGCAGCTCACGGCGGCGAGCGACGCCATAGCCGCGGTCGCCGTCGCATCCCTTCATGCCATGGGATCCGGCTCGTTCGCCGACTTCGCATCCCTCTACAACGCCGACGCCGTCAACCGCGAGTCCGCCACCGAGCCGCCGGACACCCGGGGCACGGGACCGGCCGCCATGTTCGCCACCGCCCAGTGGTTGCGGACCGCATTCAGCGACCTGACCTGGCAGGTGCACGACATCGCCCACGACCCCGACCTGGTCGTCGTCCACGCGACCATGTCCGGCCGACAGACCGGACCGTTCGTCGCCTACCTGCCCGACGCCACGGTCGCGGCGGTGTTCCCGCCGCGCGGCCGGACCTTCGCGGTCACCCAGACCCATTGGTTCCGGATGATCGACGGCAGAGTTGCCGAGCACTGGGCCAACCGTGACGACCTCGGCATGGGTCAACAGCTCGGCTGGACTCCTCCGACACCCGGGTACCTGATCCGGATGCTGCTCGCCACCAGCGCTGCTCGGCGCACGGCCGCCACGTCAGTCGACAGATCCCTGCACACCTCACCGACACCTACGGCTGAGCACACACCATGAGCATGGTGCTCAGTGGGACTGAAGCGTCCGCGGGTCCAGCGAATGACGGTCCGGCGAACGACGGGCACCACGGATGGCACCTGCGGACCCCCACGGTGCAGCACGCCCAGACGGTGGCCGGATGGTCCCGTTCGGCCGACGAAGCTGGGCGGTGGGTGTCGAACGCGGTGCACCCCTTCCCCGCCTCGACCGTCGCCAGGTGGTGGCACAGGCCCGACGTCCAGCCGTGGCTGCTCGTCGACCCCCAAAATGTGCCGGTCGGCTACGGCGAGATCTGGGACGACGCAGACGAGGACGAAGTCGAGCTGGCCCGGCTCATCGTCGACCCGCACCGGCGACGTCAAGGCGTCGGCAGGCACCTGGTCGATCAGCTCCTCACCCGGGCCCGCCGCAACGCTCGGGCCGACTGCTTCCTGCGGGTCGCACCCGACAACACCGCCGCGCTCGCGCTGTACCGCTCAGCCGGCTTCGGCGATGTCGACCCCACCCACGCCGACACCTGGAACCAGCAGGAACCCAACGACTACGTCTGGCTCCAGCACGCACCCAGCACCCCTTGAGCGCCGGCTGATCACAGCTCGCCGCCGTCTTCCACGAACCCGCCGCATCCACCCCACAGATCAAGAGGACCACCCCATGCCCAGCGACTCCGCCACCATCTCGACCATGACCCAGCAGCCCAGCCCAAGGAAGGGCCGTCTTCGCCGCACGTTGCTGGTGGCGTTGGCCGCTGGGGCCGCGTTGACGGTCCCTACCGCCACCGCCGCGGCTGGCGGGGTGCCACCACTGCGCGACAAGCAGCTGATCACCGCCAGCGGCAAGGGAGAGGTCACCGAAGGACTGCCCTTCTGCTTCAACGGTGCCCGCGGCCCCTGCGGCTGGATCGTTCAGGGCAGCCACAAGGGCACGCCGATCCGCTCGGGAACGTTCTTCGCCATGATCGATGACGGCCATGCCGCCTCGCCCCGCCGGTGTGTTCCCGCCACCTACTCGGGTCTGCTGTACGAGACTCCCGACGACGCCATCGCCCAGGTGGGCGACGGCAAGGTCTGCCCGAACGGTGCCGGGGGGTACGTCTTCACCGGACGCGTCGACATCGCCGGAGTCTCCGGCCGGTTCCAAGACGTCAGCAGCGGTCGCGGCCGCGTCCTGGTCACCATGACCGCCAACGGCGCCGCCACCCTCACCCTCAGCGGCCACATCCGCACCGGCTGACGAAGTCGATTGCTCACCCATCCTCGGCACCTGGGGATTGGCCCTAGGCCTGGGCAGCCTGGGCCAGCTCCCCGCTAAGAAGCGGAAGCGGAGCGACCATCACCCACGAACCAGCCCTGCCACGAACCGACTACTACCTCCACGAGCACCTGGAAGGACCATGTTCATGAACGTCAACACCAACAGCACGACCTCCCGCATCATCTTCGCGACCACACCCGCGGACGGCCACACCGTGCCCGCCCTGCCCATCGCCCGCGCTCTCATCGAGCGCGGCCACACGCTCGGCTGGTACGCGGGCCGCAAGTACGCCGACCGGATCCGAGCCGTCGGCGCGGAGTATCTGCCCATGAGCGACCACGACTACAGCCTGGTCGGACTAGACGAGTTCTTTCCCGCCCGATCACAGCTGGCCGGTCTGGCCAAGCTGAAGTTCGACATGACCGTCGCGTTCTCCCAGCCGGCTCGGACTCACGTGGCTGATCTGTTGGCCGCCCTCAGGGACGAGCCGGCTGACCTGGTCGTCGGCGACACCGGCCTGATCGCCGGCCCGATGCTCACCGAGCTCGGTGGGCCACCGTTCGCCGCGTTGGGGATCAGCGTGGTCGGGTTCCCAGATCGCGACGTGCCGCCGTTCGGACTAGGCCTCAAACCCACCCGCGGCGCTCTCGGATCCCTCCGGAACCGATGGCTGCACACGTTGGTGCGACGGACGCTGTTCGCCGGCATGAGCGCTGCTGTCAACCAGATCCGGGCCGACTTCGGTCTGCCCGCCCGCGACGAGATCGTGTTCGAGTACATGCTGCACGCTGCGCTCTACCTCCAGCTGGGCGCGCAGGGCTTCGAGTATCCGCAACGTGACCTGCCAGACCATGTGCGCTTCGTCGGACCAGTCCGACCCCTGCCCATCCCGGGGTGGACGGAGCCGGACTGGTGGCCGGACCTGGATGCCGGCAAGCCGGTGATCGTTCTGAACCAAGGCACCGTGGCCACCGACCCGGCCGAGTTGCTGCAACCAGGTCGGGCCGCATTAGCTGGTGAGGACGTCCTCGTGGTCGCGGTCACCGGCGGCCGAGATCCCCGTGAGCTCGGCCCACTGCCCACGAACGCCCGGGTCGAGCGATACATCCCCTTCGACCGGCTGCTCCCCAAGGCCGACGTGCTCGTCACCAACGCCGGCTTCGGCGCGATCCAACTGGCCCTCGCCGCCGGGGTACCGATCGTCGCAGCCGGCAGGACCGAGGACAAGGTGGAAGTCGCCGCCCGGGTCGGCTGGTCCGGTGTCGGGATCAACCTTCGAACCCAGCGGCCGCGGCAGGAATCCATCACCGCCGCCGTCCGCCAAGTCCTGAGCGAGGACAGGTTCCGACGGCGAGCACGCGAGCTTCAGGCCGAGATCGCCTCGGCCGGCCGTGAGCAGGGAGCAGCCGATGAGTTGGAGAAGCTGTGTTCCGCCACAGTGGCACACCGGTGAGACCATCAACGGACCGCGAGTCGATGAGCACACGTCCCGGCGGCCCCCCGCAGCATCTGCCTGCAGTGTTCCTTCCCGGGCTGGCCGGCCATGCTGCCGAATTCGACGATCTCGCACAGAGGTGGCCGCATGGCCCGACGCTGTGTCTTGACCCGATCTATCACGGCGATCTCTCCATCGCCGGCCAAGCAGTGCAGGTGGCCGAACAGGCCCATGCGGCCGGGTTTGACCGCTTCGTGATGGTCGGGCACAGCCAAGGTGGAATCGTCGGGCTTGAACTGGCAGCCACCAGGCCCGATGTGGTGGCCGCCGTCGCCGTCCTGGACTCACCGGTCCTCGTGCCGCCCCCGTTACGGGCAGCGCTCCGCATCTTCGTCGCCCTGCTCGGTACCCCCGTGGGCTCATCGCTACTGCAGGCCTTCTTCCGCGCCACCTTCGTCGAAGAGGACCGGGCCAAGGAGCGATCAGCACTGATGAGTCGCCTGGCCGCGGTGCCTCGCGATGTCGCCCGCCGACTCGTCGGCGCTGCCTTCGGCTACCGTGGCGCCACGGCACTCGCGGCCTTGAACATGCCAGCCGTCTGCGTGCGCGGCAAGATCCCCACCCCACTTGATCGCCTTCCTCCAAGCGTCCAAGGCGCTGAGGTGAGTGGTGTCGGTCACTGGATACACATTCACCGGCCAGAGGTGCTCCAGGGCATTCTCGATCAGTTGGTCGCGAGCATCTCCCAAGAGGCCAAGTGATCAGGCCCAGCCCGGCTGCACGCGCAGGGCCTTTGGGCGACGACCTGCCACTGAACTGCGACCCGTGTGGGTCTGAGCCGCCTCGAGACCCATCGCGCGACGACGCGGCTGGCCACCCCGACCTGGCGCCCTGCCGGGGTCGACCTGTCTCGCCGCCGACCAGATCATAAACAAACTCACGAAGGACCCGAACTCATGACTCATCTGACACTGCGTCGGCCCGCGATGATCATCGCAGCGCTGGCGACAAGCGTGGCCCTGACGATTGCTGTCCCTGTCCCTGCCCCGGCCGTGGCCGTGCCGCAGCTGCCGACACCCACAGCATCAGAGCACGCCGCTGCAATGGGGCCGGGCCCTGGGAGGCCAGGCCACGGTCTGGATGAACGACGTCTGCAGGAGGCGCTGGACGTCTTCACCGCCGAGTACGGTGTCGCTGCCGTGGCTGAGGTAGTCGGACCGAACGGACACTGGGCTGGCGCCTCAGGGGTCCGCCGACTCGACCCGAACCCACGCCCCGCCCGTCCGCAGGATCAGTTCCGGATCGCCAGCCTCACCAAACCCATGGTCGCTACCCTCGCCCTGCAAGAGGTAGCGCGACGACGATGGAGCCTGTCGACCACCGTCGACAGTGTGTTGCCTGGTCTGCTACCCGGTCATGACCCCATCACCGTGGAGCAGCTTCTCAGCCATCGCAGCGGACTGCCCGAGTACCTGACACCCATCATCGGTGGGGCGGCCAGCCCCCAACAAGCCGTCGACCTGGTCAGCGTGCCGCGGACCGACCACGAGCTCATCGGTTATGCGTTGGCGCAGCCGTGGGCTTTCGAGCCCGGCACCGCCTTCGGCTACTCCAACACCAACTATGTGGTGGTCGCGATGATGCTCGCCGCCCTGAATCGCCGGCCGGTCGCCGACCTCATCCGTGACCGGATCTTCCGGCCCGCCCGCATGCACCACTCCAGCTACCCGAGCGGACCAGGGATCACCGGCGCGCACCTGAGCGAGTACGCCATCTTCGACCGCCCCTACACATTGGACACCTTCGACCCCAGCCTGTTCTCCTCGGCCGGCGCGGTCGTCTCCACCACCGAGGACCTGAACCGTTTCTGGCGTGCCCTCGCGACGGGGCGGCTGCTCCCCCGCTCGCTGGTCGACACCATGACCACCCCGTTGACGGCAGGAACACTCCCGTACGGGCTCGGCACCTTCACCGCCCCCGACCCCTGCAGCGTCTCCGAGGCCGGCGATCACATCGTGTTCGGCCACGACGGCCTCAGCTTCGGCACCCACACCCTCAGCATGACCTCCCGCGACGGACAGCGGCGTTTCACCGTCGCCACCACCGGGCGCAGTTTCGCTGCCGGCGCCACCCCCGTTCCGTTCGAGCAGTTCTTCGCCGCCGCCTTCACCGCCACCTGTCCAGCCACCCACCCCACAACACGCCGTAGCGTGGAACCGATGTGGACACCCGACCGTGACACCGCGGCCCGGCAGTGAGCGACTTCAGCGTCTACCTCGCTTCGCTGATCGGATCCTGGGAGTCGTTGGCCGCACCTCATAGAGACGCTCAGGTGCTGCGAGGCGACGGGTTCGCCGCGGCCAGGTTCGACTCTCATCCCGTCTTCGACAATGCCGTCCTCCTGACGGCGGCAGCATCGACCGCCCTTCAAAACGTTTACCCGGCCGGCCGTCGATACGCCACGTGGACCGCCGACAACGAAACCGCAGCGGTCCTCATCGAGCAGGGCCAGCGGCTCGACACCACCACCACGGCCATGGTCTTGGCACTGGACAACCTCGTCGTCGACCCCCGACCCGGTCCGATCATCCAGCAGGTGGATCCATCCGTCGTCGCCGAGCTCAACGCACTACCGCCCGACCTCCTCGCCGACGTACCGGGCATCCACGCCTACGTCACCGCCGACGGACTCGCCGGGCTCGCTCTGATCGCGATGCCGGGACCGACATCAACGTCTCCTTCGTCTTCACCGACCCACGAGCCCGCGGCCGCGGCTGGGCCACAGCCGCCATCACCGTTGCCCTCCTCCAGGCCCGAGCCGACGGTTTCGTCACCTCCAGCCTCCAGTCCACCGCGATGTCCAGCGGTGTCTACACCCGCCTCGGCTACCGACAGGTCGCCACCTGGCAGGAATGGATTCCAATGGCGCGAGCCGTCGGCGACCCGGGCCTGCGTCGTTAACGGATCCAGACGCGGTGCGGTCCGAGGGTGGAGAACCCGGCGGTTGACGCGTGTTCGAGGTCCGCGCCGTCCTCGTAGCCGACGAGTGCTCGTCCTGGGAACACGGCGCTTGCGGCGTCGACGAGCTCGGACCAGTCCAGATCCTCCGAGGTCGACCAGACGTTGGAAACATCGACGACAGCGGCGCCGAGGTGCAGGACGGCGCCAGCCGTGTAGCCGTCGTCTTCTCTCTTGCCGATCACCCGGAACGCCGAGCGCTGCAACAGTGCGGGAATGAGCACGGTCTGGGTGCCGTGGCGGGAGGTCCAGGTGTGTAGGTCTGACTCGGTTCTGACGATCGACCAGCCGGCCGGGAGATGCCGCGAACCCACAGGGGGTGCTGGTCGGTAGATCCATTGCGCCTCGAAGAGCAACCGGTAACCATCTCCGGTCAGATCGAACGCGCCGAAAGAGTCGGCGATGCTGCCGACGCCGGCGACCGCCGCCAGGGCCCGGTCCGGGCGGGCACCGGGTTCGACCGTCTTCGCCGTCGAGTGCAGCGGCGGGGGCGCGGCGTAGGCACACCACACGTCGCCCTCGATGCCGCAGGGCACCCCGTGCAGGGCACACAATGCGTCGTACCACGACAAACTGGCGTCAACCGCGGCGCGCAGAGCAGGACTGATGGACCAGACCGTCACTTTTGCGATTATCCACCGGTGATCTGCGAGCTGCACCCGGTCACGCCATCGCTTCCCTCTCTGAGACCGAAGCACGGGTCCGCCTCCGCAACGCGGGAAGCACGGGTCCGCCTCCGCAACGCGGGACCCAGCTAACAGATATTGTCGTCAACTGGCTGCACCTCATATCGGATGTGCAGCAGGGATTGCCTCGATAGAGGGCCCCTTGTGGGACACATCGTTGGCGCTGGGAGGCTCCTGGTGCTGTCAGTCTCGGCTGTATTCGAGCAGCACGACACCGACGTCGAACGTCCTCGTAGATTCGAGCCGCCATAGCTGCGGGTCGAACAGACCGTTGAACAGTGCCCTCCCGGCACCAGCGGTGACCGGGTTCAGCTTGAGGGCGAGCCGGTCGATCTCCGGGGCGAGGCTGGCCGCGAGGCGACCACCACCACACAGCCAGATCCCGCTGCCGCCGACCTCCTTGAGCTCGCGGACGTGGGCGACGGGGTCGCCGGCCACAATTGTCACCTCAGTGTGCGCCGTCGGGTCGAGTGTGGACGAGTAGACGTAGGTGTCGAGGTGAGCGTAGGGGTCAGCGATGCCGGCCTCGATGGCCGGCTCGTACGTCCCGCGTCCCATGACCACGGCGTCGAATCTGGTCTTTGTGGGAATTGTGCCGAACGCGTCGTGGAAAGCGGTGGGTAGGGCGTCGCCCCAGTCGGCGACGAGGGCGGCCAGGTAGTCGGGGTCGAGGGGGAAGAAGTCGAAGGAGCCGTCGGGGGCCGCAACCCTCCCGTCCAGGCTGGTGGCGATGAAGTACGTCAGCGTGCGCATGGTCTGATCTCGTTCTGCGGCAGGTCAAGGAACTTGTCAGTCTGTCGCCAAGCCCGACACGACTGGCAGTTCGACAACGCGTCTCCGGCCGTCGCGCGGCACAGGCCGAACATCTTCCCGGCTCGCAATACACCCGCCTGCGAGCAATCTTCCGTGAATATCAGTGCCCCCTCAAGCCCGTGTCGATCGCCCGCGCGCCGAAATACGGTCCCCGCAAGATCAGTCGACGAGCGCCGATGCAGAGACACCCAACGCCCGAGCCAACCTGACGATGCGCACATAGCCGACGTCCGTGGCACCGCGCTCGATCTTCGACACCGTGACCCGGCTGATGCCAGCGGCTTCGCTCAAGTCCACTTGGGTCCAACCACGCTCTTTGCGCACCTCGGCGATCCGCCGACCGAGCCGGGCAAGATCATCAACGCTGGCGGTATCGACGGCCGAATCGGAGGGGGACTCACGTGTCATGTCGCCACGTGCATTCCGGTCACCACGTCTCCAACGTACGGTCAGGCGCTGACAAAACCCCTGGTCAGGACGACGTTGGAGTTTGTGGAGAAGAGCGGTCCAGTTTCCCGAATCCGCTCTTGTGTGCGCGAGGGGGGATTTGAACCCCCACGTCCTTGCGGACACTGGCACCTGAAGCCAGCGCGTCTGCCGTTCCGCCACTCGCGCGCGACACGCACATCTGCGTACGCACCAGCGGGAAAGGCTAGCACGCCTCCCGCCACACCCGTGCCGCATTCAACGGCTCGACGAGCGTCTACGCGGGTGGGCGGACAGCATCGATCGCTCAAGCAGTACCTCTCGATCGGGCACGTCTGCGCCGTGCCATTCCGGAGGTTCCCGGCCTCCCGCATCCAGATGTGACCAGGTCGTAGCCTCGGGCGCGGGCTCGCGGTCCAGAGGCATTCTGGGCGCCACGGATACGATGCAGGTTGCATCGGTGAGGGAGAGGAGGGTCATGGGATTCCTGGGTCGCTTCGAGAAAAAGGTCGAGGGCGCGGTCAGCGGGGTGTTCGCGCGCGCGTTCAAAGGCGACGTCCAGCCGGTGGAGATTGCGGCGCGACTGCAGCGCGAGCTCGACACCGAGGCGAAGCTGATGTCGCGCGACAAGCGGCTCGTGCCCAACGAGTTCGTCGTCGCCCTTTCCCAGCATGACTACGACAAGTTGGTGCCCTACAGTGGCACGCTCACCACCGAGTTGGCCGCCGAGCTGCGGCGGCACGCCGGCGAGATGGGTTACGTGTTCAACGGGCCGATCCGGATCCACTTCGAGCTCGACGAAGCCCTGCCCCTCGGCCGGTTCACCGTCAGCAGCGAAGCGGTGGCGGGAGTCGAGTCCAGCCGTCCGATGAGCCTCCAACCTGGCCCCGCTCCGAGTCCCGGCGCAAGCTCGAGATCCAGCGCGAGCCCCAACGCGAGCGCCTTCGAGGCCCAACGAGCGCCGTACGAGGCCAGCAACGATCCCGACGCCGAGGCGCCTCCGCTCTACGTCGGTGACGAGGTTCGCTCCACATGGTCCAGCACAGCGGCCGCGCAGACCGCCGACGTCCGCACCCATCTCGTCCTCGAGGTCAACGGAACCCGGCATCCACTCACCCCGCCCGGCTTCGTGATCGGCCGTGGCACCGAGGCCGACGTTCGGATCAACGACCCCGGGGTCTCACGGATGCATGCCGAGATCCGCATCCGGGGCACCGGAGCCGAGCAGAGCATCGAGATCGTCGACCTGGGTTCCACCAACGGCATCGTGGTGAACGGCCAGAAGGTGCGACAGTCGCCCATCGCGGACGGCACTCGGATCGAGATCGGTTCCACTCGGATGCTGGTGCACGTTCCGTCGGGGAGGTGAGTCCGGAATGTCCGAGATCACCCTGACCATCATCAAGATCCTCTATCTGGCCCTGCTGTGGTTGTTCATCATGTCGGCGGTCTCGGTCATCCGCAGTGACCTCTTCGGACGCACCGTACCGACCCACGATCTGCCGCGGTCCCTCGAGGAGCCCGCGCCACCCAAGAAGGGCAAACGACGCCGGGGGGCGCCGCATCGGATCGTCATCTCCCAAGGCAACCAGGCCGGCCAGTCGGCGAGTCTGGACAGCGGAACGGTGATGATCGGCCGGGGCGCCGACTGCCAGATCATCCTGGACGACGACTACGTCTCCACCCGTCACGCCCGCGTCGCGGCGGTGGAGGACGGTCACTACATCGAGGATCTCGGGTCCACGAACGGCACGTACGTCAACGGACAGCGGATCACCGCCCCGACCATGATCACGCTCGCCGATACCGTACGGATCGGAAAGACGATCATGAAGTTGGAGCCGTAGGTGGCGGCACCCCGGGAGCTGCTGCATCTTCGGGTGGTCACGCACTCCGAGATCGGACTGGTACGCAAGAACAACCAAGACTCCGGATTCGCCGGCCCTCGGCTTGTCGTGGTCGCCGACGGAATGGGGGGCGCCGCCGCAGGCGACCTGGCCTCCGCCGTCGCCATCGACACCATCAGCAAGATCGACGCTCCCGGCACCGGTGAGGACATGCTCGAGCTGCTGGCGGGCGCGATCCACCGCGCCAACGACCGGATCGCCGACCTCGTCGAGGACGACTACAGCCTCGAAGGCATGGGAACCACCGTCACCGGCGCGCTGTTCGACGGCAACGAGCTGGGCCTGGCCCATATCGGCGACAGTCGGGCATATCTGTACCGCGACGGGAGCCTGCAGCGCCTCACCCACGACCACAGCTGGGTGCAGTCGTTGGTCGACGACGGAAAGATCAGCCAGGCCGAGGCTAGCATCCACCCCCACCGCTCACTGCTGCTCCGCGTATTGAACGGCCACGTAACTTCCGAACCCGACCTCCAGCTGGTCCGCGTGCAGCAGGCCGATCGACTGCTGTTCTGCAGCGATGGGTTGTGCGGGCTGGTCGACGACGACGACATCGCCACCACGCTGGGCGAAACGGACCCGCAGCTCGTGCTCGACCGCCTGGTCGAGCTCGCCCATGACGCGGGCGGAATCGACAACATCACCATCATCTTGGCCGACGTGGTCGTCGAGGGTGGCACCGAGGACTCGACGGTGATCGGCGCTGCGGGAGAGCGGGACGTGCCGGAAGTGGGCACCCGGCAGGCGGACGAGGACACTGTGGTCACCCGCCGCGCCGAGCCGACCGAGGAAGTGCAGGGCGACGCGGCTGCCGCCGCCGAGATCGAGGACGAGGCTCGATACAACCCGCGCGCACCCCACCGCCGCCGTTGGATCCGCCCGGTTCTGCTGCTGCTCGCAGCGATCCTGATCGTCAGCGCAGGCCTGGCCGCGGCGTACTCCTGGACTCGCAGTCAGTACTACGTAGGCCCTTCCGGCGACCGGGTCGCGATCTTTCAGGGCATCTCCGAGTCGCTGCCGGGCGTAGCGCTGTCGACGGTGTACGAGGTGCAGCCGATCGCCGTCACGGATCTGCCGCCGTACTACCAAGACCGGGTCCGCGCCACCATCGACGTTTCCAGCCTGGCCGGTGCCCGAGCGACCGTGCGGGAACTCAGTGACGCGGCGAAGCGTTGCGCGCAACAGAAACCGACCAAGCCCGGCGGGTCGGCCAGTCCACCGGCCTCGA
>JBBSQJ010000085.1:0-16837 GCA_038257965.1 Propionibacteriales bacterium
CCGTCCACCCGGCCTCACAGCCCCCGATCACCGGCAGAACCGGCCAAAATGCCCGGCAGACCGAGGCAGTCACCAATCACCTCGCCTCCAGATTCGCACGGCAAACACCGGGAAGGCCCGTTCGACACCAGCCACCTAGGCGCGGCGACCGACAGTGCTGTTCGGCTCGCACCCGAACCAAAGTACGGTTGCCGGGTGGCAGCCGAGGGATTCGACCGCGCTCTCGGTGCCTCTTATCAGCTGGTCGAGCGGGTCGGTCGTGGCGCCGCCGGCGAGGTGTGGCGCGGAGTCGACCGGCGAGGCAACCAGCCGATCGCCGCAAAGCTGTTGCGGTCGGAATACGTCGAGGATCACGAACTGGTCGGCCGGTTCCTGCGCGAACGCTCGATCCTGGTCGGGTTGAAACACCCCAATATCGTCGCCGTCAGGGATCTCGTCGCCGAGGGCGACCGATTGGCCATCGTGATGGAGTACGTCGACGGCGGCTCCCTGCGAGCGGCGTTGGACGTCGGGCCGCTGGACGCAGCCCTCGCACTGGCAGTCACCGCGGCCGTCCTGGACGCCCTGACCCTCGCCCATCAGCGGGGCGTGCTGCACCGCGACGTGAAGCCGGACAACATCTTGCTGACGGCGAGCTGGCGCGAGACGGCACCCGACGGCGTGAAGCTCTCCGACTTCGGCGTGTCCAGTCTGCTGGCCGATCGGTCTCGGAGCAGCACGGGACTCGTCGGCACCCCGGAGTACATGGCGCCTGAACAGCTCCTCACCGGAACGGCCGACTTCCCGGTCGACATCTACGCGGTGGGGATCTTTCTCTACGAATTACTGGCCGATCGAACGCCATTCGCCGGCCCGGGGACCGGCTATGTCGTCGCTCATCGCCACGTCACGATGCTTCCGCCGCGGCTGCCCGTTCCCGATCCCCTCTGGGGCGTCCTCGGGCAGCTCCTCGACAAGAACCCGGCCAGTCGGCCGAGCGCTCCCGAGGCCGCGGCGCTGCTCCGCGATCTGCCCATCGAGATCGTCGAGCTGCCGGCACTGGAGGCACAGCAGGCTCCGGCGACGTTCACTGCGTCGGGTGGCCCGCCGACCGAGCTTCGCGGCTTGTCGCCGGTGCCTGATGCGGAGGCGCCCGCGCCGGCTGCGCCGAGCCAGACCGCGCCGGCCGTGCCGGACCTCGGACCGGCCGGAAGCGGGACGGTCCTCCGCGCGCTCCCCGTCCTGCCGGTAGTGCCGGCTACCACACCCGCCGAGACGGCGCCGACCCAGCGCGGCGTGCGGGAGCGGCTGCGACGCATTCGCTGGCGAGACCCTCGCGCTATCGCGCTGATGGTGGTCGGTGCCGTCCTGATCGGGCTCGGCGTGTTCTGGTTGGCCGACCACGGACGTACCCCGTCAGTTGGGCCGATACCGGATCCGACGCCGATGCCCGTCCAGCAGCAGAGCCCGGCGAGTCCGACCGGGCTCGGGATCGCGCGGACCGCGCTCTGGGACGGCCAGGACCGGTCGGTGCAGCTGACCATCACGTATTCTGCACAACGCTCGGCGTTGCGCGGCCCGTTCCTCGAGGTGATCCCGAGCGTGGGCGGCGCAGGTGACTGTCCGGCCGTGGATTGGCAGGGCACCTCCGCTCGACGCAACCTCAGTTCGGTGACCGGGCTCGAGACTCCGTGCGCTTGGTCGGTGCAACCTGAACCGGTCCCTGCTCGAGGTGAGGTGAGCGTGACCGCCACCGTTGCGGTGGCCGCGTCCACGGGAGACCCGACAGCGTCCTTTCCGGACTGGCTGAGGGGTGCGTCGGCTGCCACCGAGACCGCCACCAGCGACAGCGAGGTGACCAGCACGGCGTATCCGACGCAACGGCTAACCGATGTCCAGGTGCTGGTGCCGACGCGGGTGGTCAGCGGCAAGACACTCCGGATCACGCTTCTGCCGGTCTGGCCGAGCGGAGCGGACCAGCTGAATCCGTTGTTCGTGAGCCCGCCTTCCGGCCGTCCGTCGGACACGTTGGTGGCAACGGCCGGCGGCACGTCCGGAGTTCGGTTCACCGACGGCTGCTCGGGCGCGCTGTCGGTGTCGGCCGACGGCCTGGTGGTGGCTGCCCAGTCGGCGTCGGACAGTTGCCACGTCAATGCGAACGTCGGCAACTTCACCGATCTGACCAGCAATTCCTTCGAGATCGCGACCCGCGGTAGTTGAGCTGAGCCTGCAGGCACGCGACTGGCCATCGCTTGTCGGGTATTTTCTTTTGGACACCAAATTGGGTGTGACCCTTTATGGTGTCAGGATGCTTACGGTCGCTATGGGTGGCCGGTGTGTTCTTTTTTCCGAACGGGTGACCGATTACGGTCGGTCGAGAAGGAGTTGATCCATGTCAGACCGGGTGCTTTCTACCGAGCAGGCCCAGGCGGCGATCCGAGATATCCAGCGGATCATCAATGGTGGTCTCACCGATCAATTGCGTGACCTGGACAAGAACGGTCAGACGCTGTCGGAGCCGAACAACTGGGATGGTCCGTTGGCGTCGACGTTTCGCAGCTCGACCTGGCCGCAGACCAAGTCGGCGTTGGAGAAGTGCAAGTCGGAGCTGGAGGAGCTGCATCAGCAGCTGAACAAGATCGCCACGAACATCTTCACTGCGGGCGGCGCCTGACCTGAGCTCAGATCCCGGCTGCCCCGGCGGCCGGCCAGGCCACCCGTGCACCGATCACTCGTGCACAGATCACCCCTGCACCGATCACCCGTGCACCCATCACCCGTGCACAGATCACCTGTGACCTTTTGACCGTGTTAACCGGCGTGGACCTGTCCGCGTTCAGGAGGAGGCTTCGTGGGCGACCTTGGCGCCATCGAGGAAGACGTCCCGTTCGATTTCGGCGTCGCCAGCACTTTGGCGACGGCGTGTGACAACGCGGCGAGCGCGGTCGAGGGGCAGTCGGGGTCGCGGGCGTCGTGGGTGACCACGGGTCTGATCGACTTCAAGGGACATTTCTCTACGGTGTTCGCCGACAACGCCGCCGTGGCGGCCGGTGACGCCACCGAACTGTCGAGCCGGCTGCGGGAGGTCGCGACCGGCGTGCGGAAGCTGGCCGACGAGGCTCGCAAGGAACAGCAGCGCCGGGATACCGCGCGGGCCTGGAAGAAGGAACACGACGACCGCAGCCTCATTCACAAGGGATGGGACGCCATCACCGGCGGGGATGACCCCCCCGTCGGACCGCCGGCTGCGGAGCCGACGGTCGCGGTGTCGGCGTCGGTGAACCGGGCCCGGCAGACCCCGGCACCAGGTTCGGGTGGTGGCCGTGGGAGTGGTGGCGGAACGTCCTCGGCCCGCCCCTCGAACTTGCGGACGTTCGCGACGTCGTCGAAGGGCGCCAACGACGTGCTGCGGCCGACGCCGGGCAAGCTGCGGACGGATTTCTCGAGCTTTGTGTCGTTGTGCCGGTGGGGCCGTCTGGATGCCTCAGCGGTGTTCGCCGGCTTCGACAAGTGGCTGGCCGCGAACGACGAGGACGTGACCTGGGCCAAGACCGTCGCGGACGCGTTCGCCGCCGCCGGCGGCGAGGGCAAGGTGTCCACGGTGTCGAACAGCGCGATCAGCGCGGCGCTGAAGGCCGCCGGGGTGAGCGCCAGCCGTACAGATCTGACGATCGATCCCCCGCAGGCCTACGGAAACCCACCGACCACCGGCTATGCGAATGATCCGGTGAACACCTCGACCGGCAACTTCTTGGAGAACGAGAACGATCTGGCCTTCCCGGGCGCCGCCGCACTTCTCGTCCTCGGACGCTGCTACAACTCATTCGACACCAGCGAGGGCGCGTTCGGTCTTGGCTGGTCCTCGATCGCCGAGGCGGGCATCGTCTTCGACTCCGACGAGGGCGTGGCGAGGTTCCGGCTGCCCGACGGACGGCAGTTGGCCTTTCCGCGGCTCGGCAACGGCTGGGACCGGGCGGTCGGCGAGAGCATCTGGCTGACCCGGGATTCCGGCGACGACCCGGGCTGTGACTCCGACAGGCTGCGGGTGAGCGGCACCGACGGGTCCTGGTGGGCCCTCGCCGCCGACGGCACCCTGACCGCGTACGGCACCGGTCCCGAAGCCGACGGCAATCTGGTCCGGCTGATCCGCGACGACGCCGGACGGCTGATCCGGCTGCGGCACGGCCGCGGCGCCACTCCTAGCGAAGCACGCAGCATCGAGCTGACCTGGGGCGTCATCGCCGGCGCCGAACGGATCGTCGGCGCCACGAGCTCCGACGGCCGCACGATCGCGTACTCCTACGACGACGACGCCCGGCTGAGCGCCGCGAGCGGTCCGCTGGGCACCCGGTCGTACCGCTGGACCGAGTCCCCCGCGCAGGGCTCTGCTCAGCAGGGCCTGATCGCCGCGGTGGTCGACGCCGACGGCGTGGTCGAGGCGGAGAACAGCTACGACGAGCGCGGTCGCGTCACGCGTCAGCGCTCATCGTTCGGACGGACGACGCGGTTCGCCTATCTGCCGGGCCGCGTGACGGTCGTCTCCGACGAGGACGGCACCCGCTCCAACACCTGGATCGCGGACGAGCGCGGCCGGCTGATCGGTGTGGTCGACGCCGACGAGCGGCGCCAGTCCACCAGCTACGACTCACTCGGCAACCCGGTGCTGGTCACCGCGCGGGACGGTTCGACGACCGTCCACGAGTACGACGCGCGGGGACGCCGGATCCGCACGGTCACCCCGTCCGGCGCCGACCTGACCTGGGGCTACGACTCCTCCGACCGGGTGACGACGGTGGTCACCGAGCAGGGCGCGATCACCGAGCTCGGCTACGACGGCGAGCGACGCAACCCGTCGACCATCACCGACCCGGAGGGCGGGCTCAGCCGGCTGCGCTGGGAGGGCGGTCTGCTGCGGCAGGTGACCGACCCCACCGACGTGGTAGTCCGTTACGACTACGACCACCACGGTGATGTCACCGCGGTGATCGACGCCGACGGCAACAGTGCCCGGCTGGAACGCGACGAACTCGGCCGCGTCACGGCGGCGATCACCCCGTCGGGGCGGCGCACGACTTACACCTACGACCCGACAACCGGTCTTCTCACCAACCGCGTCAATCCTGACGGCGGCGCCTGGCGCTACGAGTACACGACCGGTGGCCGGTTGAGCGCCACGATCGACCCGATGGGCGCCCGGACCAGCGTCGAGCACGGCTCGCACGGCGAGGAGACCGGCACCATCGACCCGCTCGGCCGGGCGGTGACTCGCCGGCTGGACGACCTCGGCAACCTCGCGTCGGTCGAACTGCCGGACGGTTCCACCTGGCGGTTCGCCCACGATGCGCTGTCCCGGCTGGTCGCCACGACCGATCCGACCGGCGCCGACTGGACGCGCGAGTACGACGCGGACGGAAACCTCGCGGCCACCCTCGACCCGACCGGCGGTCGCCGCGGCGTGTCGTTCGACGACGCGAACGGTCGGCTGGCCGTCGACGACGGCGACGTCTCGGTCGTCACCGGCTTCGACCCGCTCGGCCGGGCGACCTCGCTCGGGCAGTCCGACGGTTCGGCCGCGATATACACCTACGACCTGTGCGGCCGTCCGGTGGAGGCATTGGACGCCGAAGGTGCACTGACCCTGATCCGTCGTGACGCCGCCGGACGACCGGTCGAGGTGACCGGGCCGACCGGCGCCATCACCCGGTACTCCTACGACCATTGCGGTCGGCTGAGCACCGTGATCGACCCGCTCGGTGCGCAGACCTCGATCGCCTACGACGTCGACGGGCACGCGGTCCGGCAGACCCTGCCGACCGGTGAGGTCGCCACCAGCGTCTACGACGTGTGCGGCCGGGTCGTGGAACACCACGCACCCGGCGTCGGCACCCTGCACTACGGCTACGACCTTTGCGGCCGGGTGGTCGAGACCCGCGATCCGCGCAACGGACGCCGGATCTTCTCCTACGACCAGGCTGGTCAACTGGTCGCCGTCACCGACGGCAACGGCGGGATCACCCGGTACTCCTACGACGAAACCGGTCGCGCGGTCGAGATCATCAACCCGGTCGGTGGGGTGATCCGCCGAGAGTTCGCCGCGATGAACCGCTGCACCGCCGAGACCGACCCGCTGGGCCGGACGACCCGCGCCGGTTACGACGGTGCCGGACGGCTCGTCTGGCAGGAGAATCCCGACGGCCGCCGGTTGACCTGGACGTACGACAGCGCCGGCCGGCCGGCCTCGATGGCCGTCGACGGACGTACCGTCACCGCACTCACCCGCGACCTGCGGCGCCGCACCCTGCGGATCGCCGACGACACCGGCGCGACGACCTCGCAGCACGAGCTGGAGTGGAACGCCCGCGGCCAGCTCGTCCGGCGTGCGCGCGACGGTCGCGAGGTCAGCTGGGCCTACGACACCGCGGGACGTCGGACGGCCATGACCACCCCCGACGGGCAGACCACCAGCTACGGCTGGGACGGTGCCGACCGGATCCACTGGGTCGACCATCCCCTGCTGGGCCGAGCCGCGTTCGACCGGGACGCCACCGGACGGCTCGTCTCCGCCGTCGCCGGCGGAATGATCCAGACCTGGGAACACCGCGACGGCCACGTCGTCGCCCACACCCGCACCGACAGCGACGGTGCGACCCGGACCGACATCGAACGGGACGACGACGGCCGGATCACCCGAATCAGCCGCGACGACCCGACCGATCGCACAACCGGCGAAGCGATCGTCTCCGACTACACCTACGACGGTGCCTGCCAGCTGATCGAGGCCCGCACGCTGCGTGGCGACCGTCGTTCGGTGGCCCGCTGGCGTTATGACCCTGCCGGACGCCTCGTCTCCGAAACGCTGGTCTCCGGATCGTTCGATGAGGCGACGATCAGCCACGTGTACGACGTGGCCGGACAGCTCCTCGCCTCGGTCGAGTCCGATGGTCGGCGGCTGAGCTACAGCTACGACGGCGCCGGTCGGCGGACCGCGGTGGCTGACGACCGCGGGTTCCGGCGCGAGTTCAGCTGGAACGCGACCGGCTACCTCGCGGGCGTCACCGATCATGCTGCGGACCGGGTCCGGCGGACCCGGGTGCATGCGGACGCGCTCGGTGAGCTGGCCGACGTCGACGGCACCCCGATCTTCTGGGACACCGCCGCCTACGCGGGTGCCCCCGTTATGGTCGGCGACACGTCGATCCTCGCCGCCGGTCCCGTGACCGGCATCGACGGTCAGTGGACCGCGCCCGGGTGGCGGACCGAACGCGCCGAGGGATCCGACCCGTGGGCCTCGGGCTCCGGGTCGCGCCAGGTCGGTGCCGGCGGCGAGCTGGGCATCGGCGCTGCGGGCGACCTCACCGTTGGTGGGCTGGAGTGGCTGGGCGCCCGGGTCTACGACCCGTCCAGCCGCGGCTTCCTGTCCACCGACCCGATCGAGCCGACCACCGGTGCCGGCTGGTCAGGCAACCCCTACTCCTACGCCGGCAACGATCCCCTGCACGCCGTGGACCCGACCGGACTCCACCCCGTCACCGACGCCGAACTGCAGGCCTACCGCGACAGCAACGGCATCGGCGGCACCCTCAAGTCCGCGTGGAACGCCACCACCAACTGGGTCAGCCACAACTGGGAATACATCGCCGGCGGCGCCATGGTCATCGCCGGCGGCGTCCTCATCGCCACCGGTGTCGGCGGCCCGGTCGGCATGATGCTCGTCTCCGCCGGCGCCGACACCATCATCCAGAAGGCGACCACCGGCAGCGTCAACTGGGGCGAAGTTGCCGTCTCCGGAGCCCTTGGGGGCATCGGGGGCGCCGGCATCGCCGCCAAAGCCGGCCTCACCGGCATCAAGGCCACCATGGTCGCCGGTGCTGCTTCCGGTGCAATCGGAGGGGCCGGAACCAGCGCCTACACCTACAGCACCGGCCCCGGCCCCCACAGCGTCACCGGCTTCCTCGCCGCTACCGGCGAAGGCGCTGCTGCCGGCGCCGTCCTCGGCGGTGCCGGTGGTGCAGCAGGCCACGGCATCACCGCCCTCGCCAGTCGAGGTGGTGAAGCCGCCGCCGGAGCAACCAGCCACGTAGGCAGTGGCATTTCGGAGCCAGGAGTCGGCACCGCCACCAAGACGCTGCGTGACGTCTCGGCCGCGCCGACAGCCGCAGACACGGTAGAGGAGGTTGGCCAGACGGCGGCTCGCTCTCCGAGCTTCATCGTGAAACCGAACGGCGAGACGGTGATCGTGCCGAAGGGCGCCGAGGGTCCCTTCCCCGTGGAGAGCGGAAAGGGCTTCATGTTCCACGGGGGCAGCGGCGGACATGGTCTCAGCGATGCCGCGTCTGACGTACGCATCATGGATCCGGTCACTGGCGGCAAGTACCCGAAGCCGAATGGCTATGCGTCGTACCTCAACGGCGGCGGCCAGACGATCAACCCGTTCACCGGGCAGACGGTCGGGAAGTCCAGTTCTTGGTGGCACTGGGAGTTCGGGTCGTGATCATCGAGGACCTCCTGATTTGGCCGGATCGCCGATCGCTCGCTGCGATGCCTGAAGCGGATGCATTGGCCGAGGTCGACGCTCTGCTCGAAGCAGCCCTTCTGGAGGTCAGGTTCGACGCGACAACCTCCTCTGCGTGGCTCTTGTTCGACTGTCGAGGTGCTGTCCAACTTGAGATGGGCAATACCGCGGTCGTCGTCGTCCGAGGGGTGACAGCGTTGCAATGGCACGCCGGTTCGGGCCTTGGGCGGACGTGGCGCGCAGTAATGGGCTGGCAGCCCGTGAGTGCCCCAGACACGTTTTCCTGCACAGTTGAGCTCAGTCCGGGATCGCGCCTTCAGGTCAACGGTGATGCCGCAGAGTTCTATGTCGGCGACATTCCCGGTGGCGACGCTGCGCCCCCGAACTTCATGACAGCAAGCGACGAGGAGATCCGCGCCGGGATGGCCCAGTGGACCTCGGACTTCGAGGTAGTCCACGCTTCGTTCACAGACGACTGAGGCTCCTCCAGACCGCGGAGGTATCAGCTATAGCGATGTCAGAGAAGCGCCACAAGTACGACCGGGAGTTCCGTAATGGGACGGTCCGGATCGTCAACGAGACCAACAAACCGATCGCGGTGATCGCTCGAGCTTGGATGGACAAGGGCACCCTGGGCAATTGGGTGATTCGCGACCGGGAGAAGCGGCAAGGAACCGACGGCTTCTCCGCCGGCTGCATCGAGGAGCTGAAACGGCTCCGCGCGGAGGTCGCTCAGCTGCGGATGGAACGTGATGTCCTAATTAGGACCAGTTCGAGAGCGGGTCCGGGCAGCGCTGGATTGACGCCTCGGGATGTGACAGTCGCCACCTGGCTTTGCTTGAGACCGGCGCGTCCGGCGTGTCCGGACCCTTCTCGATCGTGTGCGTATGTGAGTAACCCGACTGCTGCCAGACTGGCTCAATGACTTCCGACCAGCAGCAGTTGGTCCTCCGCATGACGCTGATCCCGGGTCGAGGGCGTGACGTCAGCCCGGAGGAAATTCCTCGCACGCATTGGAATCCAGCATCCTCGAGAGTGGGCACTCGACGAGCTCGACGACGCCATCCGGCGCCGGGACGATGACCACGCTGAGCTTGCACTGATGGTGAGTGGGGTCTTCGGCATGGACGAGCGCTGGGCGCGGCCGTGCCAAGCACTGCTCGAATCCGACTGGCACATCCTGCACGAGACCGCTGCCTTCGCACTCGGCAGGGTCGGGGATGCGGCGGTGCCCGCCCTGGTTCGGGCAGCGCGCGAGGTGCCCGACTACCTCGAGTTCGACGAGTCCCGCGCACTGGCCGGCAAAGCCATCCACTCGCTCGGCAAGATCCCCGGCCCCGAAGCAGAAGCCGCGCTGGACGACCTCCTCCTGCACGAAGACCACGCACTCCGGTCGATGGTTCGTCGTGTGCTGGACCGTCGCCACACCAACCCGCCCAGCGACGGCGCCGGTCGATGATCGCTGCAGAGGAACTGCGACATCTCCAGTCAGGGCCGAGAGCCGACGAGACACCCGGCGGCGCAGGAGTGGTTCGTGTCACCGCCACAACCAATCACGCCACCGCTCTGCTCGATCGTTGTCGGGAAGTGTTGCGCGTCGTCCTCACCAAATCTGAACACGACTGGCCTCCCCTCGCTGTCTGGGCCCAGCAGCTACCTGCCTGGTTCGTCCATACGTGCGCCCCAGACACCACACCACAACAAGACGCCGCCTGGCTCGACTGGTGGCGCAGCCTCGAGCCAGTAGCTCGAGCCGAAGCCGCCAGCCAACGGCCCTGGGAGCCTCGCCAGCTGGTTGCACTGGCTCCAGCCGGACGAACGCACCTGGTACTGGTGGGACGCGCGCCTCGGAAAATCAGATGGAGCCCTGATCACCGTCGAGGTGCCCGGCTGGCCAATGCCGCTGGGCTCCCTCCACTGGCTTCTCCAAGCCTCAGGCGCTGAGAGCGTCACCCTTGGCCGATGACGTCCGCGCCGACAACCGCCGCAATGTCTGCAGGCAGCGGATACGGCTCCTCGACAGGAAGGGCGCCGCGCCGCTCATCCGACCCACGATCACGTAGCTCCTGGACCATCGGCGTGATGTCGGTCAGCTCCACGATCCACTCATCGACATAGCGATCCACCGCCCACCCGCCGAGTCCGATCTGGATCGACCGCCAGGCAACGGTTCCAGATTGGCATCCCTTTCCGGATCCCACTGGACCCGTACCGCACTCGCAGACTTCCGCTGCGACCACCCCTCCCGGTTCTCGTACACCGCCGGGTCGAAGTGGCTCAACGAAGCCAACGACAGCGCCTCCTCGAACCCGGACCGAGCCAACCGGATCGCCAGCACCCGTTCCTGGCCCGGCTTCGTCGCCCAACCGCACCGATACATCGGCGCCACAAACTTCCCCGCAGCGACAGCCGCCGCCGCGATCGCCGGCGGATACGCCTGATAGACCGTGATCGTATCCCGATCGAACACCGCGCGGATCTGACGCATCGGAGGCTCCGCCACACCACCATTGTCGTAACCTCGACCGGCGATCACCGCACTGACCCATCATCGAGAAAAGTTCGGAGCATTTCGTGGTCACCACAACCGAGCTGAAGCGCCGCTGGTCCGAACCGGACCAGCCACGCCTCGCACGACAGGTCCGGACCTGGCTCACCGGCCACGGGCCCCGACCCAGCGGACTCGACGTCGTCGACGGACGGGCCGATCTGCGCGGCATCCCACTGACCGCCACCCCAGCCACGATCGGCGACAAGGACGACCCCTCCGCCGGGATCACCTGGGACTCCCTCGACCTGTCCGGCTCCCAACTCGACCAGCTCCGGATCTTCGCCGGCTCGATCATCAACTGCAGGTTCGACTCGGCGAGCATGAATGCCCTCAAGGTGTGGGGCACCAAGATCACCGACTCCACGTTCCGCCGCACCGACCTCCGCAGCAGCGCCCTCGGCACGGGAGAGTGGAAGGGTCGCCGCAACACTTGGCGCCGAGTCACCTTCGACCGTGCGAACCTACGAGACACGGCATTCACCGCCGCCATCCTTGAGCAGTGCACCTTCGAGAAGACATCCAAATTGCTTCGCCTGGTCGACTGCGAGATCACCGACTGCACCTTCCGCGGCGAACTCAACACCTTGCTGATCGACGGCCGCGGCCACCGCTATCCAGTCGACCCTTCCGCGATCTCCGCCGACTTCAGCGATGCCGTGTTCAACGACTCCTCCATCGAGGGATACCACCTAGACAAGGTGCACCTACCGCGCCAAGACGGCCTGATCGTCCTCCACTGCTACCCCCGTGTCCTCCGCGCAGCAGCGGCCTGGCTCCGACGACCTGAAGCCACCGAGTCGGAATGTCGCTGGGCCGGCGCCTTCGACTACACTCTGGGAGCTCCCGGCGCCGAGGACACCGACTACTGCTACGACCTCAACGGCTACGACGACCCCGAGGTCATCGCCGTGGTGACCCGCGCACTCGCCCACGCACAGCAGACCCTCGGATGACGCGTCCGTACGCCGACATCGGCGAGCATCTACCCGTGGAGATCATCGGTGCGGTCGTCGAAGGAACGACACTGACGATCTGGGGCACGGACTGGACGCTGGCGATCAACGGACCCTGGGAAGGATCCATCGACGGACGCTCGATCTACCCTGACGACGTCGACCTTCACGAGCAACTCACCGCGCTCGTCGGCGAAGCCCTGCTCGGCGTCGGCAACCTGGACCTCGAGGACGTCGGTTTTCAGTTCAGCAACGGAGTCCTGTTTGTCGGGCCCCATCCGACACAGGCCCCGTGGCGACTTCGCCTCCCCCGCGACGAGTTCTTCGGGCACCCCGGATGACCGACAGCCCGACCTTGGCGGGTGACCGGTGGGCGCCGGTCACCTCCCGAATCGGATTCCTGCGCGCCCCAGTGGACGACGTCGCCGACCATCTCCAGAAGTGGCGAACCAGGATCCATCGCACCGCCGACGTACGCCGATTCGATGCCGGACTGGCCGAAAGCATCCACGCCCTGGAACCGCTGACCGCCGGCGTACGCCCACGCGACCTGCTGGTCGCTACCGGTTCCTCGGCCTGGACCGCCGTGTTCGACTGCGGAGTTCAAGGCGGTGACCAGGTCACCACCGTCGGCTACCTCGCGCGCACCATGCTCACCCAAGGAGTCGTGGTCCTTTCGATCCCTGATCGCGCTGCCACCGAAGCCCTTCCCGACCGCTACGGCGCCCGCCAACTCGAGATGTTCGCACCCATCCCCACCGACTTCATCAACTACACCCGGACGATCTCCGTCGTCCGGGATGGGGCACGTTCGCGTTTTGACGCCATCGGCATGGTCCAGGACTTCGAAGACGAGAGCTCCTATCGGCGTCGCAGGATCGCCGATCGATTCACCGCCCAGATGCTGAAGGAGTACGCTGCGGCCCTTGACCTGCATCCCTGGGACCTCAACTTCTATCCCGGCGCGAGTGTCCTGATCACCACCCCCGCAATCTCACCCCTGAAGGACTGGGTGCTCACCATCGCAGAAGCCCAACAGCGCTCCGGAATCACGGCCGCTGGAACCGGTCTGTCTGGAACTCCAACGAGAACGCGACGCGACGCGACGTGACCAAACCCTCCTCCAGCGCGAACGCCGCGTAGTTGTTGATCTTCTCCCGGAGGCGCTCGAGCTCGTCCGTGGAGTCGGTCCAGGGGCGATCGTGGCTGATGATCAGTGCAAACTCACCGTCACGTCCCTCGGTGATGAGATCGATCACCTCAGGGTCATCGAGTCCAGCCATCTCCCACCGTCCTTTCCAGCTCGAGACACGCGTGAGCGCGAAGCGTCATACTGACACGTGATGATCGATTCAAACGAGGCAGCTCACGTATGGGGCGTCTCCTCTAGCCCGTTCGGCGAGATCACCGCTCGATCGGCCGAGCGAGTCGGCGCGCTGGACCTCCGCCAGCAGGTCGCCTTCTTCACCGCCGCGGCCAAAACGCTGGCGCCCGGCTATCAGCAGTGGCTCATCGCAACTGGTCCTCGTAGCCGCGTCGCCCGGCTCGTCGCCACGCTCTGCCCGATCCTGCCCAGATGATCATGCACCGGAGCCGACGATGAGGTTCGACGATCGGCACGAGGTTGCGGTCACCCGACCCTGCTCGGAGGAGATGGCGCGCCGTCGAGAGCGGGGTTGCCGACCGAGTGGTCCTCAACTACGCGCTCGGCTATGACGAGCCGGACCTGCGATTCCTGGCATATCTGCCGATCCGCGAGCTCGTGATCATGGACCCGCGCATCACCGACCTCGCCCCCGTCTGCACCCTCTCCCCGGCACTCGAACTGCTCCACCTCACTGTCGACCCCACCGTCCGCCTCGATCTGACCGAACTCCCCCGCCTGCGCGACCTGCGTGCCGACTGGCGACAGGTGGCCGACACGTTTCCCGCAGCCCGCGACCTCCGCGCGGTAGCGCTCGGCAGCTATCGGCCGGACGATCTCCAACCGCTCGCCCCGGCACGGCGCCTCACCTCGATCTCGATGAAGGACCGACCGAACCTACGTTCGCTGACCGGACTCGGCGAGTTCGCCGACCTGACCCGGCTCGGCATCTTCGGCGCAGCACGACTGGACGACGTCTCCGCCCTCTGGGGACGAGACGGGATCGAAACCCTCGAGCTTCAGGCCTGCCAGAAACTCGACTCGATCAACGCTCTCGAACAGTGCACCGGGCTCCGCATCCTCAATCTCGCAGAAGGTGGCGGGATTGACTCCGCGGCGCCGCTGGCCAGGCTCTCGAAGCTCGAAGAGCTCTATCTCTACGGCTCGACAGTCGTCGTCGACGGCAACCTCACTCCCATCGCTGGCCTGCCGCGACTCCAAGAGCTTCGGATGCAGAACCGGCGGCACTATCGGCCGAGTGTCCGCGAGATCCAGGCAAACCTCCCGATTGTCGAACTCGATCGAACATGTGTTCGAAAAGTGTCAGTGGTTCGTTCTACCGTTGGATCATGGTCGCAGCAGTCGTCGAGGAGCAGGCACCGGACACAGGTCCGGTGACTGATTGGCTGCGCGACGTGCTCGACGGGCTGGGTGGCGAGTTCGGCGCCTGCCGCCAGCGCGAACCAGCGGACGCCGGGGAACTCATCGACCAGATTGCCCTCCTGGAGCAAATCCAGGCGGCTGCGGCGGCCGTAAGGGCCGCGAAGATCGTCAGGTTCGCCCAGGCCCAGGTTGCGGCCCAGCACGGCGACGACTGGGACCCGGCCAAAGTCGGCCAAGGGATCGCCGAACAGGTCGCCCTCGCCTGCCACGTCTCCCCCAGCGAGGGATCCCGACGACTCGGACGGGCCCGCGCCTTGTGGTACGACCTGCCGGCGACGCTCGAGTTGATGGCCCACGGCCGGCTGTCGGAATGGGCCGCGATGCAAGTCGTCACCGAAACCCGGCACCTCGACCCCGCCACCCGCCGAGATGTCGCCCGACGCCTGGTCGCCGACGACCACATCGAGGCGCTCGGCGTGCGTGCCGTGTCGCTGCGGGCGCGTGCTCGCGCGTATGCGGCGGATCCGGTCGGCTACACCGAACGAGGCAGGACCGAACGCAAACATCGCCGGGTCGGGATCCGCCCGGCACCCGACACCATGTCATGGCTGTCGGCCTACCTCGCCGTCGAGCAGGGGGTCGCCTGCTGGGCAGCGCTACGCCGGGCCACGGATGCGGCCAAAGGCTGCGGAGACCCCCGAACCCGGGACCAGATCATGGCCGACACCCTCGTCACCCGCCTCACCGGACAGCGATCAGCAGACGCCGTCTCGTTCGACCTGCGGCTCACCGATCAAGGCGACGGAGCCGGGCCAGGCGACCCCGAACCACACGGAACCGGGCCAGGCGACCCCGAACCACACGGAACCTGGCCAGGCGACCCCGAACCACACGGAGCCTGGCCACACGGACACCGATCTGGGCCGGACAGCTCTCCTCCCGGTAGCAGCGGAGCCGACGGTGAAGCAGTCGGCGGCGAAGGGTCCGGCGTAGCGGCGGGCCACGCCGCAGGGACGACGCTCGGCGCCCACCCAGCCCCACCGACGCCAGGACAGGCCGACCCGCAGGCTGCACTCACGCTGCCTCAGACCGCGAAGAACCGGTTGGATACCGAGGGCGCCCACACTCCCGCGGTCAGACTGCTGGTGCCATGGGTCACGCTGGCGGGCGGCGACCGGCCCGGCGTGCTGGTCGGTCACGGACCGATCCCGGCACCCCTGATCCGGGAACTACTCGCCACCGCAACCGGGCGCGTTCAGGTCACGGCGCAACCACCCGATCCCGGACAGGTCAGCCGATCACGGACGTTCCGCGGAAAGCTCAAACAGCAGATCGAGCAGCGCGACCAAACCTGTCGCGACCCCTATTGCGATGCCCCGATCCGGCACATCGACCATGTCCGGCGATGGGCCGATGGTGGAACGACCAGCTACCTCAACGGCCGAGGCGTCTGCGAACGCGGCAACTACCTCCGAGAGCTACCCGGGTGGACCGTCCGGCTGACCGACCCCGACACCCACACCATTCGGATCACCACGCCCACTGGTCACACCTACACCAGCAAGCCGGCACAACCACCGTGAAATCGCTCAGCCGGGATCGCCTGACGGACCCATCGCCTGGAGGAAGTCCACGGTCCCGCCGGAGACGACGTAGCCGCGGCCCGCCGTGACGGCGACCGGCGGTCGTCGGGGCAGGTTGACGCCCAGCAACTCGCCGTCGTAGTCGACATTCGGCTGCAGGAGCACGCCACTTCGAGCCTTGCGGATCGTCTTGGTCCAATGCGAGTACATGCTGCGCAGGTCGTCGGAGCGTCCGACGGCGACGACCAGCAGATCGGACGACCGGGCCGCGAGCCGCCCGCCGAATGCCTCGTCGGTGTCGGCGAACTGCTCGGCATCGTCGACCAGCAGAACCAGCATCCCGCGATGGATCCGGGCCGACGCGAGCAACGCCGCCGCTTCCTGCTCCCCCACGGCACAGCGATCCAGCTTGGCCTTCGGTAGCGGAGAACGCCGACCACAGACTCCCCAGACGACCACGCCGGTGTCGTGCACCGACTCAGCGATGGCGAGCAGGAGCGTGGACTTGCCGGAGCGCGCAGGGCCGGCGATCATCACGTGCTCGCCTTCGTACACATCGATCTCGGCCGGCTCGAGGTCCGACTCGCGCACACCCACCGGAAGGTGCCACGGCTCCGTATCGAGCCGGGTGGAGACGCCCAACTCGTCAATGGTGATCGAGGTCGGCAGCTGCCCGACCAGCGGCGGCTTCGCTGGTGGGTCACCCCAGCGTGCGCCGAGCGCCGCGACCGC
>JBBSQJ010000086.1:0-16756 GCA_038257965.1 Propionibacteriales bacterium
GGCATGGACGCGAACATCGTCACCGCCTCGCTCAAGGCCGTCAGCTCGGCGGTCAACCGAGCCGGCCACTGACTCATCCGGGTGAGGTGCTGCCCGCAGACTGGCGCACCGGAATCCCTCGCAGCAACAACCACACGCAACGCGCGGCCTCCCGGATTTGCCGGCCGGCGGCGGACAACTCACGTCTCTTCCCCAGCGACCAGGCGGTGCGGATGGCGAACACGACCGAGTACGCCAGAGCACGGCGCGTGGTTCGTTGCTGCCTGTTCGGCGCGACGTAGCCGGCGATCACTGCGATCGCGGTGACCCGCTCGCGGATGTTGGCCCCGGTGCGCATCCGCCTCGAGCTGTCGGAGGCCTCGTGACGGCGATAGCAGGCCAACACCTGGTCGACGAACATGATCGGGCCCAGCGCGGCAAGCCGGGTCCACATCTCCCAGTCGGCCGCGTGCGGCAGGTCGGTCCGGTAGCCGCCCACCTGCTCATACGCTGCGCGACGGACGACGATGCCCGGTGCGCGGACGCGGTTCGACGCAGCGAACAACTCCAACGCATCCTCCCAGATGCCGGTTCCCTCCCGATAGGACCGGGTGACGTACGTGGGCCGGTCGTCGTCATCGATGTCTCGGACACGGCAGACAGCCGCCACGGTCGTCGGGTCGGCGATGGCTCGTTCCATCGCCCGGTAGAAGCCCGGCAAGACCTTGTCGTCGCCATGCAGCAGGTGCACCAGTGTTCCGTCGGCGAGCCTCACACACCTGTTGAACGTGCCGATCGCCCCGAGGTGCTCCGGATTCGGCCGGTAGCTGACTCGGCCCCGGCCCAGTTGGTCCACGACTCTCCTCGGGTCATCGCTGGAGGCGTCGTCGACAACGATGATCTCGGCGTCCTGACGCGCCCCGAGTTCGGCGACGACCTGTGGGAGTGCGCGGGCAAGATAGTCGGCGCAGTCGTGCACGGGTATCACCACCGACCACAGAGGCCGCGTTGCGGCACCCACGGCGCCGATGCGCGCAATCTCGGGCACCGGCGCAGTCTATGAGAGATGACCCGGCTCGGCACGGATACGGTGGCCCTGTGCAGACCAGCCGACCCTCCGGCGCGGATCGTGAGAAGCCATGATCTCCCCGCAGAGTTTCGTCCGGACACGTCGATGAGATTCGGCATCGCCGGTGCGGGGTTCTCCGGCGCGGTGATCGCGCGCGAGGTGGCTGAGTCCGGCCACGACGTCGTCGTCTTCGAGACCCGACATCACGTCGGCGGGACCTGCCACACCGAGCGTGATCGCGAGACCCACGTGATGGTCCACCGGTACGGTCCCCACATCTTCCACACCGGGAACGAGCGTGTCTGGGCCTATGTCAACCGGTTCGCCACGATGATGCCCTACAACCACCGCGTGCGGACCACCGTGCACGGTCGCGTGTACCTGTTGCCGGTCAACCTGCTCACCATCAACCAGTTGTTCGAGACAGCGTTCAGTCCGACCGAGGCGAGGGCCTTCATCGCCGAACAGGCAGATTCCTCGATCTCGGAACCGAGAAACTTCGAGGAGCAGGCCCTGAAGTTCATGGGGCGTCGACTGTACGAGGCGTTCTTCCATGGCTACACCCGCAAGCAGTGGGGACTGCCACCGACCGAGATCCCCGCGTCGGTGCTCAAGCGACTGCCGCTTCGGTTCAGCTACGAAGACTCCTACTTCGCCCATCCGCATCAGGCAATTCCCCGTGACGGCTACACCCCGGTCGTCGAGCGGATCCTCGATCATCCGCGGATCGAGGTGCGGCTGTCCAACGGCTACCCCGACTCCAGCCGGGACGAGTTCGACCACTCGATCTGGACCGGACCGCTGGACGCGTGGTTCGGGCATCGCTTCGGCCGGCTGGGATACCGGACGCTGGACTTCGAGGAGATCCGCGCCGCCGGCGACTACCTGGGTTGCGCGGTGATGAACTACGGCGACATCGAGGTTCCGTACACCCGGATCGCCGAACACAAGCACTTCGCGCCCTGGGAGGAGCACGAGGCAACGGTTTGCTACCGCGAGACCAGTCGGCTCGCCGAGGAGGGGGATGTTCCCTACTATCCGATCAGGCTGGCGAACGACAAGACGATATTGACCCGTTACGTCGACGCGGCGCGGACCGAAACCGGTGTGACGTTCGTCGGCCGGCTCGGCACGTATCGCTATCTGGACATGGATGTCACCATCGCCGAGGCGCTAACCGCGGCTGACGGGATCCTCCAGGCTGTCAGGGGCCGGAGCGCCATCCCGTCCCTGTTCGTCGACGCCTGAGACCTCGGTGCGGACAGAAGGTTCGGCCATCCAGCGCTCGACGGCGGCCAACTGGTCCCCCAGGTCACCGAGTCGGCGCTCCATGGCGCCGAGTCGGCTCTCGATGACCATCAAAGCGAACATCACGTCCTGACCGCCCGGTTCGCGACCGGCCCTGGTCACCCGGGCGACCATTCGGGAGGCCGGGCTCGCCTGAGCACGGTTGCGCAGGTAGCGTCTGGTGAGCAGGGCCGTGTGACGAACCCCGGAGTGCCTGAAGTGATAGGCCGCGGAGACGAAGGGATTGCGTGTGTCGGGCCGACTTGCCAGCGCGCGTACGAAAGCGGCGTAGTCGCGGTTGGACACTGCCGTGCTCAGTCGCAACGCGGTCACACCCTTGTTGCCCTCGCGCACCGCACTCGCGATCGTCGCCGAGGAGTACTCGGAGAAGTTCGGCACCAAGATGTCGAACAGTGTCCGCCGCAGCTCCGGCGGAGTGCGCCGGGCGATCCACTCCATCTGCGAGATCAGCCAGTTGAGCAGCGTCGTCTCGTAGACGTCCAGCAGTGTCCGTTGGTCGAGCCAGGTGCGGATCGTGTCGTGATGGCTGAAGATGCGGAACAGACGCTCGTCGGCCGCGTCCATCGTCTGCCCGATCCGTCCGACTCGGTGGTAGCACAAAACCTCTGGGACTACGGCGATCGACCGTGCCGAGATGACCGAGAACCAGTGAAACGGATTGTCTTCGTAGAATCCGTCGCTGACGGGGAAGCGGATCGAGTTGAGTTCGAGGAGGCTTCGGCGGTACAACTTGCGCCACGGGACGGCGATGAACCGGAGGAAGAACCTGCGCGTATCGATGTCGAGGGCATAGCAGGTGCGGCTCACCTCCGCCCAACGGTGCACATCTGCGGGATCGCGGCGTTCGTCCGTGCCGCCGACGACCTCTTGGTACTCGCAGATGGCCAGGTCCGCGTCACATCCACGGGCGGCACCGACCAGTCGCTCGAACATGGTCGGCGCGACGAAGTCGTCGCCGTCGACGAATCCGACCCACGGTGATGTCGCACGATCGAGACCGGTATTGGCTGCCGTCGCCACGCCTCCTGGGCTGTTCTGCAACAACAGCACCGGGATGAACCGCGGATCGCTGTCGCAGAACTCGGCGATCCGTTGCGGGGTGGAGTCCGACGATCCATCGTCGACCACCAACACCTCGATGTCTGCCAGCGTCTGCGCGGCGATGCTGTCGAGGCACTCCTGGATGTAGCCCTCGATGTTGTAGGCGGTCACGATGATGCTCACGTCAGCCACGATGGATCCCCTTCCGTCAAGCCAGCGCCCGGCGGATGATGCGCGTGGCCAGCCCCGGATCTCGTCGGAGCCGGATCCGAGTGAAGTCCGCCAGATTCATCCTCAGCAGGTGCTGCTGCAGCCGGTGATTGAACTCGTCCACGACGTCGGGAGTGAGGCGACCGGTTGCCCAGCCGGCAACGCGCAACACGAAGTCCCAGTAGTGGTGGGAGAACCGGTTGCGCTTCTCCGGTCGGGCCTCCAGAGCGGAGTACGTCTCGTCCAGGGCGTCGATCAGGCTCAACCGTGCTCTGCTCTCGCGGTTCGTCAGGTTTCGACCGCCTTCGTTCACGACGTGAGTACACAGGGGCTGGTCCAGCAGGAGAATGCTGTCCGCGTCCAGCAGCGTGAGCCAGTGGCCGAGGATGTCGTTGTGCACCGGAGTACTGCCGTAGCGCAGACCGCTGCGTCGGTAGTGGTCAGTACGGATGACCTTGTTCCACGGGTAGTTGGAGAAGCCGAGCAGCCGCGGGACATCCCACAGCCGAGCCACCCGGCGTGGCGACGTCGCATAAAGAGTCCAGACGGCGGCGTCGTAGGAGTTCATCTCCTCCGTCCCGGGCGAGCCTGTGCGCCGATACCGGTACGGCATCACGGCAACGTTGGCCTCCGTTGTCTCGAGTGCATCGATCGCCGAGATGAGAGTGGAGGGATGGATCTCGTCGTCGGCGTCGAAGAAGAGCGTGTAGCGACCGGTGGCCAGCTCAAAACCACGATTCCGGGCGGTCCCGGCGCCCCGATTGACCGCGAAACTATCGATGATCACGTCAGATCGGCCGAGGGCGGTGATCCGCGTCAGGGAGTCGTCGGTCGACGCGTCGTCGACCACGATCACCTGGGTGGAACGCTCGATCTCCAGGAACGACTGCACGACTTCGGTGACTGTTGCGCTGGCGTTGTGCATCGGGACGATGACCGACACGTCGGGCTGGTTCGTCATCGGTAATGGACTCCTGACCTGGTCCGGCCTGGGCTGTCTGGTCGAGCGCAGCCGATGAGTGTCCGCATTCGTAGAGCCTGTCGCCAGCACCGGAGCCCGCGCAGCTCATACGCGCGGCGCGGCTGGCTGGTAGGGTACCGGACCGCCAGGCACTTCCCGGTCACCGGATGACTTCAGCTCGAGGATGGGGGCGATGTCCAGCCAGCACCCGGCCTCCGCGCACGCCCGCCGGGAAGAGACCCCGTCCGGCGCCGGAGTGGCGCACGAGATCGCGGTCGTCGTGCTCACTCAATCGGACCGACCTGCCGAACTCGCGCGCGCGATAGCCTCCGTTCGAGCGCAGGAGGATGTCGACTGCAAGATCGTGCTGGTGGTCAACGGCGCTGCTGCGCCCCAGCCCGATCCGTCCGACCAGCTCATCGTGCTGCCGGACAACGTCGGCGTCCCCGGCGGCCGCAATATCGGCGGATCCGCCGCCGATGCGAGACTGGTCATGTTCCTCGACGACGACGCCGAGCTCCTCGATCCTGGCCTGCTGGTGGCCGTGGTCGATCGTTTCGAAGCTGACCCCGACCTCGGGGCCATGGCGATCCGGCTGGTCGACGAGCAGGGGCGAACGCAGCAACGCCATGTGCCCAGGCTTGGCGTCTCTTCGGCAGGGCGGTCAGGTCCGGTGACTCAGTTCATCGGCGCCGCGTGCGTGATCCGGGCGAGCGCGTTCCACGCCGTCGACGGATTCGACGAGCGTCTCTTCTACGCCATGGAGGAGTCCGACCTCGCCTGGCGACTCCTCGATGCCGGCTGGTCGATCTGGTACTCGGCGGACCTGAAGGCGTTTCACCCACAGACGACGCCCGCGCGGCACCCGGGCTACGCACGGCTGACTGCCCGGAACCGGGTGTGGATCGCCTGGCGGTCGCTCCCCGCACCCATGTTCTTGGGTTACCTGCTGATCTGGACCATTGGTTCGGTCGCTCGCGGCGCGCCACCCCGGGAGGTGGTCGCCGGTTATCGGGAGGCATGGACCGCGCTCCCGTCACGGCAACCGATCCGTTGGCGAACCGCCGCCAAGATGACGATGCTGGGCCGACCGCCGATGGTGTGAGCGACCCGACGCCTGAGCGTCCGGCGTCGTCCTCACCCCCGAGGCCCGCCTCGGCCTACCACTTCGCGCACCGTCGGGACACTTCGCGCATCGGCGCCGACGCGCGAAGTGTCCCGAGAGTGCGCGAAGTGGACCGGGACGGGCGAGAACAAGACCAGATCAGGGGAAGCCGTTCTCCTTGGTGGGCGCCGGCACGGTGTCGCCCATCACCCAGACGGCGAAGAAGGGGGCCAGGTCGACGGAGGTGACCGACTGGGCCTTCACCATCCACTCCTCAAGGCTGCGGCTGCCCGGATCCTGTGCCCACGTGCGGGCCAAGGTGAAGAACGCCTTGTCGCCGATCCGGTTGCGGAGTGCCTGGAGCAGCATCGGTCCGCGGGTGTAGACGGCGTCGAACAGGTGGTCGGCGCCCGGATCGATCATGGTGATCTTCCAGAACTCGGGTTTGTTCTTGGTGGCCTCGTACGCGCGCTCGAAATGGTCGTTCAACTTCTCCCCGCCCCGTGCTTCGAGGTAGGCCCACTGGGCCCAGCTGGCATACCCCTCGTTGTCGAAGATGTCGTTCCACTGCCGGACCGTGACGTTGTCGCCGAACCACATGTGAGCGAGTTCGTGCGCGACGAGACCAGCGGCGAAGCCGTCATCGAGTATCGACTCGGCGCCGTAGACCGGACGGGTCTGCGTCTCCAGGCCGCCGAAGCCCAGCCGATGCGCAGGAACGACGCCACCGATCTCGGCGAACGGGTACGGCCCGAACCACGGCTCGAACGTCCGCAGGACTTCCGGCGAGCGCTCCATCGCGGCGAAGGCCAGCCGTCGCTGCTCCGGTTTCAGCTGCTCACTCACCGCGTACACGGCCTGCAGTCCGTCCACCGTGCTCTCGCGGATCTCGTACTGACCGATGCTGAGGAAGTTGAGATACGTCGCCATCGGCTTCTCGCTCCTCCAGTGCCAGGTCGCCGTATCGGGCCGATCATCGCTGTCGCGTGAGATCAGGCGGCCTACGCTGATGGCCTCCATCCCGACCGGCACCGTCACCGACACGTCCATCAATGCCGGGTCGGACGGATAGTCGTTGGACGGAAACCACCACGCTGCACTCTCTGGTTCGCCCGCCGCGGTCCACTCGTCATTGGTCACCGACCAGGGATGGCCGCGCGGGGACGTGATCCTGGCCGGATCTCCGGAGTAGTCGATCTTGGTCTCGAACTCCGCTCCGGCCTTGATCGGCGTGGCCGGCGTGATCTTGACGTCTTGCAGTCCCTCCGTGTCGACGTTCGCCGGGCGGCCGTCGACAGTGACAGCGTCCGTCTTCAGCACGAGGTCGTAATAGAACGACGCAAGATCCTGGGTCGCGCGGGCCTTGATGGTGGTGGTCCCGGTGATCCTTTGTCTGCCGGGGTCGAAGGAGATCGAGATCGCGTACGCGAGTGCGTCGTAGCCCGTGCTCCCGTAGTCGGGAAAGTACGGATCACCGGCACCGGCCGCACCCGTGATCGGCTGCCCGCTTCCCGGTTCCGATCGCCCCTCGTCGGGCGCGGCGGCCCGGCCGGCCCGCACGGCGAGGGCGATCCCGAACGGTGCTGCCAGCAGCAGGAGCAGGAACAGCGGCAGGACGAGAGCCACCGCATAGGCGACCGCCGGTGGTCGGTGGCGCGGCGGAGACTCCGGTGGCGCGACCCAGTGCGGGTTGACGTATCGCGGATCGCGCGGGTCTGGGGCAGGCATTGCGGTGCTCAGCGCTCGAGGTGGACCAGTGACCTCAGTCCGCGCTCGAGATGCCAGGCGACGAAGGCGGCGGTCAGCCCGCTCGCCTCCTTCGCGATTCGGGTGTCGACCTCACGGGTATCGGCCCAGCGGCCCTGGAGCAACGCTCCGAGCAGGTCGACGGTCTCCGGCGAGGGCCGGGCCGAACCCGATGGGCGGCACGGCTCACAGACCACGCCGCCCGCACCGGGGGAGAAGGCGGTGTGGGGCCCGACGACGCCGCAGCGCGCGCAGTCGGTGAACGTCGGTGCATACCCGGCCACCGCCAGCGACCGCAGCAGGTAGGAGTCGAGGATCAATGAGGGCGGTCGCGGACCGTCGGTCGTACCGCGGTTGAGCACGCCGAGGGCGCCCACCAGCAGGAGATACTGCTGGAGCGACGGTTCACCCTCCTCGACCACGAGCCGGTCGGCGGTCTCGAGCATCACCTGACCGGCGGTGTAGGCGGGATAGTCGGCGACCAGGGGTTCACCGAACGCGTGCAGCGACTCGACCTGGGTGACCACATCGAGGGTGCGGCCCTCGGCGAACTGCAGGTCGACGTGGGAGAACGGCTCCAGCCGGGCGCCGAACTTCGACGACGTCCGACGCACGCCCTTGGCGACCGCACGGATCTTGCCGCGGCGTCGGCTCAAGAAGGTGATGATCCGGTCCGCCTCACCCAGCTTGTGCGTCCGCAGCACCACGGCTTCGTCGCGGTAGGTCGGCACCTCGCTATTGTCCCTTACGTGCCAAGGACCCGCCGCGATCGCGATCGTGCGTCGCGAAGCGAGCCGTCCAGGACACGGCAGCGTGCGCCGCTGCCGCCGGTCCCGCATGCGAGTGGCGCGCGGCCGCCGGCCATCCCGGGCGACCGAGTGCCGAACCACGTGGCGATCGTGATGGACGGCAACGGGCGCTGGGCGAAGGCCCGCGGACTACCCCGGACCGAGGGTCATGCGATGGGCGAGGCTTCGCTGTTCGACGTCATCGAGGGTGCGATCGAGATCGGTGTGAAGTACCTCTCGGCGTATGCCTTCTCCACCGAGAACTGGCGTCGCTCGCCTGAAGAGGTGCGCTGGTTGATGGGCTTCAACCGCGACGTCATCCGCCGCCGCCGCGATCAGATGGACGCGATGGGGGTCCGGGTCCGGTGGGCAGGTCGGCGGCCCCGGCTCTGGCGGAGCGTGATCAGCGAGCTGGAGGATGCGGAGCAGCGCACCGCCCACAACAACGTGCTGACCTTGCAGTTCTGCGTCAACTACGGTGGCCGCGCCGAGATCGTGGACGCGGTCCGCGAGATCGCCAAGCTGGCGGCGGCCGGCAAGCTCGACCCGGACCGGATCACCGAGGAGCGCTTTCGGCACTTCCTGGACGAGCCGGAGATCCCCGACGTCGACCTGTTCGTCCGATCCTCGGGGGAGCAGCGGACATCCAACTTCCTGCTCTGGCAGTCGGCGTATGCCGAACTGGTCTTCCTGGACCGGCTCTGGCCCGACTTCGATCGTCGCGACCTGTGGCACGCCGTCGAGATCTACGCAGACCGGGACCGCCGCTATGGCGGAGCCGAACCCAACACGCAGGAGGACCCTCGTCGCTGAGGTGCAGATGGTGCCGGGTACTCCCGGCACGATCTGCCACTCAGTCTGAGGAAGGGTCTCAACAGTTGCTGCAGGTTCCGAAGATCTCCAGTTCGTGGCTGACCTCGCGGAAACCGTGCCGCTCGGCGACTGCAGCGGCCCAGGTCTCGACGGCCGGACCGGTGACCTCGACCGTACGTCCGCAGCCGCGGCAGACCAGGTGGTGATGGTGTCCGCCCGAGCAGCGCCGATAGGCCGTCTCCCCGTCGGCGGTCCGGATGGCGTCGAGTTCGCCCGTATCGGCCAGCAGTTGCAGATTTCGATAGACGGTGGTCAGTCCGATCCCCTCGCCGCGGTGCCGCAGGTCGTCGTGGATCTGCTGCGCGGTGCGGAACTCGACGAGATCACGGACGACCTCCTCCACGGCCACCCGCTGCCGTGTTCGCCGGTGGCCCGAGGCACCGGAACCGGTCTGCTCAGTCATCACGCCGCTCGTTTCGCTCTCCGGTCCAGTCTCGTCAGTGCTCGTCGTAGTGGTCGGCGTGGACGGCGTGGCGGTGGCCCTCGTGGAGGAAGTCCTCGTGGTCTCCGTGTTGCACCCGCGGGTGGCCACAGTCGGGGCCGTGCTGGTGCGGGTGCCCGTCGACGACGCTGACGTGCGTCATTGTCAGCTCGTCGTCGTCGACCGGCTCCGGCACGACGATGGCGTGACGCCGTCGGCGCAGCAGCGCCGACACCGGCCAGCTGATCATGAAGACACCGATCGCCAGCACCACGATCAGCGCCCCCGGGGCCGTGTCGGCGTAGAACGAACCGACGGCACCGCCGACCGCCACGACCACACCGATGATCATCGCGCACCAGAACGAGGCGAACAGACCGCGGACGAGGTTCTGAGCGGCGGCGACCGGGACCACCATCATCGCGCTGACCAGCAGCAGACCAACGGTCCGCATGGCCAGGGTGACGGTGAGGGCCGCCAGCACGACGATGACGATGTTGTACAGCCGGACCGGTAGTCCTTGGGTGCGGGCGAACTCCTCGTCGGTGCTGACCGCGAACAGCTGGGGTGCCAACCCGATCGTGAGCCCGAGCACGACCGCGGACAGCACGGCCACTGCGATCAGATCACCGGGGGTCACCGTGATCAGGGAACCGAACAGGTACTGCGAGAGGGCGCCGGCGCCGGCTCCGGCGATGCCGGACATCAGCACGCCGGCGGCCAGTCCGCCGTAGAACAAGATGGCCAGCCCGACATCTCCGGTCGCCTTGCCCTGCTGGCGCAGGACTTCCACGATCACCGCGCCGACAACGCACACCACGACTGCGATCGGCAGTGGCGACGAGCCGGTCAGCAGGGCCAGCCCGACGCCGGCGATGGCCACATGTCCGAGTCCGTCACCCAGCAGGCTGAGCCGGCGCTGCACGATGTAGGTCCCGATGGCCGGCGCGATCAGCCCGGTCAACAAGGCGGCCAGCAACGCGCGTTGCATGAACGGGTAGCCGAGGATCTCGATCATGATTTCCGGTTCAGGAGGGGTGGGTTCAGTAGCGTCCCCTCCGTAGGCGACCCGTCGGTGTGGTGGCCGTGGTGGTGACGTCCCTGACCGAGCGTGCCCAGTGGACCGTCGTGGACCACCCGTCCGTCGCGCAGCACCACGGCGCGATCGATCAGCCCGGCGAGGGGTCCGACCTCGTGCAGGACGACGAGAACGGACACCCCTCGAGCGATCAGGGAGGCCAAGACGTCGGCCAGCACCTGCTGATGCTCCAGGTCGACACCGGCGTTGGGTTCGTCCAGCACGAGCAGGTCGGGGCGTCCGGCGAGCGCGCGTGCGATCAGGACGCGCTGCTGTTGGCCGCCCGACAACCGGCGGAGCTCGTCGCCGGACCGGTGGGCCATGTCGACCGTGGCGAGCGCTTCCCCGACCGCGCTGCGGTCAGCCCGCCCGGGCGGCACGAAGGGGCGTCGGTGGGCCAACCGACCGGCGGCGACCACCTCCCTCACCAGGGCGTTGCTGAGCGCGGCGGTCGATCGCTGCGGGACGTACCCGACCCGTTGCCAGGCGGAGAACCGCGCCAGCTCGGTGCCGAACAGGCAAACCGAACCGCGCTGATGTGGCGTGAGGCCAAGCAGGGCACGAATCAGCGTGGACTTGCCCGCACCGTTGCCGCCCAGCAACGCGACGGCCTCACCGCTGCCGACACTGATCCCGACCCCGCGAAGCACGGGAAGGCCGCCGAGCTCGACAGTGAGATCATCGGCGGCCAGCAGTGGCTCGGTCGCGTTCACCGGCAGCCGTTCGCCGTCCGCAACGCCGTGAGGTTGGAGCTCATGACCGAAACGTAGTCGGTCCCGCGGGACGCGTCGGTGATGCCTTCGATGGGGTCGAGGACGTCGGTCCGCAGACCGAGGTCGCCGGCGATCGACTGGGCAACTGCGGGGGAGACCAGCGTCTCGTAGAAGATCGTGGTGACCCGCAGGTCCGTGGCGATCTTTTGCACCAAAGCGATTCGGGCTGGGGACGGCTCGCTCTCGGGGCTGAGTCCGTTGATTCCGACCTGGATCAGGCCGTACGCGCGGGCCAGGTAGCCGAAGGCGGCGTGGGTGGTGATGAATTCGTCGAGCCTGCAGCTGGAGAGCCCGGTTCGGTAGGAGGTGTCGAGTCTGGTCAGCTCAGCGACCAGGTTCTCGGCATTGGCGTGGTAGTCGGTGGCGTGGCCGGGATCGATGGTGCTCAGGCGGTCCGCGACGGCGTCGGTGATCTCGACCATGTTGTCGGGATCGAGCCAGACGTGCGGGTCGAGACCGGAACGGTCGTGGTCCTGTCCGCCGCCGGCGTTCCCGTGTTCGTCGCCGTGCTCACTCAACGGCACCAGCGGAACCACGGTGGCCGTATCGAACAGGTTCGCGTTCTCGCTCTGGTCGACGGCCTCGTCGACGGCAGCTTGAAACGACTTCTCGTAGATCACCAGGTCGGCGGTCGTCACGCTGGCCACCTGACGGGGAGTGAGCTCGACGTCGTGCGGCTCGGCACCGGGCGCGGTGAGGCTGGAGACGACGGCATGATCGCCCGCGACGCGCTCGGCGACGAACTGGAACGGGTAGAAGGCCGTGACGATTTCCAGTTGCCCCGCCTGCGCTTTGCCTCCCGAGCCGGCAGCTGAAGCGCCGCACGCTGCCGCGAGGAGGAGGAACGCCGCACCGAGACCGGCACCGATCGTGCGCCGTAATCTCACGAAAACGATTGTCATGTAGATCTGTGTTCGAGTCAAGTCGGACGGGGGCTTGCAGTGTCATCGCGACCAGAGCCGGACGGCGATCAGCACGCCGACGAGCACCACCATCAGTAGCCGCATCAACTTGCCGCCGGTGCTCACTGCCGGCCAGGAAAGGTACGCCAGCCAGGTCACGAACACGAAGATGACCGCCAGTGCGACGAGGGCGATCATCAGCGGTCCCAGCACACCGACAGCGAAGAGGATCCCGGTGAGGAGTGGGAGGATCAGCCGCGGCATGCGGTGCAGCCGGGTCAGCAGGCTGCGGCTCGCGTTCTCCACCGAGAGGCGGAAGGGCGAACGGGGTGCTGGTGCGGTGCCTGGCATGGGCCAAGTGTTCCATCCGCGAGCAGCGGTGCACCGGAACCAACCCGCTGCGGGTTACGGCGGCGCGAGCCGAAGCTCCCAGGAAATGTCGGTCCGGGCCCTAGCGTTGGACCGTGTCGACCGGCCAGCTCACCAGACGTCCGAGTGCGTCGGGCCAGCACAGCGTTCAGGGCCAGCACAGCGTTCAGGCCCGCCCTGGTCGGTCCCCGGGCAACCGTCCCATCCGGGGTGATGGGCCGGTGTCATCGCTGCTCTTTCGCCGGATCCGATCCCTGGTCCTGCTCGTAGCGGTGATCGCGATGGTCTGCGGGTCGGTGCGGCTGATCTGGTGGGCGGCGGCCGCCGACCCTGATGCAAGCAGCCGACAGGCGAGCATGGCTGCCCAGTCACCTCCGACCTCCGAGTCGGCAAGGGCCGCCCTGACCCAGGTCGTGGCGGCAAGGAGCCAGGGGATCGACGGCCGCGCCGCGGTAGCGATCCTCGACCTGGACACGGGCGTGACGGCGAGCTATGGGGCCGACCGGACGTTCGCGACAGCCAGCATCGTCAAGGTCGACATCCTCGTGGCGCTGTTGCTGCAGTCCGAGGGCAGGCTGACCGAGGGCCAACGAGCGCTCACCAAGCGGATGATCCAGAACAGCGACAATGGCGCGGCGACGTCGCTGTGGAAGCAGATCGGCGGCGCGAAGGGATTGGCCGAGGCCAACCGGCAGCTCGGTCTGACGTCGACCACGCCCGGCACCAGGACCCGCTGGGGTCTCAGCACCACGACGGCGGCCGACCAGCTGCGGCTGCTGCGGGTCGTCTTCACCGACGACTCGCCCCTCGACGCCCGGTCGAGGAGCTACGTCCGCACGTTGATGGGCAATATCGCCACCGATCAGGAGTGGGGCATCTCCGCCGCCGATGATCCGGGCGGCGCGAAGTACTTGGTCAAGAACGGTTGGCTGCCGCGATCGAGCGGGTGGATCGTGAACAGCATCGGCGAGGCAGAGCACGCCGGCCATCCGGTGCTGATCGTCGCGTTGTCGGACGGCCGTCCTACCAAGAGCGTCGGGATCGGCGTCCTCGAAGGGATCGCGGCCGATGCGGCGAAGGTCACCGTGGGAAGCTGAGTCACGCCGCAGTCAGGCGACGGGGTTGCGGGGCGCAGGATCTTCTCGAACCACACCTCGGGGTACGGGTTGTCGTTGTAGCGACACGATCAGCCCGTACGCTGGCGCGATGCTGGTCGTGACCCGGTTCCGAGTTTCCGACCCGGAGTCCTTCGGCTCACGGGTCGACGATGCGCTGGCCGTGCTGCGGACCAGGGACGGTTTCGAAGAGGCCGACCTGGTCCAAAATCTCGACGAGTCAGACTTGTGGGTGCTCCTCACTCGCTGGCGCAACGTCGGGTCATACCGTCGGGCGCTACAGGGGTACGAGTCGAAGATGGTCGTGGTGCCGCTGCTGTCCGACGCACTCGACGAGCCGTCGGCGTACGAAGACCCGGAACTGCTGTGATCCTCACCATGTCGTTTGTGTCCCGTGCGACAGGGTCAGGGCACGTCAACACCAACGCCAGCCCCCGCCACCGACCTCGGCTACCTACTGCACAAGCACCCCGACCGGCTGCAGTCGTTCGAGCTCTCGGTCGGGACGGCTGACGTCTTCTATCCGGAAGCCACGCCGGAACCCGGCACGGCGGCCCTGCTGCTGGAGGTGGACCCGATCGGGCTGGTTCGCGGCAAGCGGCCCTCGAAAGGCGGTGACGCCGGCGCACCGGCGAGTACGTCAACGACCGGCCGTATGCAGCCTCCAGCCTGATGACCACGGCGCTGACCAAGGTGTTCCGGACGGCGATGACCGGTCGATGCGAGGTTCGTTTCGAACTGGCGGCGACACCGATTCCGCTGGAGATCGCAGTGCCTGCGCTGCCGTGCCGCGGGGAGTCGAACTGGCGGCGAGACTGTTCGAGCCGCTCGGTTGGTCGGTCCAGGCCGAGCCGTTGCCGCTCGACCCGACTGTGCCGCAGTGGGGTGACTCGCGGTACCTTTCGGTGCGGTTGCGCGGCACCGTCCGGCTGGCCGATGCGCTCAATCACGTGTACGTGCTGTTGCCCGTCCTCGACGACGCCAAGCACTACTGGGTCAGCCCCGACGAAGTGGACAAGTTGATCCGGGCGGGCGGTGGCTGGTTGGCCGGCCACCCCGACAAGAACCTGATCCCCCTGCGCTATCTGCGCAACCGTGCCTCCCTCACCCGGACCGCCCGGGCCCGGCTGGCCGAGATCGACTATCTCGACGCCGAGCAGGTCGGCGGTCGACCGACATCAACTGAGCGGCGCTCCCGACTCGCGTTGGCTAGGCTGGACCGTCGCGCCCTCCCAGCCGGGGAGAGGCCGGACATGAGCAGTGGGAGCGAAGTTCCGTGGCACCGACCAGCCGACTCGACAACGTCATCAGCCTGTGCAAGCGCCGGGGATTCGTGTTTCCCGCCGGTGAGATCTACGGCGGCACCCGCTCGGCATGGGACTACGGCCCCTTCGGCGTGGAGCTCAAGGAGAACATCAAGCGGCAGTGGTGGAAGTCGGTCGTCACCGGACGTGACGACGTAGTCGGGCTCGACTCCTCGATCATCTTGCCCAAGCAGGTCTGGGAGGCCTCGGGCCACCTGACCTCTTTCGTGGACCCCCTGGTCGAGTGTCTGAAGTGCCACCGCCGGTTCCGCGCCGATCACCTGCAGGAGGAGTTCGCCGAGCGCAAGGGTCTGCCCGATCCGGACGCCGTCGCGCTGACCGAGATCCCGTGCCCGAACTGCGGCACCCGCGGTCAGTACACCGAGCCTCGACAGTTCAACGGTCTGCTGAAGACCTATCTCGGGGTGATCGAGGACGAGTCGGGCCTGCACTACCTGCGCCCGGAGACAGCGCAGGGCATTTTCGTCAACTTCGCCAATGTCGTGCAGGTGACCCGCAAGAAGCCGCCGTTCGGCATCGGTCAGGTCGGAAAGTCGTTCCGCAACGAGATCACGCCCGGCAATTTCATCTTCCGCACCCGCGAGTTCGAGCAGATGGAGAGGGAGTTCTTCGTCGTGCCCGGCACCGACGAGGAGTGGCATCAGTACTGGATCGACGAGCGCACCGCCTGGTACGTCGACCTCGGTGTGGCGACGGGCAATCTCAGACACTTCGAGCATCCGTCGGAGAAGCTGTCGCATTACTCCAAGCGCACCGTCGACATCGAGTACCGCTTCGGCTTCCCCGGCAGCGAATGGGGTGAGCTGGAAGGCGTCGCCAACAGGACCGACTACGACCTCGGCACGCACTCGCAACACTCCGGCACGGACCTGTCCTACTTCGACCAGGCCTCCGGCGAGCGGTACATCCCGTACGTGATCGAACCCGCGGCCGGCCTCACCCGGTCCCTGATGACGTTCTTGATCGAGGCGTACACCGAGGACGAGGCGCCGAACACGAAGGGTGGGGTGGACAAGCGGACCGTGCTCAGGCTCGACCCGCGGTTGGCTCCGGTCAAGGTCGCCGTGCTGCCGTTGTCGCGCAACGAGTCACTCTCACCGAAGGCGCGCGACCTGGCGGCGGTATTGCGCAGGCACTGGAACGTGGACTTCGACGACGCGCAGGCGATCGGGCGTCGCTACCGCCGCCAGGACGAGATCGGCACGCCGTACTGCGTCACCCTCGACTTCGACACCCTCGACGACGGCGCCGTCACCATCCGCGAGCGCGACGCGATGACCCAGGAGCGGATCAGTCTGGACAAGGTGACCGACTATCTGGCGACCAGGCTGCTCGGATGCTGAGGGAACGGCTAGAAGAGCGCTGGGAACGACGCTGCTGATGCGCCGAGTCGGTTTGCTGCTCGTGGGCGTCGGGGTGCTGCTCGCTGTGATCATGGGTCTGGTGGTGGGCATCTCGCTGAAGGATCGGGCCGACCGAGCGGACTGGCCGAGCACTACCGGGGTGGTGGTCGATCTCGTCGGCGTGGGGAGCGCTGACGACGGTGACTACCAGTCGGCCGAGGTCGTCTCCTACACCGTCGACGAACAGTCCGTGCGCCACGAGGCGCTGTTGTCCGAATGGAGGTGAAAGACCTTGGTCGCTTCGCTGTCGTAGCAGCGGGGTGAAGCTGACGGCAGCCTGCCCGTGGGGA
>JBBSQJ010000087.1:0-16526 GCA_038257965.1 Propionibacteriales bacterium
CGCGCGAGGAGGCCGAACGCGCGCTGGACAAGGTCGAGGAGCGCAATGCCGCTTGGGAGGACGACGATGACTGGGGCGAGGACTGAACCGACGTCCCGGATCGTCCGGTACGCCCGTCGACAAGCTCGAGGCCGAACGGTGCTGCCTCCGCGGCCTGTGATGTGGGTCGCGTCCGCGGCCTGTGACGTGGGTCGCCTCCGCGGCCTGTGATGAGTCCGCTCCGGGCCCTTCGAGCGGCTCACGCACACCGGGTTCTCAGGGCCATATTACCGACGCTATCTTGAATGATTCCAGAGAAAGTGGTTGGGTAGAGGGGTGGAGACGACCTGGGTTCACGAGCCGTGGCCAGAACGGCTTCGCACCGTCGGGTTGCGCGTGACGCAACCGAGGCTGGCGGTTCTGGACGCCGTACACGCCTACCCGCACATCTCTGCCGATCAGGTCGCCGAGCGCGTACGAACGGCCCTGGGCACGGTGTCGACCCAAGCCGTGTACGACGCCTTGAACACCCTGACCGACCACCAGATCCTGCGCCGTTTCGAGCCGGCCGGGTCGGTGATGCGGTTCGAGACCAACGAGAGCGACAATCACCACCATCTGGTCTGTCGGGTGTGCGGCTCGGTGGTCGACGTCGAGTGTGCCGTCGGCACGATGCCGTGTGCAGTGCCGAACAACACAAAGGGTTTCGTCGTCGACGAGGCGGAGGTCACCTACTGGGGGACCTGTGCCGGTTGCGCCACACCGGACGGCCAGATCTCGCCGACCGTCGGCGTTCGAGGGGAAAGTGGGCCCGTGTGACAGCGACACGCCGAGAGAACCTGTCACACCTGCACACTTTCCCGGGTCTTCGGGCTCCGGTCGGGTACGTTCACCGGCCGTGCCGGGCGGCCTCAGCCGCCGAGCTTGTCCAGCCGATCGAGATCGTCGTGGGTGAGCTCGACGTCCCGCACGGCAAGGTTCTCCTCGAGGTGGGCCAGTGAGGACGTGCCCGGGATGAGGCACACGTTGGGCGCAACACCGAGCAGCCAGGCGAGCCCGATCTGGGCCGGCGTGGCCCCCTTCTCGGCGGCCAGCGCGCGGACCGTCGGGTCCTTGACGACCTTCGGCATACCGGGAAACGCCGAGCCCAGTGGGAAGTACGGGACGTACGCGATCCCCTGCTGCACGCAATAGTCCAGGACCGGCTGATCGTCGCGGGACAGTAGCGAGAACGCGTTCTGTACGCAGGCCAGGCCGGTGCTCCCGTACGCCTGCCGGACCTGTTCGAGGGTTGCGGTCGAGATACCGATCCCGACGATCTTGCCCTCGTCGCGCAGCGCGTCCATCTCGGCCAGCTGATCCTCCAGCGGCACCCGCTCGGAATCGGCGACCCCGTGGTCGAGCAGCCGCAGGTTGACCGCGCCGAGATGATCGACACCCAACGTGCGCAGGTTGTCCTCGACACCGGAGCGGAGCTGTTCGGGGTGCTGCGAGGGCGACCAACCACCCTGCGCGTCGCGCACAGAACCGACCTTGGACACGATCACCAGATCGTCGGGGTACGGATACAGGGCCTCACGGATGAGCTCGTTCGCGACGTCGGGGCCGTAGTACTGCGCGGTGTCGATGTGGTTGACGCCGGCATCGACCGCTCGCCGCAGGACGGCCAGGGCCTGGTCTCGGTCCCGCGGCGGCCCCATCACGCCGCGTCCGGGAAGTTGCATGGCGCCGAAGCCCAGTCGGTCGATCTGCTGGTTGGCGACGGTGAAAGTGGTAGTCGTCACCGCTTGACGCTACCCGCACGGGTGAGCGACCCGTTGGCGGCCGGACGACCTGGCACAAAGACCAGGGACCGCTTGAGCGACGATCACGATGCCGGCTTGCGCGCGGCGCTCAGCCGACCCGAAGCCCGAGCACGGTCCGCGTCAGCGACTTCGCCAACGCCGGATCACCGATCGGGACGGCACCGAAGAACACGCCCCAGTCGGCGCCGTCTGGCACCACGACGACAGCCACGTGATCGCCCTCGAAGGCCAGATCAGGGACGTCGACGAGCACATCCGCGGTGATCAGCCAACCGTCGACCCCACTCACCGTGATGGGCGAACTGTCGAGGTCGCGCCGCTGTGGTCGATGGGAGCGGTAGAGGTCGCTGGCCACGACGCACTCGGTCACCAGCTCGGCGGTGTGCTGGGCCGTCCTCGGGTAGCCGTCGGCGAGCAGTCGACCCAGCGCCAACTGGGCGATCCAGGGCGGGTCCAGGCTGACGGTGCGGGTCTGCTGGGTGACGTCGTAGGCGAACGTGAGCCGGTTCTCCGGATGCTCCGGGACGAACGCGCTCAGCCTGGGGAAGGACAGGTTCCCGCCGCGTACCCTGCCGTCGGTCGGATGCGGAGCCCGGGCGTCGGGCGCACCAACCGGGCAGCCGATAGCACGTGGCGACAGAGTCGACGTGCTCGACTGCGGGCTGCGGGACTGAACCGACGAGCCGTCTTCGGGTGCGCCGGCGGTCGGTGACGGGAACAGCACTGGTTGGTCGGATGGTGGATCGCGGAACCGCACGGCGAGCGAACCGGCCGCAACGAGCACGGCGACGACCGTGATCAGGACCAGCCAGCGAGCGGCATGCGGACGGCTCGGAACGGCTCCCTGGGTCATGGTCTCCGGCGGAGCGCGATGGGGGTCACCGGTCGCCTCGGCCGACCACGAGACTCCGTCCCAGTAGCGGTAGCTGTCAGGTTCCCCGCCCGGGTCCGGATACCACCCCGGCATGCCGGTCATCCCACCATTGTCCTCCGCTCCGCATCGGTGGCGCGCACACCGACCGGCGGCCCTGCCGACGTGCCCCACAATCCGTGGTCGAGATCGAGTGTCACCCTCCGATGATCAAGGATTGCCGTGACACACCCCGACAGCACCTGTTCGAGTGAATCGGGTGCTCCGCGCGAGATGTGACGGACAGCATCCCCTCAGCCGTTGACCGCCTTGATCTCCACCGCCGCGAGGTTCCAACGATCGGTCGTGGGCAGGTCGTCGGTGATCGTGACCAGGCCCGCCATGGTCGTCGGTGCCGTGGTGGACTGGACCCAGAAGGTGTCGTCGGGAGTGGTGGCGAGCCACTGCTGCTGCAGCACCTGGCCGGCAACAGGCCGGCGTGCCGTGGCGTGGTCCCAACCGTTACCGGTGGCGAACACCCACGAGGCGGCCGAGACCGCCGGGAGGTAGATCGACGGCTTGCCCGATGGCGCTCCGGCTGCACCGGCGACGCCGGTGCCCTTCGCGTTCCGGTAGGCCATTACCGTCAGCGAGCCCGCGAAACCGGCGCGAGCCGGCGTTGCGGTGACCGTCTGCTTGCTCAGTTTCCCCTTGGCCCGGGCGGTCCAGATCTCCGACACCCCGTGCTGGGTGTTCGAGCGCTTGACCAACGTCCAGGGGACCCCGGCGCCCTTCACGGTCGCCGACTGGGTGGTCGCGTCCGGGCCGTCCATTCCGACGAAGGCCACCAGCAGGTCGTTCGCGTGCGCCGTCGTGATCGCCGGCGTGACCAGGGTCCCGGTGCCGGTCTTGATCAGCTTCTTCTCGATGATGATCTTCGATGGGGCCGGTCCCGAGTTGTCGACCGTGACGCTGACCGCGGCCGCCTTGCCGGTGTTGCCGGCCGCGTCGGTGGCCTCTGCGGTCAGGGCGTGCGTGCCTTTGCCCCACGGCTTGGTGTCCCAGGTCGTGGTGAACGGCGGTGTGGTGTCGGTGGTGATCAACTTGCCGTCGACCATGAAGCGGACGGCGCTGACCCCGACGTTGTCTGCCGCCGTAGCGGCGACGGAGATGAGCCCGCGGAGCTTCGTGCCGGCCGACGGCTCGGTGATCGACACCGTGGGTGGTGTCTTGCCCGGCGGTGGCGGGGTGGGGGAGGAGGCGAGAATCTCGACGGCCGCGAGGTTCCAGTGCCCGGTCGTCGGTGCGGTGTCGTCGAGGGTGACCGCCGTCTTCGCCGCCGGCGTCGGGCGCAGCTGCGACTGTGACCAGAAGGTGTCGCCCACCGCGCTGTCGATCCACTGGTGCAGCACGGTCTGGTTGGCGCCGATCGTGCGGGCTGCCGCCACGTCCCAGTCGTTGCCGCTGCCCAAGACCCACGACCCCGGCTGGTTCGTGGTCAGCGAGGTCTTCGGCGCTCCGGACGCCGCGCCTGCGCTGGAGCTGGCTCCGATCCCCGCCGCGCCGTCGAAGGCGAGGACCGTGAGCGACTGGTCGTAGCCGGTCTGGGCCGGAGTCGACGTGACCTCGATGTCTGCCGGACCGGCGGGCACGACGGCCTTCCACACCTCGCTGGTGCCGGGTTGGCCGTTCGCGCGACGAGCCAGCACCCAGGTCAATCCGCCGCCGGAGACGGTGGTGGTCTGCGGCGCGGTGGCCGGGCCGTCGGAGCTGACCAACGCGACCAGCAATTCGCCTCCGGTCAGCCCGGTCAGGGACGGAGCTGTCTGGCGATCTCGCCCGTCTCGGCTGACAGATCGCTGCAGCGTGAGGGTGTTTCCGTCGGGCGGCGGGGCGACGTTCGACACGATCACCGAGGTGACCCCGGTGTTGCCGACCCGCCCTTGCTGATCGACGATTCGGGCCGACAGCCAGTGCTCGCCGTCCACGACCGAGGTCGTCTTCCACGGGAACGTGAAGGTGCCGTCGCTGCTCGTCGCCACCCCGACGACGTTGCCGTCGGCCACGAACTCCACCCGGCGGATCCCGGGTGTGGTGCTCGTCACCGTGAGCGGCAGGGTCCCGTTCGCCACCTGACCATCCCGTGGCGTGCTGAAAGCCCCTTGGGGCGGCGTGGTGTCGGGGTGTACCACCTGTCCCGGCGTCACCATCCCCTTGGCGATCGTGACCTTGACGTCGGTCTCGTTGTTGCTCTCGTCGAACTCGACCATGTCGTCGTTGGGGTCGGTCATGGCCCGGAACCAGTACGTGCCATCGGCGAGGCCGTCGATGGGCACCGCCTGGCCGGGATCGCGGTAGTCGTACTCGTCGGCCCCACCCACCGAGATCCCGCGGAGGCCGTTGGGATCGGCGCAGCTGGTCCGGTTGCCCAGGAAGGCACCGCTGTGCTCGAGGGTGGAGTTGTAGAGGTAGGAGTCGTCGATGCAGAAGCCGATCTTCGGCGAGAGCGCGACGGCCGGTCCGAAGCCGCCGTCCGCGGCGACTGCGTACAGGCCGAAGCTCGCCAGCGGGAAGTGGAAATGGCCATGCTCGGCGTGGAACATGAAGATGTCGGGCACCCTTCGGTCACGCACCTGCGACCAGGCGCCGGAGGCGTCATGGGTCAAGATCAGCTGACGCCCGCGGAAACCGCCGATCGCATCGTCATAGGAGGGTTGGACCTCCAGCGGCCCGGGTCCGTTGTTGTAGACGAGATGGGTGTAGCGGAACTCGCGGCCCTCGGGAGTGTCGATCACCGAGAAAGAACTGGTCGGGATGATCGTCTGGAGGTCGGGCAGGTGCTCGGTGCCCGGTGGACGGGCGGTTGCGGTGGAGGCGGTCAGGATCACACCGGCCATGGTGGCGAGAGCGAGGATGATCACCCGAAGTTGACGACGGACCGACATCATGCTGCACCCTTCAGGCCGGCTGACTGCTCGCCCTGAGCGCGTCATCGTTGATTATGGCGATTGCAGCACTAATGGGCAACGTGTAGCCGGTGAAGGCCGGGATCTCACTATCGGGGCGAGCGTCGTGTCGTAACAGCGCTGTAACACCATGATCGGCAGACTGGCTGGCATGGACAAGCAGACCGAATTCGTGTTGCGGGCCATCGAGGAGCGCGACGTCCGCTTCGTACGGATGTGGTTCACCGATGTGCTCGGGTTCCTCAAGTCGGTGGCGATCGCGCCGGCGGAGTTGGAGGGAGCCTTCGCCGAGGGACTCGGATTCGACGGGTCGGCGATCGAGGGCTTCGCCCGGGTGTACGAGTCCGACATGGTGCTGCGGCCCGATCCGTCCACCTTTCAGGTGTTGCCGTGGCGAGACACGAGTCCGGCTACCGCACGGATGTTCTGTGACATCGCCATGCCGGACGGCTCACCCTCGTACGCAGATCCCCGCTACGTGTTGAAACGGACGTTGAAGAAGGCCGCGGATCTCGGGTTCACCTTCTACACCCACCCCGAGGTGGAGTTCTTCTTGTTCAAGGATCCGATGGTGCCCGGGGTGCCGCCCACGCCGGTGGACTCCTCGGGATACTTCGACCACACCCCGCAGAGCACCGGCAGCGACTTCCGGCGCCGGGCGATCACCATGCTCGAACAGATGGGGATCTCGGTGGAGTTCTCCCACCACGAAGGTGCGCCCGGTCAGCAGGAGATCGATCTGCGCTACGCCGATGCTCTCTCCATGGCCGACAACCTGATGACCTTCCGGGTCGTGGTGAAAGAGGTCGCGCTGTCGCAGGGCATCAACGCCTCCTTCATGCCGAAGCCGTTCACCGATCATGCGGGGTCGGGAATGCACACCCACATGTCGATGTTCGAAGGCGACAACAATGCGTTCTACGACGCCAGCGCCGAGTACCACCTGTCCAAGACCGCGCGCTTCTTCATCGCGGGTCTGCTGCGGCACGCGGCGGAGATCACGGCGGTGACCAATCAATGGGTGAACAGCTACAAGCGTCTGGCCGGGGGCGGCGAGGCCCCGAGTTACATCTGCTGGGGTCGGAACAACCGCTCGGCGCTGGTCCGGGTGCCGATGTACAAGCCCAACAAGGGGGCGTCGGCACGGATCGAGCTCCGCTCGATCGACTCCGCCTGCAACCCGTACCTTGCGTTCGCGCTCATGCTCGCGGCCGGTCTGGCCGGCGTCGAGGGTGAGTACGAGTTGCCCGAGGGTGCGGAGGACGATGTCTGGCTGCTCACCGAACGGGAGCGTCAGGCCGTCGGCATCGAACCCCTGCCCCGCAACCTGGACGAAGCGATCCGGGAGATGGAACGGTCCGACCTGGTCGCGGAGACCCTCGGCGAGCACGTTTACGACTTCTTCCTGCGCAACAAGCGGGCCGAGTTCGACGAGTACCGCCGTCAGGTGACCCCGATAGAACTCATCAAGATGCTGCCGGTGCTGTAGGGAGGATCACCGTCCACCGTCCTCGCTGGAATGGGCGGCCGTTGCCGGCCGCCACGACCTGGCGTTGCTGCAAGCGCGCAAGCGCACAACGTCGTGCGGCCCGACTCTCAGGCGAGCAGGGGGTCAGGACAGCAGGGGCAGCACCGGGGTCAGGTCGGCTCGTTGACCGCTGGCACTGACCAGGTGCGCGGCACGCGCTTCCGCCCAGGACGTACGTCCCGTGCTGAGCCGCAGGAACGTCAAGGCATCGGTCTCGACCACGTTCGGCGGAGTGCCGCGGGTGTGGGTCGGACCGGGATCGCCCGGCAGCCCGCACTGTGCTGCCGCATACGGTGGAATCCTGACCTCGATGGAGCGGCCCGGCGACTGGCCGGCGAGGACGGCGGAGAGGGTCCGCGACACCGACGCCAGCGCTCTCCGCTCGATCGGCACGCTCTGACGTTCGGGAAGGCTGCGCGACAGATCGTCGCTGTGCACCGTGAGCTCCACCAGGCGAGTCTCGGTGAAATCGAGAACCGTGACCGGGCCCCGCGGTGCGTCGATGACCGTCGGCAGGGTCCGCGACAGCGTCTCGGACAGCGTGTCCAATCGATAGGCCAGCCGGGTCACGAGGCCGGGGCCGGAGGCGTCATCGCTGATCTCGCGGGTCCCGGCCTCGATCTGCGCAGCGTCGCGCCGATAGCGGCGGACGAACTCCCAGGCGGGCACCGGTCTGGCGTTCGTCGGTCGACCCAGCGCGAGGTCGAAGCCGCCGATCACCAGAGTCAGGTGGCCGACCAGCGTACGAATGTCCCAACCGGGCAGCACACTCGACCGCTCGAAGTCCGTTGCGGACAACCGGATCAGCCAGGCGTGCACAGCGCGGCCCTGGGAGATCAGCGCGTCGCTCGTCCGGCGCTGCTTGTCCGCCATCACCCTCTCCTGTCAGCTCGCCCGCAGACACGCTACAAGCGAGGCCCGGACAGCGAGCAGCCCGCATCCGGGGCGTGATGCGGGCTGCTCTTGGGGGGAGGGCGGACGAGCGGTGACTGCTACAGGTTGACCGGCCGCAGTACGCGGTTGATGCCGTGCGCGATCTGTCGGTTGCCCTTGTTCAGGTTCGCCTGGACAACGTAGGGATTGGCGTCGTCGGGATCGTTGTCGACGAGTTGGACGAAGAAGCAGTAGCGGACCTTCACCTTGATGCTGGCGCCGGGCAGTGCCGTGGCCAGCTTGGCGCCGTTGGACTTCAAGGCCGCGCGGTAGTCGACCGTTGCGCCGGGCACCACGTGGTAGAGCAGCACGTTCTCGACGGTGGGGATGCCGAGCGAAGCGACGGCCTTGAACACCGAGGCCTCGCTGGAGTACGACTTGCCGGTCAGGTCCGAGGCGAGGCGACGAAACGCCCGGTCGGTCGGCAAGAATGCGGTCAGGGGCACCGAACCGTCGGCGAGCACCGCCACCGGAGACTTGGGATCGGCGGCCAGCACGGCTCCGACGGCCTTGTCGAGGATGTCGTAGTCGTTCCAGTTCTTGTCGAACTTCGACCCGTCCTTGGCGAGCAGCGTGGCCAGACTGCGCTGGCCCAGTTCGTGTTTCGCGTGCGCCTCGGCGGGTGCCGCCGTGAGCAGTGCCGTACTCAGGGTGAGTGCGACGCCTGCGGCCAGCGCGGTGATGCGACGACTGATCTTCATCGATCGAGCTCCTCTCGGAACCGCTCCCGTGGCGGTTCTCGACAGCTGTTCTCGCGGCCCGAGAACATTGGATGCACTCTGCGATGGCCGGATTCGCGCCGTCACTAGCATCGGGGTGTGGACCGCATCCAGACGACCCAGGGCACCCTGGCCCGGCTGGGGTTTCGTGACTCCTCGACCGCGGAGCGCCTGCTGGCCGAATGGGGTGCGGAGTCGGCCGAGATCCTCGACCTGCTGATCGACGTCGCCGACCCCGATCTGGCTCTCTCCGCGCTGGACCGGCTGGCGACGGCTCGGCCCGATCTGCCAAGGCTCCTCCTCGGGTCGCCGTCGCTCGCCCGGCAGCTGACCCGGGTGCTCGGTGCCAGCACGTCGCTCGGCCGCCATCTCGTCGCTCACCCCGAGCACGTGGAGCTCGTCGGGGGAACTCTCGAACCGAGGTCGGCTGTCGAGTTGCGTGCCGAGCTGCTGCAATCGGTCGGTGCGGACCCGGACTCTGTGGCCCCATTGGCCACCGATCTCACCGGTGACGCTCTGCGGATCGCCTACCGCGGGGCCGTGTTGCGCATCGCGGCCCGCGACCTGTGCGATCCCGAACCGATCGAAAGCTTCGAGTCCGTCGTCGCCGAGCTGTCCGCTCTGGCCGACGCCACCTTGGAGACGGCGCTGTCGATCGCCCGAGCGCGTTGCGGGCCGGAGTCGTCGAATTGTCGGCTGGCAGTGATCGCCCTCGGCAAGTGCGGCGCCCAGGAGCTCAACTACGTCAGCGATGTCGACGTGCTGTACGTCGCCGAGCCGCGGATGGGCGACGACGGTGAGCCGCTCATCTCCTCCGCGCAGGCGATCACGCTCGCGACCAGGATGGCCGCCGATCTCACCCGCGTCTGCTCCGCCCACACCGGCGCGGGCACGATCTGGGAGGTCGACGCGGCACTGCGTCCGGAGGGCAAGGCCGGCCAGCTGGTTCGCACGCTGTCGAGTCATCAGACCTACTACCAGAAGTGGGCGAAGACCTGGGAGTTCCAGGCCATGCTCAAGGCCAGGCCGGCGGCCGGGGACCGCGAGCTCGGCCAGGCCTTCGTGGACATGGTGTCCCCGATGGTGTGGAGCGCCGCCGAGCGGGAGTACTTCGTCTCCGACACCCGGTCCATGCGGAAGCGGGTGATCGAGCACATCCCGGCCAAGGATGCGTCTCGGGAGTTGAAGCTGGGTCGGGGTGGACTCCGCGACGTGGAGTTCTCCGTGCAGCTGCTCCAGCTCGTCCACGGCCGCGTCGACGAGAGACTCCGTCAACGCGCGACCCTGCCCGCGCTGCGGGCGCTCGTCGATCACGGGTACGTCGGGCGCGAGGACGGCAAGAGCCTCGCGCTGTCGTACCGCTTCCTGCGCACGCTCGAGCACCGTGTCCAGTTGTCCAACCTTCGGCGAACTCACCTACTGCCGACCGCCGAGCGCGACCTCCGCCGGATCGGACGTTCACTGAACTACGCCGACCCCGCGACCCAGGTCGAGCGGACCTGGCGCTCATCCACCCAGCGGGTGCGGACGTTGCACGAGCGCATCTTCTACTCCCCGCTGCTGGACGCGGTCGCCCGGATCCCCACCTCGGAGCTGCGGTTGACCACCGACGCCGCTCAGGATCGGCTGCGCGCACTCGGCTACGCCGATCCGAACGCGGCGCTTCGCCACATCGCGGCGCTCTCTCAGGGTATGACCCGACAGGCCGAGATCCAGCGCCAGCTGTTGCCGGCGATGCTCGGCTGGTTCGCTGCAGGCCCCAATCCCGATGCCGGGCTGCTGGCCTTCCGGCAGGTGTCGGAGGCGCTCGGCGCCACGCCGTGGTATCTACGGGCCCTACGCGACGAGGGCATGATGGCCGAGCGGTTGGCCCGCATCCTCGCCTCGAGCCGCTATGCCGTGTCACTGCTCACCCGAGCGCCGCAGACCGTGCAGATGCTGGCCGACGACGACGAGCTCGTACCGCGGTCGCTGGCCGATCTCGAGGTCGAGATGCACGCGGCTGCCGGACGGCAGGACGATCCGGTGGCGGCGGTCGAGGCGATCCGGGCCATCCGCCGGCGCGAGCTGTTCCGCGTGGCCGCCGGAGATCTGCTGGGGCTCGCCGACGTGCTGGCGGTCGGCGAGGCATTGAGCGATTTGGCGTCGGCGACCGTTGACGCGGCCCTGCAGGTGGCTCGGCGCTCCTCCGAAGCCGAGCGGGTGCCGGATATCGCCGTCATCGCGATGGGCCGCTGGGGTGGCCGCGAGCTCTCCTACTCCTCCGACGCCGATGCCATGTTCGTGATGGACGACGGCGACGTGTCGAGAGGCGATCCGACGAAGATCGCCGGTGCGGTGATCACCGAGATGCGCAAGCTGCTGACCCGGCCGGGTGCCGATCCGGTGCTCAGCATCGATGCGGACCTTCGCCCCGAAGGCAAGGGCGGCGCCTTGATCCGATCCCTCGGCGCCTACCGGAACTACTACAGCCGCTGGTCCTCGACCTGGGAGATGCAGGCGCTGATCAGGGCCGACGCTCCGGCCGGGGACCTCGAGCTGGGTCGGCAACTGATGGAGCTGATCGATGCGAAACGCTGGCCACAAGGTGGACTGGCGCCGTCGCAGCTGGCCGAGATCCGCAAGCTCAAGGCCCGGGTCGAGGCGGAACGGTTGCCGCGCGGGGCCAACCCGGCCAAGCACACCAAGCTCGGGCCCGGTGGGCTGGCCGACGTCGAGTGGACCGTCCAGCTGCTGCAGCTCCAGCACGGCTATCACCACCCGGAGCTGCGAACTCCGAAGACGGTCGCCGCGCTGCGGGCGGCCTGTGCCGCCGGCTTGATCTCGGTGCAGGACGCCGGTCAGCTCGAAGCAGCTTGGATGCTGGCCAGTCGGATCCGCAACCAGATCATGCTGGTCCGCGGCCGTGGCTCGGACTCGCTGCCCACCGACACCCGGGAGCTGGCCGCGCTGGCAGAACTGCTCGGCTACGGGCCGAGCGAGGCTTCGCACCTGCTGGCGGACTATCGCCGGCTCACCCGACGCGCCCGGGGCGTGGTCGACCGGGTGTTCTGGGGCGTTTCCTGACCCGTTCGGCGCCCGACCATGCCGACTTCGCGCACCCTCGGGCCACTTGGCGCATCGGCGCCGGTGCGCCAGCTGTCCCGTCCGTGCGCGAAGTCGCGATGAGTGGGCTGGAACTGCAGCTACTGCACACTTTCCGGGGACGGGACGGGAGGGGACGGGCAGCGGGGGTCAGGAAGCGAGGGCGTGGTGGTACGCACCGAGGGTGGCGGCAGCGGTGTTGTCCCAGCTGAAGCCCGACGCGTGGATGGCCGCGTTGATGCCGAGCCGCAGTGCCTCGTCCGGATCGTCGAGCACAGCGGTTATGGCCTTGGCCCACTCCTGTGCGCCGTGACCCGCCACCAAGAAGCCGGTCTGCCCATCCTCGACCGCGTGGCGGAGCCCGCCGACGTCGGTGGCGATCACCGGACGGGCACAGGCCTGTGCCTCCAGGGCGACCAAACCGAACGACTCGTTGTACGACGGCACGCCGACCAGGTCCGACGCGCAGTACCAGCGGAACAGTTCCGAGCGGGCCGAGTGCGGACGGAAGTCCACGAGATCATCGATGCCGAGCTCGCCCGCCAGCACCGGAAGCGTCCGGGACCAGCCGGATTCCGGTCCGCTCGGGCTGCCGATGATGATCAACTGCAGCCGGTCTCGGCGGGCCGGCTCGGTCCGGACCAGCTCGGCCACGGCCTTGATCAAGACATCCGGAGCCTTCAGCGGCTGGACACGTCCGACGAACAAGATCACCTGTGCACTGAGGGGCACCCCGAGCTGGGCCCGGGACTTCGGCTGGTCGCACGGATGGAACGTATGCAGGTCTACCCCGGGCGGGACGATCGTGAGCTGAGCCGCGCGAGCCCCGTACAGCTCGATCAGCTCTGTCGCCTCGTCGCGCGTGTTGGCGGTCAGGCCGTCGGCCAGTGCGACGACCTCGGCTTCGCCCCTGTCTCGGACGTCCGGTTCGGCATGCTGCGCGGCACCGAGTGCGGCATTCTTCACCCGAGCCATCGTGTGCATCGTGTGCACCAGCCGAATCCCGTGCCGCCGCTTCAGCTCGACCCCAGCAGCCCCCGAGAGCCAGTAGTGGGAATGCAGAAGATCATATTGCTCGATCCGCGGCTCCATCCGATCGGCGAACTCACCGATCAGGCCGGGCAGCGCCTCCTTCACGACCGGCTCCCGCGGACCCACGTGGAGATTGATCACCCGGGTGTGCTCGTTGACCTCGACGGTCTCCGGCCCGTCGCCCTCGGCCCGGGTGAAAACGTCCACCTTGAGTCCGCGTTCACCCAGTCGGCGGGAGAGTTCGGCGACGTACACGTTCAGGCCGCCGGCGTCGCCAAGACCTGGAGTGGCGAGCGGGGAGGTGTGCAGACTGATCATCGCGACCCGCCTCGGATGGCCGAGTGTCACCTGACACCTCCTGCTCCTCGATCCCGAAGGGCGCGACCGACCGGGGTCACCGCGAAAGGAGCGTACCCCGGCGAGCTTCGACGCACCCAGTGCCCGAGCCGTCTCCGTCCGGCCTCCCGGCTGCACCCGAATGTGGGCGCGTACGGCGGTCGGCGGCGGCGTGTCAGTGTCGTACGCGCACAGTTCCTGGTGAAAAGCGCGTCCGTCGAGGGTCGTCGCGGGTCCACGCCACCGGGACCGATGCGGCTGCGTTTGCACGAGTCCGGCATTAGGGTTCGGTTCACGTAGGCGCTCCCGGCGAGCCGGGTGTGAAGGAGGAGGACGATCGGATCTTCAGCCGTGGAGTCTGCACGAGCCAAAGACTCGGTGACCATCGAGGTGCTGGCCGCGCCCCAGATCAACCATGCGATGGCCCACAACGGCCTGCCGCTGCTGCACCGGCTCGTCATCGCCTCGACCGAGACGCTGGAAGAGGTGCTCGCCACGGCTCGCGTGGTGGACGCCTTCGGCACCGTGCTCAGCAGACCATGGCAGCATTTCGCCGAGCGCCTCGAGCCCGGTCGACCGCTCGCCGTCGAGCAGCCGGCGCTCCGGCTGGACCCGGCCTATCTGGCCCGGGTGGAGGAGGAAACCGGGGCCGAGGTCGTCGTGGACGTCACGTCGTCCGGCACACCGGTGGGCTCCACGACGCAACCGATCCGCGTCCTCGCGGCCCGCCAGTGGGTTCTCGATCCGCAATCACCGGTGCTCTCCCTGGAGCTGTTGGCGGCATTCGTCCAGCCCAACCATCCGGCACTGCCGCCCCTGATCTCCGAGGCTGCCAAGCTTCTCGCGAAGACCACCGGCAGTGGCTCGCTCGGAGTGCACTACGCCATCCCGCAGCGCATCGACGAGATCGTCGGCGCGATCTTCACCGCCGTCCACGACCGAGAGATCTTCTACGCAGAGCCGCCGGCCAGCTGGGGTTACGGCCAGAAGATCCGTGCGCCCGGCGATGTCCTGACCGACCGGCTAGGCACGTGTTTGGACACCACGATGCTGCTGGCGGCAGCACTGGAGCACGTCGGCATCACGCCGGTGATCTGGGTCGCCCTGGGACATGCCTTCCTCGGCTACTGGCGCGAGCCGGAGCGCGGATTGCCCGACGCGGCAGGCACGCAGATCGCGGTGCCCGCGAATGCGGTCGATCTCGAGCTGATGGGGGTGCTCGAGACGACGATGGTGACCCGCGAGCGGCGCCCGCCGCGTGATCTCGTCCGCCGGGCACGCCAGGCTCCGCGGGACGGCTACTTCCTGGGTGGGACGGCGGCGCTGCTCGGCGTCGTCGATGTCGGGATGGCGCGAATGCTGCACGTCTATCCGCTGCCTGCGCGACGTGAGCGAGGCGACCGGGTCGTCGAAATCGTCGAGTACGTTCCGCCGAGCCAGTCGGCGGCCGCGACCGGCACGACCTCGACCACCACTGCGCCGACCGAGGCGTCCCGGTCGGCCGACCGGATTGCGGACCCGGTCGAGCAGGTTCCGGCTCGGATCCAGGCGTGGAAGAACGCCTTGCTCGACCTGACGCTGCGCAACAAGTTGCTGAACCTGCGTCAGCCGATGACCCAGGTCCCGCTGCTCCTGCCGCCGGAGCACCTCGGCGCCCTGGCTGGCCAGCTCCAGGATGGCCGTACGGTCTCGGTCCGGGCCGTCGACGACCTCACCGGAGCGGTCGTCAACGAGGGTGCCGGCGACGCGTACGCCCTGCCGGCCGACGTGCAACGCGCCATGCTCGCGAGCAAGAACACGATCTATTCCGGTCATGCCCGCGGTGATCACGAACGAGCGTTCGCCCGGCTGCGCTATCGCGCACGGACCGGACGGGAGGAGACCGGCGCCAACCCGCTCATGCTGACGCTGGGCCGGCTGGACTGGGAGCTCGGCGATCGCAAGCTCGCCGCGCCCCTGCTGCTCCTCCCGGTCGACATCAAGGGTGTGGTCATGCCGTTCCGACTGGCGGCCGATCCGACCGGGACGGTCACCCCGAATCTGTCTTTGCTGGAGAAGCTGCGGGTGGAGTTCGGCTTCACTGTTCCCGGGTTAGACGAGTTGCCGGCCCGACCTGACGGTGACGGCATCGACGTGCGGGCGGTCGTCCGCCGCTTCCGGGAGGCGATAGCCGCCCACCGGCTCGCTTTCCGGGTGGAGAGCGAGGCCAGGCTGATCATCGGCGGCTTCACGGGTTTCCTGCTGTGGCGTGACCTCGACGAACACTGGCAGCGCTTCGTGAACAGGCCGCTCGTCCGGCAACTTCTCGACGGCAAGCTGAGTGACGTCCGGGAGCTCGGTGCGGTGTCCCGGGCAGCGCAAGGTGATCACGCGGCGAAGGCCGAACTCGACAGCGTGGCGGCCGTCGCGCCGATCCCGGCGGACGGCGCCCAGGCCCAGGCGATCGCGGCCGCTCGGGCCGGGCACAGCTTCGTGCTGGAAGGGCCGCCCGGCACCGGCAAGTCGCAGACCATCACCAACATCGTGGCCGACCAGATGGCCCAGGGCCGCCGCGTCCTGTTCGTGGCCGAGAAGGGCGCGGCGCTCGACGTCGTACGCCACCGGCTCGGCGAGATCGGGCTGCTGCCGTACGCGCTCGACCTGCATGACCACAACGCCCGACCTTCGCAGGTGCGGGCCCGGCTCCGCTCCTCCCTCGCCCAGCGCGTGCAGGCTGATCGAGATGGCTATCGGGCCGCTCTCGGTGAAGTCGAAGGTTCGGCTTCGGCTCTGCGCGGTTATGCCGAGCGACTGCACCAGGAGAACCGGGCAGGCTTGTCGTTGTGGAGCGCCCGAGCCACTGTCCTGGCCCGCGGGAGCGGCCCGGTTCTGGCTGTGCCGCCCGGCGTGCTGGCCGACGAGCTCGGGGCAGCTGTTCCCGCGCAGGATGGGCCGGGGCGGGATGGGCCCGGGCAGGATGGGCCCGAGCGGAATCGGCCCGAACGGAACGAGCCCGAGCGGAATCGGCCCGGGCAGGATCGCCGCCGGCCCGGCCACCAGCTGGATCTCGACCAACTGCGCCGGATCCTGGCCGGCGCCGTCGGCGACCTGGCCGCACTCGATCCGGACGTGGCGCGCGGCTGGGGATTCGTCGGAGTCGGCGAGACTCCGGTCGATCCGGCTGCCCTGTTCGCGACGTTACCTGCCGCGGAGGTCGCAATCGGATCGGCGCTGGTAGCCCTCGAGTCCGGGTCACCCGGTTCGAGTGGGCTCCTGCGGCGTGCGACGACCTGGCAACAGCTGTCGGACCTGACC
>JBBSQJ010000088.1:0-16355 GCA_038257965.1 Propionibacteriales bacterium
AGCCGGAGCAGGCGCCGGCAAGGCCGGCCGGGGCCGCCGGCGGCATGGGCGGCATGGCCTTCTGCGTCCCGGCTCGCGCAGCCTACACACGATTCACCCACGCGGGGCGGTCCACCCGGGCCGCCCCTCGTGGCGTCTCGGAGCGGCCCGGCCCTGTGGGTGGCTGAGTCTCGCGGCGCTTCGACGGGCTCAGCGCTCATCGCGGGCCTGAATCGGGCGACGGGACGGGTAGATCAGCCGGTCGGTAGATCGACCACTCGGTCGACGTGGGCGCGGTAGTCCTTCAGCTGGGCTGGATCCGGGAGCGGTGTCGGCCAGTCGCTGGTCTGCCAACCGCCCGGCGGATCTCCAGTGGAGTACGTCCAGTTCGGCGTGGTGACCCGTTGTATTCCCAGCAGTGCACGATCAGCGTTCAGTGCCACCACCCGGATCGGTACGTCGCCGATGGCGCCGACCCCGGGGAGCAGGACATCGACCATTGTGGTGCGGGCCGGCAGCCGCTCGTACGTCGTCGACACTTCCACCTCTCCGCCCGCCGCGCGCAGCCCCGAAGCCCAGAGTCCGAAGTGGCTGCACAGGCACTCGACGTAACCACCCGTCAGGTGGCTGGTGCTCCATTTCGTCCGCAGCACGACGCCCGATCCGTGCGGCCGAAGCTCGGGGCCGCTCGCCACGTTCGCGCTCCGGAGACGGCCCCGGGCGCCATAGTCGGTCGATACCGGCGGTCCGTGGACGGCGTACTCAGGGTAGGGCTGATCGTCGACCGATATCAGCTTCCAGGTGAGGACCGTTCCGCTCCTCCCGGTCTGGAGATCCTCGACACTGATCGACCACCGTCGGTCCGTGTCGCCGGCTGTGAAGTCACGAGTCGTCTGCAGTGCGGCGGGCGTGGCGGCGGGCCGGGCGAGGTCGACCGGGTTCCTCGTGAGCGGGACGGTGCCCTCGGCCGTCACCGGGATCTGCCAGAACGGCATCAGGTTGGCCATGGACACGTCTACATGACTCACCGCCACCGGCAGCGGGGCGAACGCCGTCTGAAGCATCCGGGTCTCGCCGGCCCGTAGCTGGAGCTGGGCCAACCACAACGGCGTGCACAGGCAGTGCCAAAAAAGTTCGACCCGTTTGTTCGACAGCGGTCGGTAGACCTGTCCCGCGGCATCGATCAGGTAGATCCGCTGGTCGCCGTCGTCCTCTCGGCCCAGGCCGAGGTCGATCCTGGACGGAATGGTCGCGCCGACGGCGAGTCGGGGTGTCGGGAGCGGGGTGACCGACCAGTCGAGGATCGTCGCTCCCTCGATCCGACGGATCGCGTGCACGGCGAACCGGACAGTGACGCTCAGCCCTTCACCCGTCGTCCAGACCCGCTCGCCCAGCACCGGCAGTTGCAGGTTTGTCGCCTCGGGTGGACGGTCGCGGTCAGGAGTCGTCGAGACACTCGGGGGAGTGCTCGGCGGCGGATGGAAGAGTCCGGGCTCCTCGCGGGAGTATCCGCATCCGAGGAGCAGCATGACCGCGACGAGGGTCAGCGTCCAGCGCTTCCGCAGTCGGCACGCCGGGTTGGCGCGCTCGGTTGTCACGACCTCACGGTAGCCGTGGTGCCCGTCGGCAGGTGCGGCACGACGGAGTGCCCTGCTGCGGCGGCGCGGAAGATCGTGCAGACCACGGTCGTCTGACGCCATGTTGGTGAGCGTGATCGACCGCGAGGTCGTCGCTGTGGAACGTGCGCCGGCACGGGGCAGGATGGGAACGTGCCGGTGACGATCGCGAGAGCAGGGATCAGCACGACCGGGGATCTCAGCTGTTCTCGATCACCGGCGGGGCTTCAGACGGTGATCCGAGAGGAGTGTGACACGCTGATCAACCGAGGTCAGCGCAGCGCCGGCATGGCAGTTCTGCAGTTTGCCATCGACGTCGGCCCGCCATGAGCGACATCCCCGAGCGGATGCACGCCGCATGGATCGACCGGCGCGGCCCGGCCGAGAACATCCGTTACGGCGAGCTGGCAGTCCCCTCCATCGGCCCAGCCGACGTGTTGGTCCAGGTCGAAGCGGTCGCGGTCAACCCGGTCGACACCTTCGTTCGCTCCGGCGCCTATCGAACGCCGTTGCCGTTTCCGTTCGTGATCGGGCGCGATCTGGTCGGCACGGTCGCTGTGTGTGGGCCCGGTGCGGCCGGGTTCTCGGTGGGCGATCGCGTGTGGTCGAGCAGTCTGGGTCATGCCGGTCGTCAAGGCGCCGCGGCCGAGTACGCGGCGGTGTCGGTGGAGCGGCTCTACCGGCTACCGACCGGCGTCGATCCCGTCGCGATGGTGGCGGTGGCACATCCGGCTTCCACTGCCTTCCTGGCGGTGACGACTCACGGTCGTCTGCAGGCGGGCGAGACGGTGCTGGTGGCCGGCGCAGCCGGACACGTGGGACGCGCCGCCACGATCCTGGCCGCGCACGGGGGCGCTCGGATCATCACGACGGCATCGGCGGCCGACGTCGATGCCTGCCGCTCGCTCGGTGCGCAGGTCGCCCTGGACTACCGCGATCCAGAACTGGCACAGCACCTTCACGACGCGACGCCCGGCGGTGTAGACGTTCACCTGGACACGTCAGGTCATCACGACCTCGACCTGGCCCTGAGCCTGCTCGCACCCCGGGGACGGATCGTCATCATGGCCGGACTGACCCGACGGCCCGCACTGCCGGCCGGTGCCCTGTACACCCGCGACGCCCAGGTCCTCGGGTTCGCCATCAGCAATGCGCGGATCGACGAACTCGCCGCCGCAGCGGAGCGGATCGACCAGCTGGCCACCCAAGGTGTCCTGAGTTGCGGAAACGTCGAAGAACTTCCGCTTGCCGCCGCGGCCGAGGCCCATCGGCGGCTGGAGACGGGTCAGGTCGCGGGTACCCGGCTCGTAATCCGACCCTGAGCACGACTGAACCGTCCGGCAAAGCTGAAGATCAGCTCGGCCCCGCCAGCCCGCCCGCACCGATCTCGCCATTCTGATCTCGTACGCTGGACCAGCATCCATCTCGGGCGCGATCCGGCGGCGAGGAGAACAGTGGTGGGCACCCAGCGGCGTGGTCTGCTCGAGGTGATCGCCCTGCACGCCGCGGACGCCGAGCGAGCCGAGGCGGGTGGTGCCGACCGGATCGAGCTGGTCGGCACGATGGAGCACGACGGGCTGTCTCCCGAACCCGCACTGGTCGGTGAGGTCCGCCGGGCCACCACGCTGCCGATCCGCGTCATGCTGCGGCTGCGTGACGGCTTCGGCACCGACGGCGGCGAGGTGACCCGGATGCGAGGGTTGTTGGCCGACTACCGGGCGACCGGCGCCGACGGCGTCGTGCTCGGTTTCTTGAACGGGCACACCGATGTCGACGTCGGTGTCGTGACCGAACTGATCGGTGACTCCCCGGATTACGGCTGGACCTTTCACCGGGCCATCGACTCGTGCCTGGAGGCGGACCGCAACTGGCGGATGCTGCGCACACTGCCCGGTCTGGATCAGGTGCTCACTGCCGGAGGTGCCCGCGGAGTCTCCGACGGTCTCGAGGAACTGGTCGCCCGCGCGAAGGCAGACGCTTTCGCGCGGGCCAGGATCATGGCCGGCGGCGGACTGCTGGCCGAGCACGTGCCGTGGCTGGCGCGGGCCGGTGTGCGGGCCTTCCATATCGGGTCGGCCGCGCGTCCCCTCGGCTCCTGGAAGGCATACATCGACTCCGAACTCGTCGGCAGCTGGCGCCGACTGGTCGACGACGCCGTCACCCGGGCCGTCGAGGCGGAGCGGGGCTGAGCCGTGGTCGTCTACATCGACGCGCCGATCTGGCCCGGTCACGGACGGCTGTGGTCGCACATGATCAGCGACATCACGTACGAGGAACTGCACGGCTTCGCTGCCGGCCTCGGCATTCCGCGGCGCGCGTTCGAGCGAGATCACTACGACGTCATCGCCGAGCGGTACGAGGCCGCGATCCGCGCCGGCGCGCTGCCGGTCACGTCACGCGAGATCGTCAGCAGACTGCACGCCTCCGGCCTGCGTCGACGCAAGCTCTCCCGCCTCAGCGATCCCGGGCGGCTCTCGGATGTGCCCTGAGCTTGTTCGCAGACGTATCGCTGTGTTGGGCTCACTGCCCTGAGCTTGTCGGGCTCGCTGCCCTGAGCTTGTCGGGCTCGCTGCCCTGAGCTGGTCGAAGGGCCACTGCTGTGTCGGGCTCGCTGCCCTGAGCTTGTCGGGCTCGCTGCCCTGAGCTTGTCGAAGGGCCACTGCTGTGTTGGGCTCGCTGCCCTGAGCTTGTCGAAGGGCTAGTCGTTGTCGGCGCGCCTGGTGTGCGGTCTCCAGTGCCCTTCGACAGGCTCAGGGCACATTTCTCGCCGGCCGGATGCGCGGCAGGGTCGGGGCTCATCGGGAACCAACTGGGCTCGACCGGCGCCGGGACATCTCGGCGTGTCAGGCGTTCAGCCCGAGGACGCGACTACCGTCGCTCTTGTGGGCCGGAGCAAGATGGGGCCTGCCTGTGAAAGGAGGCCCTTCCATGCCGACCTGTGACCATCTCGAGAAATCGCCGCTCACGCCGGTGCCTGCCGATTTCGAACCGATCTGTGTCGACTGCGCCGCCGTCGGCGGTCAGTGGGTTCATCTGCGGCGCTGCTTGACCTGTGACCACGTCGCCTGCTGCGACTCCTCCCCGGCGAAGCATGCGACCGCACACTTTCACGCCACCGAGCACCCGGTGATCACCTCGGCCGAGCCGGGCGAGAACTGGCGATGGTGCTATGCCGACGAGGTCGGTGCGTGACGTCCGACCCTTCTCCGACCAATGGTTCCGGCGCATCAAAGACCCGCGCCGCGCGCCCGGTGCTGCTCACCGTCGACGACGACGCGTCGGTTTCGCGCGCGGTGGCCCGGGATCTTCGTCGCCGCTACGGAAGCGAGTATCGGATCCTGCGGGCCGACTCCGGTGCCGATGCCCTCGAGGCGATCCGTGAGGTGGTGCTGCGTGGCGAGCAGGTGGCCGCGATCCTTGCCGACTACCGGATGCCTGGCCTGAACGGCATCGACTTCCTCGAGCAGGCGATGGACCTGGTGCCGCACGCCCGCCGCGCTCTGCTCACCGCGTACGCCGACACCAGTGCGGCGATCGCCGCGATCAACGTGGTCGACGTCGATCACTACCTGCTCAAACCGTGGGAGCCACCGGAGGAGAAGCTGTATCCGGTGGTCGACGATCTGCTGGCCGCCTGGCAGCGATCCGGCCGTGAGCCGGAGCAGAGGATCAAGATCCTCGGTCACCCATGGTCGGTGGCCTCCTACGAGGTCAGGGACTTCTTGGCCCGCAACCTGGTTTCGTATCGCTGGTACAACGTCGAGGAGCCGGATGGCAGGCGCCTGCTCGCGGCCGCCGGGGCGGAGCCCGAGGAGATCCCGGTGGTGATCACCCCCGGTGGCGCACCGTTGGTCCAGCCGGGACTGGCCGAGGTCGCCGACGCGGTCGGACTGACCACTACTCTTGCGGAGCAGTTCTACGACCTGGTGATCGTCGGCGGCGGTCCGGCGGGTCTCGGTGCCGCGGTGTACGGGGCGTCCGAAGGGCTGAAGACGGTGATCATCGAACGGGCCGCGGCCGGGGGGCAGGCCGGTCAGAGCTCGCGGATCGAGAACTATCTCGGGTTTCCCGACGGAGTCTCCGGCGGGCAACTCACGGACCGGGCCCGTCGGCAGGCCGTCCGGTTCGGCGCGGAGTTGATCACCGCCCGGACGGCTGTCGGTCTGGAGATCACGGGGCCGGCCCGACGGGTGGTCTTCGACGACGGCTCCAGCGTGCTGAGTCACGCGGTCGTGCTGGCCACCGGAGTCAGCTATCGCCAGCTGCCGGCTTCTGGAGCCGGTGACCTCGTCGGACGGGGCGTCTACTACGGGTCGGCATCGACCCAGGCGGCCGCCTGCGAAGGCGATCACGTGATCATCGTCGGCGGCGCCAACTCCGCCGGACAGGCTGCGGTGTTCTTCTCCCGGCACGCCGACACGGTCACCATGGCCGTCCGCGGCGACTCGCTGGAGCGGTCGATGTCCACGTACCTGATCGAGCAGATCGCCGCCATCGACAACATCGAGGTGCGCCTCAACACGCGGGTGGAGAAGTGCGAGGGTCTTGATCATCTGCAATGTGTGACCTTGATCGACAGCCGGGACGGCTCCGCGCAGGTCGTCGACGCCGGTCACCTGTTCGTGTTCATCGGCGCGGCGCCGCTGACCGACTGGTTGCCGTCCGCTCTCGTCCGAGACGGGGCAGGCTTCGTTCGCACCGGCCCGGAACTCCTCGTCGACGGCGATCGCCCGCCCGGCTGGGATCTCGACCGTGACCCCTACCTGCTCGAGGCAAGCATTCCCGGGGTATTCGTGGCCGGTGACGTCCGGTCGCAATCGGTGAAGCGGGTGGCCTCGGCCGTCGGCGAAGGAGCGCTGGCGGTCACGTTGGTCCACCGCTACCTGGCGGAGTGAGGAGAAGTCGATCATGGACGAGACGATCCGGCTCGGTCCGGATGCCCTGCGGAAGCTGTTCTTGTTCGAGTCGTTGGACGGTGATCAACTCGCCTGGCTGAGCGAGTACGGACGCGTCGAGGATCGACACCGCGGCGACACGGTGTACGAGGAGGGTGACCCCGCGACGTGCTTCTTCGTCCTGCTGGACGGGACCTTGTCGATGCATCGTCGGGTGGAGAACACCGATGTCGAGATCAGCCGGACCGCCCAGGTCGGCGTGTATGCCGGGGCGACCCAGGCGTTCATGCCCGGTGAGCACCCGGTCTATCTCAATCGCGTCGATGCTGTCACCGACTGTCGTTTCTGGGTGATCGAGGCGAACCTCTTCGGCGACAAGGTCCGCCAGTGGTTCCCCATGGCCACGCACATGCTCGAGGGACTTACCGTCGGCATGCGCTCCAGTCAGGCCGCGGTCGGTCAGCGTGAGCGGTTGTTGTCGCTCGGTCGGCTGTCGGCCGGCCTCACCCACGAGCTGAACAACCCGGCCGCCGCAGCCGTGCGGGCGACGGCCGCACTGCGCGAGCGGGTGAGCCGCATGCGCGGCAAGCTCGCCCACCTGGCGTCGGGGAAGGTCGACGCCCAGGCGCTTCAGGTGCTGGTCGAGGTCCAAGACGCCGCTCTGGAGCGGATGGCGAAAGTCGACGAACTGTCGCCGCTGGAGGTGGCCGACGCCGAGGACGCCATCGGTGACTGGCTGGAGGGACACGGCGTGGCGGACGGTTGGGACCTGGCACCGGCACTGGTGGCGGCCGGCGTCGATCCCGACTGGCTGGACGAGGTGGCCGCCAAGGTGGCGCCCGGGCTGATCGGGGACGGGATCCACTGGCTGGCGTACGCGTTGGAGACCGAGCAGTTGATGCGCGAGATCGAGGACTCCACAGTCCGCATCTCGACGCTGGTGGACGCAGCGAAGACGTACTCGCAGGTGGACCGGGCCACGCTGCAGGACATCAACGTCAAGGAAGGCATCATCAGCACGCTGATCATGCTCGGCCACAAGATCAAGTCCGGACCACCGATCACCGTGGTGAAGGACTTCGCCCCGGACCTGCCGACCGTGCCGGCGCATCCGGCCGAGCTCAACCAGGTCTGGACCAACCTGATCGACAACGCGTTGCAGGCCATGCCCGACGGTGGAACGCTGACCCTCCGCACGGCGCTGATCGACGACCGGGTCCTGGTGGAGATCGGCGACACCGGTCCAGGAGTGCCGCCGGAGCTGACCGACAAGATCTTCGAGCCGTTCTTCACCACCAAACCCGTCGGCGAGGGAACGGGACTCGGGCTGGACATCTGCTACCGGGTGATCACCCAGCGACACGGTGGCGACCTCCGTGTCGTCTCGGTGCCGGGCAACACCCGTCTCCAGGTCCGGCTCCCGCTGGTATCGCCCGCCCCCGTGCTCGGCTGATCACACCCTCCGCGATCACGCCAGTCAAACGGCGGTCAGCCCGGCTCCCGAACACCGCCCGAGCTGGCTGAGTGCCCTGGGCTTGTCGAAGGGCCGCCAAACCTGGGCGGCGAACGCCCGATGTCGGCCGCGAGACAGTTGGTTGCGCCGTCACCAGGGGGCGTTCCATTTGCCCGATCGAGCGAACGTCTCGTCCCGTTCGGCCATGGCCTTCGACGGGTCAGGCGCCGGAGACTGTATGGGAATCCTGTTCTGAGCGAGGGACGAGGAATGCGCCAGAACGCCTACGACGACAGCGCCGACGCGGACGCCGCCCGGGCCCCGACGCTGAACGGCGGGTGGGAAGCGGCGGCACCGGTGGTGAACCCGCACGGTCAGGGTGCCGATACCGGCTTCACGTCCGCGCTCAGACTCCAACGACTCGCCGGAAACCGGGCCGTCACCACTCTTGTTCAGGCGAGGTCGCGTGGCCAGCGTCCGGCCGGGGTGAATCTGCAACGGGACGGCGTCACCTCGGCACCGGTCGAGGTGACGGGCCTGGCCACCGCCGTCTCCGCGGAACCATTGGCCCGGATCAACGAGGCTGAGCAATCGGCGTTGACCCAGTTGGCGGCCGCCGCAACTGATCGGCGGACCGACGTCGAGGCGTCGTTCGGTGCCGCCTCGCAACAGGTTGGTCAGAGCTTCCGGACGTTCGAGGGGCAGTCGAGGGCGGACGAGCGGACTGACTCCGCCCAGATCCACGTCGCCGGGGCTGCGGCCAAGTAAGCCATCGGAAGACAGGCGGCGACGACCGAAGCCAGCGCCCAGGGAGTCGTCGGGCGGCTCGAGGCAGCATCCTCGACAGCCGCCGATCACGAGGCGGCCAGAGCCAGATCGGAAACGGTCGGTCACCAGCGACGCGCAGTCCCGGCGGTCGGTGGTGCAACCGACGAGGAGGTCCGGCAGGGCAAGGAGAGGATCGCGGCGACGGTGCAGGGCAAGGCCCGGACCGAGCTGACCAGGGCCGGTGACCAAGCGGCGGCGAGCGTCTCGGCCGGGCAGAAGCAGTTCCGGTCTGAGCTGTACGGACCGGCGAAGGTCGACGCCAGCGGCAAGATCAAGGCGGCCGCCGTACAGGCCGAGCAGGCTATCGGGACCGGTGAAAGTGCAGCCCAGGCGGCGCTCCGGCAACTCACTCGACGTGCAACCGCCGACTCCGCACGGGCCGAGGGCACCGTCAGCCGGGCAATCGGTTCCGCTCAGCAACTGGCCGCCGACGACGTTTCGGCGTGGGAGGAGGCCGGCCGGACGAGGATCAGCACCGCTGCCGAGCAATTCCGGGCCGAGATAGGTGCCGGCGCGCGACAGTTCGAGGTGGACGCGCAAGCCGCGTTGCCCGGCACCGAGACCCTGGACGCGGCGCGGACCGAAGTGCAAGAAGGTCTGCGCCAGAGCACCGACGGGATGGTCGCGGCGTTTACCGAGTCGGCCGAAGGCCTGCGAGCCGGGCTGGCCCAACTGACTGGACAGCACGCCGCTGCCCTGCAGGCCGCGGCTCAGCAGGCTCGCCAACAGGTCTCGCAGCTCGGCCAGACCGTCCGCTCCGGCCAGCACCAGGCGACCGGCGCTTTTCGCACGACTGCCGACTCCGCCACAAGCGAGGCGCGAGCGGAGTTCGCCGCCGTACCGGACCGACTCGCCGCGCAGCTCGCCGGCCCGCACCGAACCGCGCAGGAGGGGATGCGCAACAAGGCCGACGAGGCCGGTGCCAGCGCCTCGGAGTGGACCGACCGGGCTCGCGCCGCCGGCGACCGGGGGTCCTCGGACCTGGACTCCGCGGCCTCGTCCTTGGCTCGAGAGGCTTCCTCGAAGCAGCAACCGCAGGTGCAGGGCTGGTTCGAGGAGATCGTCGGCAGCATGCGCAGGTGGCTCAAGGACAAGCTCGGCAACGTCTTGGGCGGAATCGTGTCAGGCATCATCTTGGCCATCCCCGCCCTCCTCGTCGCGGGTGCGCTGATCTTGGCTGGACCGGTCGGTTGGGGCGTGCTCGCGGCCCTGTTCGTGGTGGGTGCCGGCCTGGGGATCTATTCGCGGTGGAAGGAGTATCAGGCTGACCACGGTGGCCAGGGGCCTGGCGGCTGGGACGCCGTCGGGGTTGTGGCTCTCGGCATTGCCGACATCACCGGCATCCCCTACATCGTCGAGGCGGCCGTCGGCCAACGGGCGTTCTCTCCCCACCCGATGAGCGAGTTCGAGCGGTGGGAACGCGGCACTGAGGGCATCATCTTCGCCGCGTTGATGTTCGCCGGGGGCGCAAAGAAGCTGTTCGGCCGCGGCCCGGTCGAAGCTCCGGTGGTGACGCCGGAGGTCACTCCCGGTGCCCCCGAGGTGAAGCTGGAGATCACTCCCGGTGCCCCCGAGGTGAAGCCGGAGATCAAACCGGGAGAGACGCCTGCCGAGCCGGGTGGACCGAAGCCGACCGACCCCGCCACCGTCGAGTTCCCGGCGGGCACCGCGTACGAGAAGTTCCAGTGGGCCAAGCAGCAGATCCTGGCCGCGCCGCCGGGCCAGCGTCTCCAGACGGCACGGACACTCCTGGGCAGAATGCCGGCCGAAACCGGTAACGCCTGGGGCGCGACGGAACACCCCGCCACGAACGGCACCTACTGGACTGGCGAGAAGCAGGCGAACATCTTCTTCATCGACGACGCCGGCAACGTGTACTCGGGCAAAGCCACGGTGGACACCTTCACCTACGGCCCGAAGGGCGCCGTCACCGTCAATCCCGCCTCCCTGAACGCCTCGCCCGCACCTGCTCCGGCACCCGCACCGGCCCAGACTCCACCGGCCCAGACTCCACCGGCCCCACCTGCCCCGACACCTGCGCCGCTGGGTACGCCCCCCGTTCGACCGGGTATTCCGCTTCCGGCACCTGCACCGGAGGACCGCGACCCCGTGCTCCGATGAGCAGGCTCAACTCGACGTCGGTGATCGACTGGATGCGGTGAACACGGCACCGGCGACACTCAGCAGGTCGATCGCAGGCGCGGGCCCGCCGAGCAACTCGCCCGCATGGTGGTCCCGTCGAACGGCCGTCTACTGGCACCTGAGGTCCCCCGAAACCCGAAAGGATGGGGTGGCCGGAGGTGAGCAGCTGCGTTGGATCAATGCGGGTTTTGACTGCCTGCAATTGTTTGAGGACGGCCGGATCGTGGAATCGGCTGCGCCCGCCCGCGGCGCGCTCGTCCAGATTGACGTAGTGAAGGTCGGCGAACCAGGGTGCCAGCGCGCGCTCGAGCACTGCGATATGGGCATCAACCTTTTTGGTTGTGGCGGCGTCGGGGGTGATGCCGACTGAGCACATGATGAAATTCGGCGTCAAGGTGTCCGACGGCACCCGCGTGCGGCGGCCGCCGTCGCAGCGCTCCTCCGAGGTGTCGCAGTTCTACCGACAGCAGCGGTGAGCCGGATCCTTGCCCGGCGGATGCGACGAGGACGTCGATCGCCGACGGTGGTACATCGCTCAGGAGTACGCCGTTGCCGCGGAACGGGGTCCGGCCCGGTGGATCCATGAGCAGGCCGTCACGTGCCGCTGCGGGGATCTCAGCGATGGTGTCGAGGCTGGGTTCCAGCTCTCGCAACGGTCGGCGGCCGTCAGTTCGGCGAGCGACCCTTGGTGGGCGATCTCGACCACAGCGAAGGCCTGCACGCGCAGCGGCGGCGGGAGTTCGGGCAGCGGCGGGAATTGAAGCAGTCGTCCGCAGGACATGGTGCGCTCGCTCATCCCCAGGATCCAGCGCCGCCAGCTATGGAGGACTTCTCCGGCGCGTGAGATGGGGAAGAACAGTGTTCCCGCACCGACTGTGGGGATCGCGTGGAGGCGACTTGGAGCCCGGTCACTACGGGGAGGGAGCCTCCGCCGCCACGGAGGGCCCAGAAAAGTTCAGGGTCGTGGTCGGCGTTGGCGATTCGTAACTGCCCGTCGGCGGTGACGACTTGGAGCCGGGTCACGTCGTTGACGGCCAAACCGTGGAGTCGGGACAGCCAGCTGATGCCACCGGACAGCAGGAAGCCGGCGATCCCCACGCTCCCGGCGGAGCCGGCTTGGGCAGCCAGGCCGTATTCGGCGGCAGCTGTGGTGACGGCTCGCCAATCTGCACCGGCGCCGCACCACGCCGTCAGTGCTGCAGGGTCGATCTCCACCTGCGAGAGGCCCGCTGTTCGTACCAGCACGGTGTCGTCCAGGGATGGGACGGGCGCTGCGCCGTGTCCGGTGTTTTGCGCCATCACCTTCAGGCCGCTCCTGGCGGCGCTGGCGACGACGGCCGCAATGTCGTCGACCTTCCCGCCAAATCGCCCATACATCCGCCACGACGAGCCTGATCGGCTGGTCGCCACCGGCGCAGCCCGCGACGCAGCAGCCTTGGAATTCATTGGCGTCACCCCACCTGTCGGGTCAGCCGGTCCTGGTGGCGACCCAGTCGGTGGCCGAGTCTGAGCGGTTCGCGCGCCTACTAGCCGGCGACGGACTGGACGCGGAGGTCCTCAACGCCAAGAACGACGCGGAAGAGGCCGCGATCATCGCGCAGGCGGGATCGTTGAGGCGCCTCACTATCTCCCCAGATGGCCGGTCGCGGCACCGACATCCGACTGGGCACTGGCGCCGCGGAACGGGAGGCTTGTGCATCGTCGGGTTGTCACGCTTTCCAAACCGTCGATTGGATGATCAACTCTGTGGCCGCGCCGGACGTCAAGGAAACCCAGGCAAGCCCGCCTTCTCAGTGTGGACGACCACGCCCAACGCATCGCGGACGGGCAGCAACAGGACCTGCGGCGTCTCGCTCGCCGTTACGACCTCCTACCGCACGTCCAGCGACAAGAGGTGCTCGAGTTGCGACGCGCCATCCTGACCTCCGACCAGGGCGTGCGGGACCTGGCCGAGTTGCTGCCGGAACGCATGGCCTACCTCGCCACCGTCGTCGACAGCCAGACGCTCGTCGCGATCGGTCCGAGTGGTAATTCTGACCTACCTGGACCGGCGGTGGAGTGGACCACCTCGCATACAGCATGAACGTCCGCGAAGGAATCCACTTCCGCGCCCTGGGGCGGGTGAACCACTGGTGGAGTTCAACCGTCTCCTCCAGCGGGCGTTCGTCCTCTCATCTCCCAGGTTTACGCCGACGCCGCCATCGTCGTTGACAACACCCCAGTCGTCGACGACCGCCTGGATCTGGAGGCGGCAGGCCTGCGTCGTCCGGGTGCCACCTGGACCTACACAGTGACCGACGACCACTTCGACTCAGACTGAGTCGGAGTGGTTCCCGATCTGGGAGTACGGCGCGTTCCTCGTCGGACGGAATCTTGCGTCCGCTGTCTGCGCCGCTCTCACCGTGACGGGCCTCAGCGGACACCATCGCCTCGTGGTCTGCGCGGACGACATCAGCTCGGCTGTCGACGACAGCCTGACGCTCGCGGACCGTCTGGTGCCGGATGTGTCCGTGACAGAGTGGGACCGATTCGCTCCGCAGCCGTTCGCAGCGCTCCTCGACAGCTCAGGTGCCCGAGGGGTGCTCGGCTGGAAGCCAGCGCACTCGTGGCGCCCAGCGATTTCTCGCTGACGGCTGTCGGAAGAGGACCCGCGGCACGAGACCTCTCCTGCGGCCACAGCGGCACCCAGCGCCAAGCGGCGAACCCCAGGTCGGCCGCGCGGGACCCCTGGGGACGCCGCTTCCCAATCGATCAGCGCCACCGGAACACCCTCACGGGAGACGACGTTCGCCGGTTGCAGGTCGTTGTGACAGATGGTCTCGACCGGCCGCCCGACCGGCACCTGCCACGTGTGGCCAGTCCACAGGAACGTGGCCGCAGCATCGTGGTAGCAACGGACAAGCCTGCCGAGATGTAGGAGAACATCGTCTCGCCACACCCAGTGATCAGCATCCTGGACGGGTTCCTCGTCGACTTCCGGCGGACCGACGCCGACGCTGCCCTCGACGAAAGTCAGGACCTCTCGACCTTGCTCGTCAAAGCCCAGCAGGGCGAGGGGACGGCGCTGATGATCACGTGCCCAGCCGAGCCTGGGCGAGCAGCCCGCATGCCGTCCGTCGTACGAAGCAGGTTCGGGCCGGGTGGCAACAGGCGTCGAGCATCTCCTCGATCTTCGGAAGCCGACCCCTCAGCTCAGCGGGACCGAGTGGCCGACTGATGTGGTCTCGGAGCTTTTCGGGCGAACGGTTGACGTTCCGCCGACCCCGCCGAGTTCTAGGTGTGGAGCGGGACCGTACAGGTTGTGGTCGTGGTAGCGACCGCCCTGTTCACCTCTGCGGGAACGCCGCCGAACGGGAGGATGACCAAGCTCAGAGGGAGATGCCTCTGACACATGACCGATCGCCAGCTACTTCGGCATCGTCTCGGGGTACTCACCTGCCCACGCGTGTCCGCTACAAGTCGAGTGTGGGTTCTCCGGCGGCCCCCACCATGGCGAGCGATCTCCGCACCAGTATTCACCTGTGAACATGCCCATGAGAACCATGAAGCCGACGACCGCGAGGCACGCGACAAAGCCAATTGCCAGCCCGGTGTAAGCCCGCCTGGTCACGGTCGCACCCTACGCCGGGTCGCTGGCGTGCAAAGGACTTCACACAACATTGGGCTCAGAGCCAGATCTGACCGGTTCGTGCTGCCCGACTCCGGGTCTCGACCGGCGCCGTAGAAGACCCTCCTGCGACAACCGAGGCGGTGCTCGCGCAATCTAGGATCTGATCGTGGACGCAGTCATCGTCATCGCCGGGATGGCGCTCATCGCGTTCGCGCTGACTCTACTTGCGCGCAAGGCGCGGCGGGGAGGCACAGCCGGCGCGGCGCTTGCTGGTGCGATGGCCGCCTACAACGAGGCCTGGCACACGACCGCGTACAGCTCCCACGCGGAGATGCAATCCCAAGCCGATCGTGTCGCACGGAGCGACTCGCCTGAAGATCTGTAAGCCCTCGGCGACTTGGCCCGCACTCGGAGGCAGACCGGCGGTGGCGCCTAGCAACCGGTATGCAGGGCGCGCCCGCCGAACGACCGTCATGCGGGACGCGCGCTAGCCGTCAGGTCGGCGGTCGCGATCGAGCGGATCGGGGTCGCGCAGCCGCAGCTCAGACCGCGCGGTTGCGCGCGACCCCGGTCAGGGCGGCGTACTTCCGCGTCTGCCCCTGCGACACGTTGTTGAAGAGCGCGGTTTGCAGGGTTGTGTTGGTGATGTCCCAGGCCTTGTTGAAGAAGTTCCATCGGGTCCACAGGTGGGAGAACTCGATGGCGGGTACGTCGTCGTTCGGCTGCCAGGCCGAGCCGTCGGCCCGCTGCGCCCGGATAGAACGCCGAGTCGTCGAAGAGCTGGCCCGCCGCGGCCAGCTGGGCTACCGCCCGCCATCGGGCGCCCTCGGCGATGATCTTGGTCTGGTCGTCCGCGTCCGTCTCGTCGCCGAGTCGGGTGCTCGCCGCGAGCAGATCGCGCGTCGTGTCGACCATGTGCTGCGAGGCGTACTGGCCCGGGCCCGGGACGGCCCCCTGGGCGGCCATCGTGTATGCCGCCGCGCCGTCGTCGATTCGGATGATGTAGCCGTACTTGTCGCGGGCGAACTGCACCTCGACGGCACGGTTCACTGGTCCGCCCGCGGTCTGGTAGCTGGAAGTCAGGCGGACAATGAACGGCCAGAAACCCTGGGCTGTGCGGTAGACGGCGTCCGTGACCACGTTCGCGCCATGGACACCGCGTACCCGGGGGTGGACGGCGGTCGCAAGCGATGTCGCCGGAACGGCGTGGGCGGCGAGCCAGGCCTGCTCGGCTGCGACGGCTGCCGCTCGGGAAGCGAAGTTCACCGCGCCGAGTGCCACCGTCCACCGCGCCATGTCGTACGGCCAACGCTGGGCGCCGGCGCCGATCTGAACGTTCAGCAGGGCCAGCAGGCCCGAGTTACCGGCCGGGTTCCAGCCCGCTTGGTTCGTGCCGTAGTGAGTTCGCTGCACGACGAGGGGCCCAAGGGCTCCGGGGTGGCGGTGCCGGTTCAGCGTCTGCACCACGGCTGTATTGCCCGCGGTCCGCTGCAGGGCCAGGATCAGCGCGGCTGGGCGCTCCGGGTCGATAACGCCACCGCTCGCGGCGGCCCGCCGTCGGGCCGGGGTCGTGCGTACCTCTGGCCCGTCGACGGCAGCGCGGAGAATTGCCATCGTGGCCTCCGAACTAGATTTCTAACGAGAGACGCAAAAACCTTGACAACCGTACCGCGGGGACGCACAGAATGTAAGGTTTGCGCGCCCCCGCCATCCGTACGTCGGAAAATTGTGGCTGGCGGCTCGGATGTCGGCATCCCGCAGATTCGGTCCTTGCCGAGCGGGGGCGGGCGGCGCGGGGCCGGGGCGGGGCGGCCGGCGCCCGGTGGGGGGGG
>JBBSQJ010000089.1:0-16183 GCA_038257965.1 Propionibacteriales bacterium
ACGTGACTGTCGCCCATTTCGCCTTCGATCTCGGCTCGCGGCGTCAGGGCGGCGACCGAGTCGATCACGATCAGCGCCAGGGCGCCGGAGCGGACGAGCATGTCGGCGATCTCCAGTGCCTGCTCACCGTTGTCGGGTTGGCTCACCAGCAGCGAATCGGTGTCGACACCGAGCTTCGCCGCATACTCCGGGTCGAGAGCGTGCTCGGCGTCGATGAAGGCGCAGATGCCGCCGCCCGCCTGGGCGCTGGCGATTGCGTGCAGCGCGACCGTGGTCTTACCGCTGGACTCCGGGCCGTAGATTTCCACCACCCGCCCGCGGGGGAGGCCGCCGATGCCGAGGGCCACGTCGAGGGCAATCGATCCCGTGGGGATCACCTCGATCGGTGCCCGCACCTCGTCGCCGAGGCGCATCACCGATCCCTTTCCGTATTGCTTGTCGATCTGGGAGATTGCCGACTCCAGCGCCTTCTCGCGATCCTCTACGGGCATCTGCCTCGTCCTTCCTTTCACCGTCGACCGGTGGGATCTCGCTGCTCGCCGAGCTCCAGGGTGGAGTGCTGGTTGTCTTGGGTGGTCTTGTGTACTTGCGTCACTGGCACTCTAGGAACCAGCACTGACAATCGTTCACCGTCGGCCGCAACCTGTGGACAACGCTTCCGACAACTCGATTCGGTGGATAACCTACCGAACAGGTGTTCGAAGCGACAGTGCGCCACGCCGAACAGTTCAGACTGTTGGGCAGTCGTCGCGAATCTCCAAGGCCGACGTGACGCAGGAGGGTTCACTGGACAGATGAGCACTCGACAGGCAATGAGCGACGGCGCGATGGCGATCGCGACGACACTGCGCCTGATCGACAGTGATATCGACCTGTCCAGTTCGACGCCGTGTTCCGACTTCGATCTGGCCACTTTGGTGAACCATGCGCTCGGGACCACGACGGCGTTGGCAAGGCTGGCCCGGAAGGAGTCGCTCGACCCCGGAGATCCCTGGGGCAACAGGACCGATGACACCGCCGGGGACTGGCCGAACCGGCTCGGCGACCGATTCGAGGCGACGGCCGCCGCGTGGGATGACCCCTCGGCATGGGACGGCACGCTCGACCTCAGCGGCGGCGAACAGCCGGCTTCAACGATCGGCGAGATGGCCTTCGTCGAGGTCATGGTGCACGGATGGGACGTGGCTCGGGCGAGCGGTCGACGACTCGAGATCCCCGAAGCCGTCGGCGCGGAACTGCTCCGAGCCGTCAGCGGATCGGCGGCACTGGGCCGACAGCTGGGTGCGTACGGCCATGAGGTCGAAGTGCCGTGCAGCGCATCCGACTTCGACAAGGCTCTCGCCGCCGCCGGGCGCGACCCTGACTGGACGCCGGCGTCCTGAGGGCCACCTGCTTCTCGGGGGGCCAAATCGGTCGTAGGCAGGCGACACCGTGCCAGATCAGCGTTCACGCTCGGGAAGTTCGAGCACGTCCCAGACTGCGCGCCACACGACCTTGACCGGATCCCCTTCGGCGACGGCCTGCTCGACCGTCTTGCCGCCCAACCCGGCGAGATGCTGCTCGCTCGCCCATACGCGGTAGTAGCCGTCACCGAGATGATGGCGCATCCGCTGCCAGAGCTCGGTCTCCTTCACGGTCGGCTCACGGAGCCGTCAAGCCTCATCACTCGGCCAAGGTAGTCGCCCGCTCGAACCCGTCGGAGCCACCTGGGCACCGCGGGCCGGTCTCGTACGCCCGGAAGGGCACCTGCTGGCCGCCACCACCGCCACCACCACCACCACCACCACCCCCACCACCCCCACCCGAGACAACAACCGATCTGCACGCACCTGCCGCCAGACGGGGCCACCGTCGGGCGGGCGAGTGTCGGAGGCAGCGGGCAGGATGGAGGCATGTCATCGGCCGATCCGCTCGCGGGCTTCTCACCGGCCACGACGACGTGGTTCAGGGAGGTTTTCGCCGCGCCAACAGCCGCCCAGCGCGGAGCATGGCAGGCCGTCTCGGCCGGTGACAACGTCTTGGTCATTGCCCCGACCGGATCGGGCAAGACGCTGGCCGCGTTCTTGTGGGCACTCGACGACTTGACGCGAACGGGTCCGGTCGCGGTCAAGGAACGGTGCCGGGTCCTTTATGTCTCACCGCTCAAAGCGCTCGCGGTGGACGTGGAGCGCAATCTCCGGGCGCCCCTGACCGGCATCACGCGGACCGCAGCCCGGATCGGGGAGACTCCGCCGACCATCTCGGTCGGAGTCCGATCCGGCGACACCTCGCCAGCCGAACGGCGAGCCATCGTCAGCCGCCCGCCGGACATCTTGATCACCACGCCCGAATCGTTGTTCTTGATGTTGACCTCGGCGGCCAGAGACACGCTACGACACGTGCGCACGGTCATCGTCGACGAGGTCCACGCGCTCGCTGGCACGAAGCGCGGAGCGCATCTCGCCCTCTCCCTCGAGCGCTTGGAGGCGCTCACGGCCGAGACCAGATCGATCGACGACGAGCCACGACCGATCCAGCGGATCGGACTGTCGGCGACGGTCCGACCGCCCGAGCGGGTCGCGCGCTTCCTCGGCGGACCGCATCCGGTGCGCATCATCGCGCCACCAGCGGAGAAGTCGTGGGATCTGCAGGTCGTGGTGCCGGTCGAGGACATGAGCGCCCTCGGTGCGACCGCCTCCGTGCCGACCCCTGGGATCGACGACGATGCTCCACCCCCCACTCGACCCTCGATCTGGCCGCACGTGGAGAACAAGATCCTCGACCTGATCGAGCAGCACCGCTCGACGATCGTGTTCGCCAACTCCCGGCGGCTGGCGGAACGGCTCACCGCCCACCTCAACGAACTCCACGCGGAACGGCTCGGGGACGATCCGGAGGAGTTCACCTCGCCGGCCGAGGTGATGGCGCAGTCCGGCGCATCGGCCGGTCACGACGGCACCCGGACGCCGGTGATCGCGCGCGCCCACCATGGCTCGGTCAGCAAGGAGCAGCGGGCCCAGATCGAGGCCGATCTCAAGTCCGGGTCGCTGCCCTGCGTGGTAGCCACCTCCTCGCTCGAGCTCGGCATCGATATGGGCGCGGTCGATATCGTCGTCCAGGTCGAAGCACCGCCGTCGGTGGCCAGCGGTCTGCAACGCGTCGGCCGGGCCGGCCACCAGGTCGGCGCGACCTCCCGCGGCGTGTTCTTCCCCAACCATCGAGGCGACCTCGTCGAGTCCGCGGTGGTCGTGGAACGGATGCGGCAAGGCGCCATCGAGGAGGTCGCAGAGCTTCGCAACCCGCTCGATGTGCTGGCTCAGCAGATCGTCGCCGCCGTCGCGCTGGAGGAGTGCAGCACCGACGACCTCTACGCCCTCTGCCGACGCGCCGCGCCTTTTGCGGAGCTGCCGCGCAACGCATTCGATGCGGTGCTCGACATGCTGAGCGGGCGCTATCCCTCCGAGGACTTCGCCGAGCTGCGACCACGGGTGGTCTGGCAGCGAGACACCGGCATCGTCAGCGCGCGGCCCGGTGCGCAGCGACTGGCCGTGACTTCAGGAGGCACCATTCCCGACCGCGGACTCTTCGGAGTCTTCCTCGTCGGTGAGGGCAGCGCGTCGGGCAAGCACTCCCCCGGTCGCCGGGTGGGTGAGCTCGACGAGGAGATGGTGTACGAAACGCGGGTCGGGGACGTCTTCACGCTCGGCACCACGAGCTGGCGGGTCGAGCAGATCACCCACGACCAGGTTCTCGTTTCCCCAGCACCTGGTAGCCCGGGTCGGCTGCCGTTTTGGAAGGGAGACTCTCCGGCCCGACCGGCCGAGCTCGGGGCGGCTCTCGGAGAGTACGTCCGTGGGTTGGTGGCGATGGCTCCGGACAAGGCGCTCGACCGACTCGGCGAGGCCGGTCTGGATCCTTACGCGGCCGCAAATCTCGTCAGCTATCTCGGCGAACAGGCCGCTCTCGGCGCGTTGCCGACCGACACCACGATCGTGTTCGAGCGATTCCGCGACGAGCTGGGTGACTGGCGGGTGTGCATCCACTCCCCGCTGGGGTCCGCCGTCTTGGCGCCCTGGGCGCTTGCGATCGAGCGTTCCGCCCGCGAGCGCTACGGCATGGAGGTCCAAGCCACGGCGACCAACGACGGCATCGTCCTGCGCGTGCCGGACACCGAATCCAATCCTCCCAGCGCCGAGCTGTTGATCGTGGAACCTGACGAGTTGGAGACGATCGTCACCGAGGAGGTGGGCGGCTCGGCTCTGTTCGCCGCCCGCTTCCGAGAGTGCGCTGCCCGGGCGCTGCTCTTGCCCAGACGTGACCCGAAAGCCCGGACCCCGCTGTGGCAGCAGCGGATGCGCTCGGCGCAGCTACTGGTGGTCGCCGCCCGATATCCGGAGTTCCCGATCGTGCTCGAGACGATGCGAGAGTGCCTCAGCGACGTGTTCGATCTGGACGGCCTGCTCGAGCTGCAGCGCCGGATCGCGGACCGGTCGGTGTCGTTGGTCGAGGTCGAGACCACCGAGCCGTCACCGTTCGCCAAGTCCTTGCTGTTCGGCTACGTGGGATCGTTCGTCTACGAGGGTGACGTTCCCCTCGCGGAGAAGAAGGCGGCTGCACTCGCGCTGGACGCCAACTTGCTCGCCGAGCTCTTGGGCAAGGACGGTCTGAAGCAGCTGCTGGATCCGGCGGTCATCGCATCGACCGAAGCGGATCTGCAGGCGTTGAGTCCAGATCGCCAGGCGACGACGGCCGAGCAGCTGTTCGATCTGGTCCGCACGGCCGGCCCGTTCACCAGATCGGAGCTGGTCGCCCGGTGCCGTCCTGACTTCGATCCAGTTGTTGCCGTGGGCGGGCTGCTACACGCACGACGACTCGTGGAGCTCAGGATCGCCGGCAGCGAGATGATCGCGGTCGTCGAAGACGTGCCGCGGCTGCGCGACGGCCTCGGGATCCCTGTCCCGCCGGGAGTGGCCGCGTCCTTCGATGCCGCGGCCGAACACCCGATGGAGGATCTCGTGCTCCGCTGGGCCCGCACCCACGGACCTTTCGTGGTGTCGACTCTTGCGGAGCGCTACGGGCTCGGCCGCGCGATCGTCGAGTCCACCTGTAACGGGTTGACCGCCAACGGCACGCTCACGGCGGGCGAGTTCACCGACGGCATCGCCTCCACCGAACAGGACCGGCGCCAGTACTGCCACACGAAGGTCCTCGCTCTGATCAAGCGTCGCACGCTCGCCGCGCTCCGCAAGGAGGTGGAGCCGGTCGAGCAGATCACGTACGCACGGTTCCTCCCCGCCTGGCAGGGCGTCGGCGCCGGCCACCGCGGGACGGATGCCGTTCTCGCGTCGATCGAACAGCTCGCCGGGTACGCGTTGCCGGCCAGCGCCATCGAATCGGTCGTGTTGCCGGCTCGCGTAGCCGACTACAACCCAGCCATGTTGGACGAGTTGCTGACCTCTGGAGAGGTCCGCTGGGTGGGGGACGCTCCGGTCGGCGAAGACGACGGCTGGATCCGGCTGTATCCGACGGACGTGGAGATCGGGCCCGCCCGCTCGTTGCCCGCGACCTACCGCGGGAACGAGCTGCTGGCCTCGCTCGGAGTCGGGGGCGCACACTTCTTCGACGGCCTGCTGCCGTCCGGCTTGGCCGCCGCAGATCGCTCGGCGTACGTCACTGCGCTGTGGGATCTCGTGTGGTGCGGTCTGATCAACTCCGACACCTTCGCGCCTGTGCGCTACCTCACCACCGGAGGGACGCTACGGCGGCCGCCGCGGGCGACGGCACGGACGCATCGCGCGCGGTTGGCCGCCAGGGCGGGTCGCTCACCGCGCGTCAGCTCACCGACGACGGTCGGCCGATGGTCGCTGGTCGAGCGGACCCCGACGAGCGAGTCGGAGCGGTTGGCCACGGACATCTTCCTCCAGCTCGATCGGTACGGCCTCGTTACCCGTGGCAGCGTGCTGACCGAGAATCCGGCGGGTGGCTTCGGCGCCGCCTATCGGACCCTGAGCAGCCTCGAGGAGGTCGGCCAGTGTCGTCGCGGATACTTCGTTGACGGTCTTGGGGCGGCCCAGTTCGCACTGCCGGGCGCCGTCGACAGGCTGCGTCGAGCGAGCGAGGTCGCCCGCCAGCCGAAGCCACTGGTGCTCGCGGCGACCGACCCCGCCAACCCGTACGGCGCAGCGCTGCCGTGGCCGGATCGAGAGGGCCATCGTCCAGGGCGCAAGAGCGGTGCGCTCGTCGTGCTGGTCGACGGTGCCCTCGCGTTCTATGTCGAGCGGGGCGGGCGGACGCTGCTGTCGTTCACCCACGACGGGTCGGTGCTCGGCCCGGCCGCCGCGGCCTTGGCCGACTCGGTCACTCGCGGGCTGCTGGGCAAACTGACCGTGGAACGCGCCGACGGTGAACACGTCTTCGGCTCGGCATCGGTTAGCGAGGCACTTCAGGGCGCCGGATTCAAGATGACGCCTCGAGGACTGCGGCTGCGACCGGCGCCGAGCGTGGCTTGAGTGCACCGGGCGCGCTGCTCAGACAGCTCGCCGTCTCGGGGCGCGTGACACTCGCCAGCCGCGGTCATCGCCGTCGACCAACCCGTCATGCTCGAGCGCGCCCAGCTCGGCCAGGGTGATCGGGACCGCGAGCCCGGCGCGGTGCGCCACGTCCTCCACAGTTGCGAACGACCGCGAAGGCAGCGCCTCGAACACACTGAGTCGCCGCTCGTCCAGTCCATCCGTCGCCCGCTCCGCACCGCGTGGCGTGGTGGTCAGACCGCTACCCATCGCCGAGACGAGTTCGAGAACCTCCGCCCCGCTTGTGATCAAGCTCGCCTTGCCGTCGCGGACCAGCTGGTGGGGACCGGCCGACAGCGCCGAGTACACCGGGCCCGGCACCGCCATCAGTTGTCGACCACAGTCGACGGCCCAGGTCGCGGTGTTTCTCGCGCCGGACCGGTACGCGGCCTCGACGACGACCGTGCCGTGTGACATGGCGGCGATGATCCTGTTCCGGGCCAGGAATCGAACACGGCTCGGTGACTCACCGGGTGGCAGCTCGGAAACGATCAGGTGATCCTGTGCGATCGCACCGAGCAGCGGCGCGTTGCCCTTCGGATAGGCGATGTCGACACCGTTGGCCAACACAGCGATCGTCGTCCCCTCAGCACTCAGCGCCCCCTGATGAGCCGCCGTGTCGATTCCATACGCGCCTCCCGACACCACCGTCAGACCGCTCTGCGCCAGGTCGGTGGCGATGTTGGTGGCTGCCTCGATCCCGTACGGCGTCGCCGCGCGCGATCCGACGATCGCCACCGCGCGAGTCGACAACTCTGCGAGATGGCCAGGACCGCGCAACCACAAGCCGATCGGGACGCCGCCGCGGCGCTGGACCGGGCTCACGAATCTCAGGTCGTCCAGACCGGTCGGCCACTCCTCGTCGCCCGGCACCACGACGCGGACCCGGTAGTGGCGCGACAACACCGCGATCTGGCGATGGTCGATCTCGGCGGCCCTACGGGCGACGGGCTCACCCAACGCCGACTCACCTATCCGCGCCCACGTCTCGGACGCACCTACCTCGCCCACCATTGCAGCGAGACCCGGATCACCGGCGTCGACGACACAACTCAGAGCCAACCGCGCCGCCCGGTCCGACAACTCGGTGCCCAGCTCGGTCATCAGCTCACCACCCGCCGACTCGGCGACGGCTCGCCGCGGCGCATCGCCAACGCCACTGCCACGTGGTCGGCTGACGGCCGGTCGTTGCCGGCCAGATCGGCGACCGTCCAGGCGACCCTGAGCACCTTGTCGACTCCCCGCGGACTGAGCAGACCCCGGTCCAGAGCGTCGTCGACCGCGTCCAGCCCGTCGGGCAGCGGCAGGTGGCGCCTCAGGTAGGGCCCCGAGATCTCACCGTTGCACCGCCACTCCGTGCCGGCCAATCGCCGCGCCTGACGTTCCCGCGCCTGAGCGACCCGGACGGCCACGTTCGCCGACGACTCGCCACCGACGAGCGCGGCCCGCACTCGGGTGCGCCGTGGTGGACGAAACGTCTGGGAGATGTCGATCCGGTCCCGGATCGGGTCGGACAATCGCTGTCCGTAGCGCCGGATCGCCATCGGCGGGCAGCGACAGTCCGCGCCCGGCGTGCCGAACTTTCCGCAAGGGCACGGGTTGGCGGCCAGCACGAGTTGGAATCGGGCCGGGTACCTCGTCTGCATCTGGCTGCGGGTCAAGAACACCACACCCGATTCCAGCGGAGTCCGCATCGCCTCCAGCACCCCGGCGGAGAACTCGGGCGCCTCGTCCATGAACAAGACGCCCCGGTGCGCCCGCGAGATGGCTCCGGGTTTCGCCATCCGTGGTCCACCACCGATCACCGCCGGCAGCGACGCCGAGTGGTGCGGATCCGCGTAGGGCGGGCGCTGCAGGAGTCCGCCGGTCAGCTCGACGCCGGCGAGGGAGTGGATGGCCGACACCTCGAGGGCCTCGGCCACTCCGAGATTGGGCAGCAACCCGGGCAGCCGCTCGGCGAGCATGGTCTTGCCGACGCCCGGTGGACCGTGGAAGAAGATGTGATGCCGACCCGCCGCCGCCACTTCCAGAGCCCACTTCGCCTCAGCCTGACCCGCCACATCGGCCAGATCGAGTGGGCGGAACGGTGCGGCCGGTCTGGTCCCGCGGTCACCAGCTGTGTTGTTCTCGTCCACGTCGGGCCCGGGCTCGGCTGCGCCTGGAGAGAGTTCGTGTCGCAACAGCGCCAGCAACTGGCGCAGCGAGCCGACCCCGAGCACCTCGATGCCGTCGACCAGTCGCGCCTCGACCGCTTGTCTGCTCGGAACGATGACCCGTCGGAACCCGTGCTGCGCCGCCGTCAGCGTCGCCGGCAGGATGCCGCGGACCGCGCGCACCCGTCCGTCGAGGCCGAGCTCACCGAGCAGCACCGTGTCCGCGAGCTCGGCGAGCTTGAACTCCTCCGCGGCGCCGAGCACCGCAGCGACGATCGCCAGATCGTAGTGCGAACCGGTCTTGGGCAGGGTCGCCGGACTCAAATTGATCGTCAGCAGCGACACCGGCCAACGCACGGCCGAGTTCGACACGGCAGCCTTACACCGGTCACGGGCCTCGTACAGGGCCGCATCGGGAAGGCCGACCAGCACCGTCCGCGGCAGACCGCCGCCGATATCGGCCTCCACCTCGACAACCTGACCGTCCAACCCGACCAAGGCCACGCTCCACGCGGAAGCCATCATCAGCCGATCCCCCGCTCATGCCGGACGATCGGCAACGAACCACGAGCCAAGACGATCCCGACCGCGTCGATGCGGATCGCGGCCGGCTGCGCGCCCGTTTCGGCCAGCCACTCCGCCGCCAGCTGTCGCAATTTGCGCACCTTCGCGTGCGTGATCGCCTCCAGTGGATCCCCGAACCCGAGCCCGGAGCGACACTTCACCTCACAAAAGACCGTGGTCGTCCGCCCATTGACCGTCTCGTCGGCGATCACGTCGACCTCGCCCACCTTGCATCGCCAGTTCCGTACGACCACCGTCATCCCCCGCCGCTCCAACTCAGCGACGGCAAGATCCTCCCCCCGCACACCCAGCCGCTTCGCCTGATCCGTCATGCCTGCACCTCCGCTTATGACCTATGGAGCTCATGGCGATGCGAATCAGCCGGCGGTGAACCCTGTGGACAGCGGATTGAGCGGCTCAATCTGTGGACAACCACAGACTGACGTCAGTGGCGCACCCTGAACCGGAGATGCAGCACCCGGACGCCCCGGATCACGACGTCGGGATCTTCCAGCAGGTGCTGGCCCTCGATCCGGCCGAAGTATCGCTTGCCCTTGCCGAAGACCAGCGGCACCATATCCAGCGCGACCTCGTCGATCAGGCCGAGCGCGAGTGCCTGGCCGCCGACGTCGCCCGCACATACTGCGACGACACCGTCACCGGCACGCCGCCTTGCCTCTGCCACCGCAGCGGCGATGTCGTCGAAGAACGGTACGTCGGCCTCGGGGTGCCAGCCTTGGGGCTTGGGTCGGTGCGACACGACGAGGAGGTGGTCTCCGGCTGGCGGCTGAGCGTCCCAGCCGTTGGTGAGGTCGAACAGGTGCCGCCCCTGTATCGTCACCCGGACGCTGTCCCAGAACGGCCGGACGTAGGACAGCGAGGTCGACGAGACGCGGAACGCGGGGTACTGGCGCTCCAGTGCTTGGTCGAGGATCGCCTGGTCGCCGTTAAAATACCAGTCGAACAGGGGTCCGACCTCATCGTTCTCGTCGGCGATGTAGCCATCGACCGATGCCACAGCATGCATCACCACAGTGCTCATCGCTGCTCCTCGCATTCGGGGCGGATCAACCCAGGTCAAACCCGGCAGACCGGTGGCGATGCCGATTCTCATCGGCAAGAGCGATGATGCACAGTTCGCGTCGATGGCCGATGCCCTTGGATGAGTCGCCGTCGAAAGGCTTCGGCGCCCTGTGCCCGGCCCGCAGAGGGCAGCGCCTGCCCATCGAGGACCGAACACCGATTGATGGCCGGAGACGACAGCCTGACCGCTACAGTGATCCGGTGGCCGGGATGCTCAGGCGACAAGCTCGTCACACATCGACGTCGCAACCGCGGGCGGCGAAGCCGGATCGCGGCAAGTGATGGACGAGCTGCTCGTGGCGGCCAACCCGGACCCGGACTCGCGGCTCGCCTACCTGCTGCGGCTACCGTTGGGCGGCGGCATGGTGTTTCGCACCTCCGGCACCTGGCCGCGAACCAAAGCCTTGTACTGCTATCCCGTCACCGCCGAAGAGTGGCCGGACGAACCCGAGATCGTCGAACACGTTCCCATCCGGTCATGCGTGCGCCGCGGGGCGGCTATCGACCTCGTTCTCGACCGCGGCCGCGAGAATCGATCGCAGCTGGTGTTCACCACCGCACGCGGCCGCGACGCCGTGTTCTGGCAGTCGCCGCGTACCCGTAAACAGGCAAGACCCAACGTCACCACACCGACCGCCCGCGCCGCCGGCGTCGCCGCGCTGGAGATCCTGGTGGACACCCGCGAGCAGTACGGCTACCGCTTCGCCAGCCAGCAGGTGAGCACGATCAAGCGCGCCTTGCCCTGCGGCGACTACGGAATCACCGTGGACGAGCGGCTCGTCGCGGCAGTCGAACGCAAGTCCCTTGCCGACTTGGTGTCCAGCCTGATCAATGGCAAGCTGCGCTACGCACTGGGCGACCTCGCGGCCCTGCCCCGAGCCGCTGTCGTCGTCGAAGACCGCTACTCGCAGGTTTTCAAACTCGACCGGGTCCGCCCCGCCGTCGTTGCTGATGGTCTGGCCGAGTTGCAGGTGCGCTGGCCAACCGTGCCGATCGTCTTCGCCGAGACCCGCCAGCTCGCCGAAGAATGGACCTACCGTTACCTCGCCTCCGCCCACGAGTGGGCACACACCGAGCTTGCCCTGGCCGAGCGGATCGGCGCTGACTCGATGATTCCGGGGCGCGTCAGCAGCCCCCACCGCGCCGGAGCCGACAACGAGCGAAGTCCGCGGCTGGGCTCGCGCACATGGGTTCACCGTGCCCGACCGTGGCCGGCTGCGTCCAGACATCTGGCAGGCATGGCGCGACGCACAGCAGCCATGAGATGCACGAACGGCCCAGGACCGATCTCAGCGGTACCCGTTGGTCGGTCGGTCGCCAGCCCCCGGAGGGTCGAAGTTCGAGCGAATTTGCGCGGCTATTCGGGTGGTGTGGTCTACTCGGCGACGCTCTTCGGCACCTGCAGGTCGCTGTGTGCGATCTCTTCGATCGAGACATCGCGAAAAGTCAGCACCTTGGCGCTCTTCACGAACCGAGCCGGGCGATACATGTCCCACACCCAGGCGTCACCCATGGACACCTCGTAGTACACGTCGCCGCCCTCAGTACGAACCTTGAGGTCGACCGCATTGCAGAGATAGAAGCGGCGCTCGGTCTCGACGGCGTAGGTGAAGATGCCGACGACGTCCTTGTACTCGCGATACAACTGGAGCTCCAGCTCGCTCTCGTACTGCTCGAGGTCCTCGGCGCTCATACACAGCTCGCCGCTGGGGCCGGTGCTCGCTTCGCTCGCGCACAACAGTTCAATACACAGCTCGCCGCTGGGGCCGGTGCTCGCTTCGCTCGCGCACAACAGTTCATGGCGCACCGACTCTAGCCGTTCGAGCCACGTTCTCGAAGCGCATCCGGTGCGTGACCGAAGGGCCGTACCGGTCGAGCCGCTCCTGGTGGAGTTCAGTGCAGTAGCCCTTGTGGATGTCAAAGGCGTAGTCCGGGTACTTTCCGTGCAGCTCGCACATGATCCGGTCTCGTGTCACCTTGGCGACGATGGAGGCGGCAGCTACGCAAGCAGCCACCCGGTCGCCCTTCCAGACCGCCAGGCCGGGTACGCCGAGACCGTCCACCCCGAAACCGTCGGTCAGCACGAAACCCGGCGCGACATCCAGCCGCAGCAGCGCCCGGCGCAGAGCGGCGATATTGGCCACATGCATGCCCATCCGGTCACAATCGCCCGGGTCGACGCAGACCACCGACCAGGCGATCGCCTTGCGGATGATCTCGGCGTAGCAGCGCTCACGCTGCGCAGCGCTCAACAACTTCGAATCCCGCAGGTTGTCGATCTGACGCGGCTTGCTGTCGCCGAGGATCACCGCGCCCGCGACCAACGGGCCCGCACAGGCACCGCGTCCTGCCTCGTCGGCGCCAGCAACGGGACCGAGCCCGACCCGCTTCAGCGCCCGCTCGTACCCGTAGAGACCGGTGCTCGGCCGGACCATGGCGACACCGGCGGCGCTCGCTACGCTCGACATCAGCACCTCACCCCCTCGGGCTCGATCACCCCACGAACGGGAGCCGGTTCGGTCGGCGCCGGCACACCCGCGAACGTCGCCGGACGGTGCAGGATCTCGAACCTGCTCAGCGGCCACGAGATCGCGACCGCCGGGCCGACCACCAGACTTTCCGGCACGAAGGCGAGCTGCCCCTTGGCCTGGGTCGTGGACAGATCAGCCAGGTGGCAGCGCGAGTCGGCGCTGAGGTCACGATGGTCACCCATCACAAAGATCCGGTCCCTGGGCACGACGACGGTGAACCGCACGTCCGACGGTGCCACCTGATTGCCGCCGGGATCGGTGTAGAGGTAGGACGTCTCGTCAAGGGGGTACCCGTTGACGGTGATTCGTCCACGATCGTCGCAGCACGTCACCTTGTCACCCGGCATGCCGATGACCCGCTTGATCAGGTGTCCGGTGCTCGCGGCGGTGGGGATACCGACCAGCTCCAGCAACTTGTTCAGCCCGTTCGGCTCGGTGGCATCGATATCTCCGAGCCAGCCGCCGGGGTCGGCAAAGACGACGACCTGCCCACGCTGGAACTTCGTGATCTTCTGTACCACCACCCGGTCACCGATCAGCAGCGTGTTCTCCATCGACTGCGACGGAATGATGAACATCTGTCCGACGAACGCTCTTAACAGAATCGAGACCAGCAACGCGCCGACCACGACGATGACGAGTTCCCGGACGAACGAAGCGCCACCACCCCGCCTTCGTGAGGCCGCTGCCGCACCCGTGTGCCCTTCCGTCGCAACCATCAGCAGTTCGCGTCCCCGCCGGCGTGGATCTCCGGCGTCGAGGGAGCGGGCGACTTGCCCGGCGGCACCGTCTCGTACGTCGCCGGAATGCGGAGACGAGATGCGTCGGACAACGGCCAGACGACGGCGATGGCACGGCCCACGACGAGATCCTCCGAAACGAACGCGTTCTCGCCCTTCAGTTTGCCAGGATCATTGAGATGGCAGCGCGAGTCACGGCTCTCACTGCGATTGTCGCCGAGCACCAAGATCCGATTCTCGGGCACCACGACCTCGAACGCGATGTCGGACGGCGAAACCTGTTGACCAGAGGAGTCTGTGTAGAGGTACGGGGTCTCGTCCAGCGCCTGCTGATTCACGGTGATCCAGCCTCGGGAGTCACAGCACATCACGTCGTCCCCGGGCAGTCCGACCACTCGCTTGATCAGATGGTTCGCGCTGGAATCGGGGAGCACACCAACGAACTCGAGCGCTCGACCGACGGGTCCGCGCTCGCTTCCCTCGGTGTCATCGTTGAGCCAGCCGCCCGGATCTTCGAACACCACGACCTGGCCGCGTTTGAGTGAGCTCAGCTTCTCCACCGCGACGCGGTCACCGATCTGGAGCGTGTTCTCCATCGACTGCGACGGGATGATGAACATCTGGCCGACGAAATACCGGACCAGCGACGCCACGATGATGGCGCCGATGACCACCATCAGGAGTTCCTTGACAAAGGCGACCAGGTGCTCACCGAACGTCATGCTTCGCGGGCGGGGGTCTTGCTCGGGCGCCTGCTGGGCCGGCTCGCGGTCAGTCACCGGGGAAGCCTAGCCCCACGCATGCCTCGAAGGAGCGAGCCCAGCACCAGCACGGCGAGCCTTCACGGCGCCCAGCGGCGCGAACCAGAACAACTAGTTGACGCGCTTTTCCTTGATCTTGGCTGCCTTGCCACGCAGACCACGCAGGTAGTAGAGCTTCGCGCGTCGAACGTCGCCGCGACGCTCCACCTCGATCTTGTCCACGATCGGACTGTGCAGCGGGAACGTACGCTCCACGCCAACTCCGAAGCTCACCTTGCGGACGATGAAAGACTCGCGTACGCCTTCGCCGGAACGCGCAATGACAACGCCGGCGAAGACCTGGATGCGGGAGCGGTTGCCTTCGACGACCCTCACGTGAACTCGGACCGAGTCACCGGCTCGGAAGGCGGGGATGTCGCTGCGGAGTGACGATCTGTCCAACTCGGAGATGACCTTGTTCATGAAATTACCTCGTCAGTGCCACAGGTCACCGCGGTTGATCCTCCTTGAACCCCCGGCCGGCACGATCCCCCTGTGGCAGGCGCCCCAGTCGCGGGTGAACACAGCGAGCAAGTTTGCCACACCGAGTCGAGCGAGCGAAATTTGCGTGGTCCGCGAGTTGTTCACCGTCGACCAATGATGTGTTCGGGTGAGTCAGATCATGAAACCGATCACCGTGGTGAACAAGCTCGGCACCGATCTGCCGGCCGTGCCGAAGGTTCAGGGCTGGCTCGAAGCTGCCGAGCCCGCCTTGAGGGTCACGCCGCTTCCCACTCGTCCTCGTCCTCGCCGCTGTCGGGTAGTTGCATGCGGAACAGGGCTTGGACGCATTCGTGGAGGTCGAAGCGTTCGCCGCTCCAGCGGGGCCGGATCCGGGTGGCGTCGGGATGGTCGAACCCGTCGACTCCTTCGATGATGGTCTCGAACGCGACTTGCCGAGCCGGGGCTTGTTGGGCGAGCAGGTAGGCCAGGGCTTCGGCGTCGTACCAGTCCTGGTGTGGTCGTTTGTCGGGCATCGTGAAGTCCCACCGGTGCGCCGCCGTCGGGGCGGCCGCGCGGATGATCGACATGCCGCCTTCATGGACGGCCGTGTTGTGGAACGCACACAGCAGGATCAGGTTGTCCAGGTCGGTCGGTCCACCGTTGGACCAGGCCACGATGTGGTGGGCTTGGAGATGCCGGATCTGATGACAGCCGCTGAACTGGCAGATGCCGTCGCGAATCATCAACGCCCGCCGTTGGGCGCGGGAAACGAGCCGTCGGGTCCGGCCCAGGGCGAGCACCTCGCCGTGGGTATCCACCAGGGCTCCGATCAGGTCCGCGTCGCAGGCCAGCCGTCGGGCCGTTTCGGGTTCGATCCCACCCAGCCCTTGAACATGGCAGGTCGGATCGGGCCAGCCCTGCCCGGGACTCGTGTCCTCCCGGAACGACCCCGCAGAAGGCCTGCCCGGCGTTCCCGCGGGAACGTCGACCGGGACGCTCGGCCCTGAAGCGTCCGGCGACACCGAGGACGTTCCCGCGGGAACGTCACCCGCGACAGCCACATCGTCGATACTCGCATCGTCGACACATGCATCCTCGACCCTCGGATCGTCGACCCGGCCACAGCCTGACGGCGAACCGGCATCGTCAACGCCCTCCCTCAAGGGAGCTTCAGACCCGGCCGGCGTTCCCGCGGAAACGTCCACCCGATATTCGCCGCGACGGGGTTCGCCGGGCCGAGATTCGCCGGGCCGAGATTCGCCGGACCGAGATTCGCCGGACCGAGATTCGCCGGACCGAGATTCGCCGGACCGAGATTCG
>JBBSQJ010000090.1:0-16002 GCA_038257965.1 Propionibacteriales bacterium
ATCCAGGTGTAGCGATAGTCCCAGTTGCGCTCACCGCCAGGGGTCTCCGGAAGCGAGGTCGTCAGCGCGGCGACGGTGGCTCCGGTCGGCATGTAGGTGAGGCCCTTGATGGTGAGCGCGGAGCGTTCGATCGAGTGACGCAAACGGTGGTCGGGGACCCGAGCACGGGCCAGCCAGGTGCGCCAGAACTGGACGGTGGCCGCGATCCGTGCCTCCGCTTCCGCGACGCCGGTCGGGGCGGCGAGCCCTTCGGCCCATGACAGCGCGCAGAACGCCTTCTCGCCCTTGGAGATCGTGTGTCGCGCCCGGGCCGACCCGCCCTCGATGCCGATCAGCATGTCGGTGCTGAGTCGAAACGTCTGACCGGCCCCGGTCGCGTCCGCGGCATGGACGTCGTCGCCGATCAGACGCCACTCGGCCGGCACCCGGCCGTAGTCGAACGCGGGTTCGCAGACCAGTTCGACCTCCACCTGGCCCTCGAGGCACTCGACCGTGCGCACGAGCAGGTGGTCGGCGTCGTCGTCGGCCGGCGGCCTCGTATGCGGGGTCACCGTGTCGGGGCCTCGGCGCGGGCCCATCGTCAAGGCGTCGTGGACCAGCAACCAGCCGGTCGGCGTGTGCCAGGTCGTGGTCATGACGTTGGTGCCGGGCACGTAGGAGCGCGCGTTCGGCACGTTGATCCCGTAGGGGCCGAAACGGAACGAGCCGGCCCCACGATCCAACAGGTTCCCGAAGCTGCTCGGGGCATCGAAGGCCGGCAGGCAGAGCCAGTCGACCGAGCCGTCCGGTGCGATCAGCGCGCCGGTATGACAGTTCGACAAGAATGCGTAGTCGGCGATCGGTGGGAATGGGGACGTCGATGAACTCACTTCGCTTGCTCCTTCACCTGAGGTGACTCCAGATCCATTCTCGACGCCTCGGGTGGTCGGCTAGATCACCCGCTGCGGATGATGATGGTCGGGTGCGGTGCTCAGACGGTGCGGCCTTCCAACGAGGTGTCGGCGACGTCGGCAACTCCTTCGTCAGGTAGGACGTGGCGTCGCGCCGGGATGAGCCGCACGACTAGGTCACGCTGCGGCGCGGCACGCGAATGCGGGTGATCGGGCGGGACGGTCTGGCACGCTGGGGGTATGCACATCCTTGTCGTCGACGATGATCAGGCCGTACGCGACTCGTTGAAGCGCTCGCTGGAGTACAACGGCTACGAGGTGAGCACAGCCGAAGACGGGATGTACGCACTCGCGCGGCTCGCCGCCGCCCGGCCGGACGCCGTGGTGATGGACGTGATGATGCCCCGACTCGACGGGCTCGAGGCGACCCGGATGCTGCGGGCGGCAGGCAACGACGTCCCGATCTTGGTGCTGACCGCCCGGGATGCGGTCGGAGACCGGGTCGACGGTCTGGATGCCGGCGGTGACGACTACATGGCCAAACCGTTCGCTCTGGACGAGCTGTTGGCCAGGCTCCGGGCTCTGGTCCGGCGGGCGGGCACCGTGGCCGACTCCGCTGACCCCTCGACGTACAGCCTGGCGTTCTCCGATCTCGTACTGAACACCCATACCCGCGAGGTGTTGCGCGGCAGCCGGCAGATCAACCTGACCCGCACCGAGTTCGCGCTGCTCGAGGCGTTCATGGAGCATCCCCGCCGGGTGCTCGACCGTAGCTGGCTGCTGAACGAGGTCTGGGGCTTCGACTTCCCGACCACGGCGAACTCGCTGGAGGTCTACATCGGCTACCTGCGACGAAAGACCGAGGCCGACGGCGAGCCGCGGCTGATCCACACGGTGCGCGGCGTCGGCTACGTGTTGCGCGAGACGCCGCCGTAGGCATGGCCGATCCGAAGATCGTGGCGGACGGGACCAGGGACGGGCCGATCACCCGGTGCCGCGCGTGGCTCGGCGCCACCCTGAGCCGACTGCAGCAGGCACCCCGAGCGCTGCCCCTGCAGCGAAGGGTCGCGTATCTGACGATGATCGCGGTGGCCCTCGCGGTGGCCGGCACCAGCGCCGCCGGCTATCTGACGCTGCGCTACTCGCTGTATCGCGCGCTGGACCAGGAGATGGTCCAGACCGCATCGTCGCTGGCGATCCCGACCGCCCAGGACATCCGCAGCCTGAACGGACTGACCGAGGGAGCCCTGCGAGCCGGCAACATCAGCGCCGCCGCCATCCGCTCCGACGGGACGATCTTCTACGTGCCCGACGAGCGGGCCCACCTCGTGCTCGGCGAGGACGAGGTGGCCATCGCCAGGCTCCAACAGGGCTACTCCGCACGGAGTGGCTACGCGACGGACGGGCAGCCGTACCGGATCGTCGCCGTTCCCATCACCGAGCTCGGCAACTATGCGATGGTGCTGGGACGTCCACTGGCGGCCACCAACCGGATCCTGAGCTCCTTGTGGCTGGTGCTGATCGTGTTCGGTGGCGCCGGTGTCGGGCTGGCCGCACTGGCCGGGGCAACGGTCGCCCGCTCCAGTCTTCGACCGGTCCGGGAACTGTCGGCCGCCGTCGAACACATCGCCGTCACCGACGACCTGCGACCCATCCCGGTGGCCGGTAACGACGAACTGAGCCGGCTGGCCGAGGCGTTCAACCGGATGCTCGCCTCGCTGACCTCCTCTCGTGAGCGGCAGAAGCGGCTGATCGCCGACGCCGGGCACGAGTTGCGTACGCCGCTGACCAGCCTGCGGACCAACATCGAGCTGCTCGCCGCCGACGCTCGGGCCCCGATGCTGCGACCCGACGATCGCAGCGACATCCTGCGCGACGTGTCGGCGCAGCTGGCCGAGTTCACCACCTTGATCGGCGACCTGGTCCAGCTGGCCCGCGACGAGAGGGTCGCCGCGGCTCCCGAGCCGATCGACTTCCGTGACGTCGTCAACTCGGCCCTGGACCGGGTGCGGCTGCGCGGACCCGGGCTCACCTTCGACGTCGAGCTCAATCCCTTCTACGTCGTCGGCGAGTCCGACACCCTCGAGCGCGCGGTGACCAACCTGCTCGACAATGCCGTGAAGTGGAGCCCGCCCGGCGGGGTGGTTCGGGTCCAGCTCGAGGGTGACCGGCTTCGGGTGGCGGACCAGGGGCCCGGCATCAACGAGGCGGATCTGCCCTTCATCTTCGACCGGTTCTACCGTGCCGACACGTCGCGGAACACTCCCGGCACCGGCCTCGGCCTGTCCATCGTCGCGAGCACGGTCGAACGGCACGGCGGCTGGGTGACGGCCGGCAGATCCGCACAAGGCGGCGGCGAGTTCACCATGCGACTTCCCGGCTCCACGACCCTCGAAGGTCTGATCAGCGAGACCGCCGATCGGGTCGGCGAAAGTGTGCGCTAGTGACGGGGTTCACCGGCGTGTCGCTGTCACGAGCGCCCACTTTCCCGTGTAAGCAGGCGCGATCAAGACAACCCACGGGTGGCGTACGGGGTATGCGTCGGCAGGGTCATCCGCGGACCGCGACGAGGGCGGGGCTGCGTCGTCGACACCAGCAGCATCTGGACTCGGAACCGATGCCTCCGATAGGGCTCCATGATCTCCAGGCAGGCGTCGTCGTCCAGCGCCTCCCCGACGAGGGCGTACGTGATGTGCTTGCCGATGTGGTAGTCGCCGATGCTCCACGCGTCGGCGTCACCGTGGGCTCGCTGGCGCACCTCCGCAGACGTCCACGGTCCGACGCCAGGCAGGCTGCGCAGACCCTGATCCGCCGCCGGACCCGACCGCCCGAGGGTCCGCTCGACCGCCGCTGCCCGACCCGCCGAACAGACCAGTGTCCGACTGCGTCGCTCCTCGACGCCGGCCGCCAGGAAGATCCAGCTCGGCACCTTGGCCCAGACCTCCGGGGTCGGCGGCAGCTTCATCCCGTACGCCGGTGAGTCCGGGTTCCCCGCCGGGCCGGGCGCCGGCTCTCCGAACCGGTCGACCAGCAGTCGCCACGCGCGGAACGCCTCCTTGCCGGTGACCACCTGCTCCAGACAGGCCGGTGCCAACGCCTCGAACGCTGCGTCGCTGGCACCGACCCGATAGCCGGGTCGACGACGCAGGGCCTCCACCAGTGAGGCGTGCTCCGGCAGCGGTGCGAAGCCGTCGAGATCGTCATCCTCACCGGCCAGCCGAGGGAGATGATCCAAGGCCCACTCCGCTCCCGCGCCCCAGGCGCGGGCCGTGACCAACTCGCCCGCCAGCAACATCTTGACCAGCGCCGGCCCGACCGGCGTCGCCGTGGCCCGGACCCACAAGGGTCCCAGCTTGCGATGCGTCGGGTCACCGAGACCGCGCCGATGCAACGAGAGCGTGAGCTCCAGACTGTTCGGTCGTCCCAACCGGAGCTCGCGGGTCGGCGCCACCGCCCCGCTCACGGCCGCCGCACCTCGAAGACACCGTCGTCGCGCGCCACGAAGCCCGCCTTGACCAGCACGCGACGCGACGCGAGATTACCGTCGGCCGCATCGGCTCGCACCGCCGACGCACCGTCGGTCCAGGCCCGCTCGACCAGTTGCCGACAGCCCACGGTGGCGAGTCCGCGACCGTGCACGGCTTCGACCAGGGCGTACCCGATCTCCACCACACCTTCCGCCGACGCTGGACCGTGGAATCCCATGTCACCGACGACGACGCCGTCGACCACGACCTGATGGATCCACCAGGCCGGGATCTCCGACCCGGCCCACCCGGCCGCCCGATGAGCCTCGGTGAGCATGGCGACGCCGACCAGGGTGTCGGCCAGCGGATAGGCCACGTGCCAGGGCGGCCCGTCGACGACCCGCTGCCCGCGTAGCAGACCGCATGCGGTGTCCAGTGACATCGGGTGCAGGCGCACCACGGGATCAGCCATCAGCGCGCCACCGTCGGCCACGGGTTGGGTCGGCAACCCTTGAGCCCCTTGGTCTGCTGCATCATCACCGGAGCCTTGCGGCCCTTTCCGGGGCACCGCACGTGGTCGTAGCCGAGCGCGTGACCGAACTCGTGATTGACCAGGTATTCCCGGTAGCCGGCCAGGTCGCCGGAGTAGGACCTCGCCCCGAACACCCAGCGCTTCGCATTCAGCACCACGCGGTTGCCGTTCTGGCACGACACGGCGCCGCGGGTGAGCCAGGGGTAGCAGAGTCGGTCCGTGGTGCCGGGCGTGGCCACGTAGGCGTGCAGCCGCGCCCTGGCCGGATCGGACACGAGCCGGAAACGAACGTGATCGCTACCCCGCCAGGACCGCTTGTCGCTCAGCGTCGTCTGGATCTCGCGAGCGACCGACTCCGGGTCGAGGGCCAGACCGCGCTCCACCCGTACGTCGAAGGTGATCACCCGACCTTTCCCCCTGGGAGCGGCCAGATTCACCTTCGCCCGCTGGTAGGTCCCCGGTCCGCGCGAGGACACCTTGATCTCGACCGACCGGCGAGACGTGCTCGGATCCGACGGCTCCGAGGTCGGCCCGCCCTTCACCGACGGGTCCGCTACCACCTCAGGTTCGGGGACCTCGGGTGTGGCGCCGAGGACCGACGGCGAGGTGGTCCCCGCCGGGCTCACCACCGGCGCGGCCGCCGCCAAGGGTGCGGAGCCGTCGCGATCGGGGACCGGCGCGATGAGCGCGGCGATGCCCGCCGCGCCGACGACCACACCGGCGATCACCGCGACCAGACCTAGCCCGGCGTTCCGCGGGGTAGATTGTGAGCCGCTCAGCGGACCCCGGGGTGGCCGGGCACCGACTCCATCCCCACCAGCCGGGTTCAATGGGGTCGGTTCGTGGCGTCGGCCCCACCTCGATCGGCTCACGAGGCACAAGACTAGGCGGAGGACCTTGACCCACACCCACATCGACTCGCGCGAGTTGTCGGCCGCGGAGCTGGCCCGGCACCGGCGTGCGCTGCGGATCATGGTCATGGTGCTGATCCCGTTGGCGGTCTGGACCGCTGCGGGTCTGATCGCGTTGTGGCCGCAGGACGTCCGAAGTCACATCAACGCCGACGTGGCCGGCTACAGCGTCGCCGGCGTGACCTATCCCACCGGGCGGATCACCGCCATCCAGCCGATCTCCTGCGACGGGCTGGCGGGCTCGACACCGGACAAGTCATCGACAGGTTGCGAGAACATCACCGTCGAGCTGCTCAAGGGCGACGACAAGGGCCAGACGATCGCGGGAATCCCGCTCAGCGAGGCGGTGGTGTCGTCCGGCACGAGCATCGGTCAGAAGGTCGTGCTCGTCCGGATCCCGCCGGCCGACGGGCAAACCGCGCAGTACCAGTTCTCCGACTTCGAACGCGGCTCACCACTGGCCGTGATCGCGATCCTGTTCGCGGTGGCGGTGATCGCCGTGGCCCGATGGCGTGGCTTCGCTGCCCTGCTCGGCCTGGTCTTCGCCGGTTTCATCCTGATCAAGTTCATGTTCCCGGCTCTTGTGGTCGGCACCAACCCGATCGCGGTCGGCCTGATCGGATCCTCGGCCATCATGTTCGTCACGCTGTACGCAGCCCACGGGTTCTCCGCGCGGACGACCACCGCGCTGCTCGGCACCTTGTTCGGACTGGTGATGGTGGCCACCCTCGGCTGGGTCGCGACGCGTTGGGGACACCTGACCGGCGTGTCGTCGGAGGACGACTTCATCCTCGCCGCGGCCGCTCCCGACCTCCAGCTGACCTCCGTCGTGATCTGCGGGATCATCGTCGCCGGTTTGGGGGTCCTCAACGACGTCACGATCACCCAGGCCTCCGCCGTCTGGGAACTGGCCGACACCGATCCCGATCAGCGTCGGCTGTTCGCCAGAGCGATGCGGATCGGGCGCGACCACATCGCGTCTTCGGTCTACACGCTCGCCTTCGCCACCGCAGGGGCCGTGCTACCGGTGCTCTTGCTGATCGCGATCTACGATCGACCGCTGCTCCAGGTGATCCAGAGCGAGCAATTCGCCGCCGAGGTGATCCGGACCCTGGTCGGATCGATCGGTCTGGTCCTCGCGGTGCCGTTGACCACGGCGATCGGTGTGGCCGTGGTCCGGGTCAGCCGGCCGGGCCGTCAGGTCGCGCCGACCGGCGCCACCGTCCGGAGTCGCGGAGGCGCTGGTGTTCCCGAGGGCTCCGCAGCGGGTGCGACGACGGCGACGGCCGGGGTGCTGGGGCCAGAGGCCGAAGATGCCGCCCCGACCCTCACCGACGACGGCCCGCCCGACCTCGACCCGACCGATCTCGACACGATCGATCTCGACACGACCGAATCCGGGATCGCGATGGACCAGGATTCGGCGGAGCCTGTCGGTGCGACAGACGCTGATGACTCACTCGACGACGGGCTGGTCGACGAACGCGTCGGCGACGACTCCGGGTTGGACGTACCGGTGGATGATGGGGACAACGGGAGACGCCGTCGGGCCGGCACGCCCGATGACGAGCTCACCGACGCGGCACTCACCGATCCAGCGCCCACTTCGGGCCAGCGGCACCGCCGGTTCCGCCCGCGCCGCAGACCGAGCCGTGAAGAAGACTTCGACGACTTCTCCGACCTGCGCGACCCGATCGACGATCCCGATCCGCCCGGAAGGCCCTACCCACCCGGAAGGCCGTACCCGCCCGGAAGACGCTGAGCCCGCATGCGTGCCGTCGTCTACGAGGCCTACGGACGCATCCCGAGGGTTCGCGAGCTACCTCGACCAGAGGCACCGCCGAACGCAGTTGTGGTCAAGGTCGCGGCCAGCGGCGTCTGCCGCTCGGACTGGCACGCCTGGCAGGGTCATGACCCGGTGCCGTTGCCCCACACCCCTGGACACGAGTTCGCCGGTGTCGTGTCCGACGTCGGGGCGAAGGTGAAGCGGGTGAAGGTGGGCGACCGGGTGACGGCTCCTTTCGTGTGTGGGTGCGGCCGCTGCGACTTCTGTCGGAGCGGCGAGGCCCAGGTCTGTCCTCACCAGACCCAGCCGGGCTTCAGCCATCCCGGATCCTTCGCCGAGTACGTCGTCGTGCACGCCGCCGACACCAATCTCGTACCGCTGCCGAAGGAGGTCCCGATGACCGCCGCCGCCGCGCTGGGGTGCCGGTTCGCCACCGCCTATCGCGCACTCGTCGGCCACGGCAGGATCGGTCCCGACCAGACCGTGGCCGTGTTCGGCTGCGGCGGCGTCGGACTCTCGGCGGTGATGATCGCGACCGCCTTCAAGGCTCGGGTGATCGCGGTCGATTGTTCACCGCGGGCCCTCGACGCGGCAGCCGATCTCGGCGCCGCCGAAACCGTCCGGGCCGACGTTTCCGACACTGCTGCGGTGATCGACGAGCTGACCGACCAAGGTGCGCACCTAACCATCGAGACGACGGGGTCACCGAGGATCGTCGCGACGGCCGTCCGCAGTCTGCGCCCACGCGGGCGCCATGTTCAGGTCGGACTCCTGCTCGGCGCCGACGCCATGACCGCCGTGCCGATGGACCAGGTGATCTCGCGCGAGCTGGAGCTCTACGGCTCGCACGGCATGCCGGCGATCGACTACCCCGCGATGCTCGAGTTGATCGCCCGCGGAACGTTGCACCCCGAGCGGCTGGTCGGCCGCACGATCACCCTCGAGCAGACACCCGACGCGCTGGCCGCGATGGGCCGACCGGCCGGCGTGCCGGGCCTGACCGTCATCGACCTGAACGCCTGACCGGGGGAGCTCCGTCCTCGACGAGACGCTGAAGGCTGACGCCTAGCGGTCTCGCCCGACCCGGAAACTGTGCAGCTCTTGCAGTCTCGCCCGGCGTGTCGCTGCCACTGGTGAACACTTTCCGAGGGTTGGTGGGCAGAAGCAGATGGTCGACCCTGGGTCGGGGGTTGAATTCAAGTTAACTTCAGGTTCAATACTGGGTGCATGACCCGACCGACAGCTCCGGAACTCCAGCGCTCCCCGATCTCGGCCGCCGCCCATGGTGGGCGTACGGCTCTCGTCACCGGTGCATCGACCGGACTGGGACGCGCCGTGGCTCGCTTGCTCGCCGAGCAGCACTGGCGGCTGGTCATTGACGGCCGGCGAACCGAGCCCCTGGCCGCCGCGCAGCGCGAGTTCGCCTCGCTCACCGAGATCGTCGCCGTGCCGGGCGACGTCGCCGAACCTGATCATCGAGCAACACTCGTCGAGGCGGCGGATGGGCCCATCCAGCTCTTGATCAACAACGCCAGTGATCTCGGTGGCAGCCCGCTGCCCCTGCTAAGCGAACTGACCGGCGAAGCCTGGGAGCGGTTGTGGCAGGTCAATGTCACCGCGCCGTTGCGGCTGATCCAGCTGGCTCTGCCCGCACTGGCGACCGCTGCGGTCGTGATCAACATCTCCTCCGATGCCGCTGTCGAACACTACGAGACGTGGGGTGGTTACGGTGCGACCAAGGCAGCGCTCGATCACCTGACCCTGACCATGGCTGCCGAGCAACCGCGATTTCGCTTCTATGCGGTCGATCCCGGGGACATGCGCACAGACATGCACCAAGCAGCCTTTCCCGGCGAGGACATCAGCGACCGACCCGAGCCTGAGTCGGTGGCACCACGGCTGGTCCATCTGATCTCATCGGGGCTGCCGAGCGGTCGATATCGGGCCGCCGACCTGCCGGCCACGCCGGGATCGAGCGCACGGCCAGAGATGAGTCACCGATGAGTGTCCTGCATGATCATCCGACGACGCGGTTCCGCTCGTCCTCCGACCTCACCGCCGACGCCCCACGAGAGGCACAGGGCCAGCCGCGCGACAGCGTCCGGTTGCTGGTCGCCACGCCGGACGGCATCCGCCACACCACGTTTGCTCACCTCGACCGGTTCCTGGTCTTCGGCGACGTTCTCGTGATCAACACCTCCGCTACGGTGCCCGGTCAACTCGATGCGCATCGCAACGGCGAGCCCGTTGTCGTCCACGTGGCCAACCGGTTGTCCGACGGCAGTCGGGTCGTCGAGGTGCGGACGGCGCCACACGCGCGGGAGCCGGTGCTTCACGCCAAAACCGGTGATCGGCTGGCGATCGCTGACGGGGGAGTCGTCACCTTGCTGCAACCGTATCCACCCGGCGGCTCCTCACCGACCGGCCACGGAACTCGTCTGTGGCGCGCGCGGATCGAGGTGGGCCAAGCACTCGGCAAGTATCTCGCCACTCACGGGCGACCGATCAGTTACGGCTATCTTCGTGGGCGTTTCGGCATCGAGCACTACCAGACGGTGTTCGCCCTGCATCCGGGAAGCGCGGAGATGCCGAGTGCCGGCAGGCCGTTCACGCCGGATCTGGTGACCCGGCTCGTGTCCCGTGGCGTGGCCTTCGCTCCGATCACGCTGCACACGTCGGTGTCGTCGCAGGAGGTGGGCGAAGGCCCGCTCGCCGAATGGTTCAGGGTACCTCCGGAGAGCGCGCGACTGATCAATGCGGCCCGAGCCGACGGCCGTCGGGTGGTCGCGGTCGGGACGACGGCCACTCGGGCCGTCGAGACCCTCGCCGATCCGGACGGAATCGCACACAGTGGGGAAGGTTGGACCGAGATCGTGATCTCCTCGTCGCGGCCGATTCGTACGATCAATGGACTGATCACCGGTTGGCACGACCCTGAAGCCTCACATCTCCTGCTGGTCGAGGCCGTAGCGGGCTCCGGCCTCACTCAGCGCGGCTACGACGAGGCGGTGAAGCACCGCTATCGCTGGCATGAGTTCGGGGATGCCGGCCTGTTTCTTCCCTGACTCCGGCCAAGGGTGAAAGATCACAGGAACCTCACAGGTCTCGATCCCCTCTTGGCTCTCAGCCAGGAGGGCCCTAGCCTGAGGCTCGTGAGCACCTCGGCGTTGTTGGGTTTTCCCAACCCGGTCAACGAGAAAGCGGCGCGCGCCGTCGCGGGCGGCGTCGCGCTGCTTGCCGTGATCACGTTGCTCACGGGATGGGCGCCGTTGCTCGTCGTGCTGGCGCTCGGTTTCCTCGCCCGCTTCCTCACCGGCCCAACGCTGAGCATCCTGGGCCAGCTGGCTACACGAGTGATCGCGCCCCGGCTGGGACAGCCGGTCTGGGTTCCCGGCCCCCCGAAGCGGTTCGCGCAGGGGATCGGACTGGTCCTCAGCACGGCGGCCGTTATTGCGGTTCTGATCTTCCGTGCACCAATGCTGGGCGCCGTTTTGGTGGCGATGGTGCTGGTTGCGGCGCTGATGGAATCGGTGATCGGCTTCTGCGTCGGTTGCTGGCTGTTCGGCACGCTGATGAGGTTCGGCTTCATCCCAGAGTCGACCTGCCAAGCGTGCAACGACATCCAGACGCGATACAACGTCGAGCCCGAGGACGTCGGACCGCTGACTGCGCCGACGAGAACCTGGACACCGCAGTCGACATCGCACGCCGAGTAACCGGCTCGATCCGATCGGGCGACGCTTCACCGGTCGCGTCGCTCATCCGTGCTCCGGGCGGAGCAGCGGGAACAAGATCGTCTCCCGGATCCCGGCGTTGGTGAACAACATGACCAGACGATCGATCCCGAGCCCGAGCCCACCCATCGGAGGTGCGCCGAACTCCAGCGCTGTCAGGAAGTCTTCGTCGAGTTGCATGGCCTCCAGATCACCAGCGGCCGCTGCTCGAGACTGGGCGGTGAGGCGCTCTCGTTGGATCACCGGGTCGATCAGCTCCGAGAATCCGGTGCCGCGTTCCACTCCGGCGATGACGAGGTCCCAAGCTTCGATCACGTTCGGGTCACTGCGATGGGGCCGGGCGAGGGGCTGCGCGATCGGCGGGTAGTCGCAGACGAACGTGGGTTGGATCAGGTTCGGCTCGACGATCTCGCCGAAGAGCTCCACGACCAGCTTCTGCGCATCCCACGCCGAATCGACGACGACCCCGTGTCGCTCGGTGAGCTTGCGCAGCCGATCTGGCGAGGTCTCGGGCGTGATCTCCTCCCCGAGCGCATCGGACAGCCCCGGATAGACGCCGAGCCAACGCCACTCGCCGTCGAGATCGATCTCGCCGGCCCCTGTCGTGATCACGCGGGATCCCAGCAGATCGGCAACATCGAGGATGATCGTCTTGATCACGTCCGCGATGGTGCGCTGGTCGCCCCAGGACTGATAGACCTCGAGCATCGTGAACTCCGCGCTGTGGGTGGAGTCGATGCCTTCGTTGCGGAAGATCCGGCCGAGCTCGTACACCTGCTCGACGCCGCCGACGACGGCCCGCTTCAAGAACAGCTCCAGCGCGATTCGCAAGGTCATGTCGATGTCGAACGCGTTGAGATGGGTCGGGAACGGGCGAGCGTTGGCTCCGCCGTGAATGAGTTGCAGCACCGGGGTCTCGATCTCGATGAAGTTCAACCGGTGCATGGTCTCGCGGACACTGCGGGTGACGGCGGCCCGAGTCCGCACCATGTCGCGAGCTGCGGGCCGCACGACCAGATCGGCGTAACGCTGTCGGACCCGAGTCTCGTCGGAGAGCTCCGAATGCAGGTTGGGCATCGGGCGGAGCGCCTTGGACGCGAGCACCCACTCCGACGCCAGCACCGATAGCTCCCCGCGCCGTGACGAGATCACTCGGCCGGTCACCGACACGAAGTCGCCGAGGTCCACGTCGGCCTTCCATGCGGTGAGGGACTCCTCACCCACCTCGGCGAGGGACAACATGACCTGCAGGCGCTCGCCCGAGGAGTCCCAGGACAGCCCTTCCTGCAGCGACGCGAAACACAGCTTTCCGGTATTCCGGATGAACACGACCCGGCCGGTGATCGAGACGACGTCGTCGGTCTCCTGCCCGGTCGCCAGGTGCCGCCACCGCTCACGCACCGCCGACAGGCTGTGGGTGCGCGGCACGCTCACCGGGAACGGCTGGCGCCCCTCGGCGATCAACCGATCGCGCTTCTCGTGACGGACCCGGATCTGCTCCGGCAGGCTTTCCTCCTCAGGCACCGGGTCAGCCTATTCGCCGTGCGGTGGGTCAGCCTCCTCGAGCAGCGGTGCACAGCACGCAACGCTTCCCTTCGTGCTCATCCGCCACGCGACATAATCAGAACATGTCCTACCCAGCGGGATCGACCCTCAGGCGCGTTGGTCAGGTCACGCTGCCCGCCGAAGCGGTCGCCGCACTGAGCGCCTGGGCGGACCTGGACCGATTCGAGGTGCCATCGGTTCCCCTGGACAAGGACGAGGGTTGGGCCGCGGTCGGCGTGATCGACCGGGACGTCGAACCCACTCCGTGGCCACCCGCGCCCGAGAAGTCACCCCAACCAAGCACGAGCACGAGGAAGGTGCTCAGGACGCGGGTGATGTTCGGATGCACGGAAACCAAGAGGCTGGAGGACTTGCTCGACCGATTGTTCTCCGACGACCTGCGCTTCGTGCAAACCGGGATACGCGCCGCTACGGCCGCCACAGGCATCGCGCCATCCTCGCGCCAGCCGCAGACCTGCCGGGGCGCGTTCGGCGTCGATGACCAAGGCAATCTCATCTCTGATTCGTTCGAGTACGCGCCGTTGATCGATTTCGCTCGTCATGTCGAGCACTTTCTGCAGGACTCGAAGTCACTGGACGAAGCCGTCGCGTCCGCGCTGGCAGCCATCGACACCCGGGAACAGCAGTTGCGAGACGCATGGGATGACATCGTCGGGTCCGCCGGCGGTGGATATCTCCGGATTGCTCGCCTTCTGACCAGGGCACGTGTCAAAGGCGACCAGACGCGCTACCACACAACCTGGGTCGGGCCGGACGACGATCCGGGAGGTCAGCTGCCGGCGTTCTACCGCAGCGACTTGCTGCAGGCGGCAGGACAACCAACCTCCCCGCTGGTCAAGACCTTCCTTTCCGGTTGTCCGGGCACCACGCCATTCTCGGCTCGTGATCTGGAGCATCGTGAGCACCTGGAACCGCTGCTCGATCCGTCTCTGATCCCTCGGGCCGCATGGCCTACCGGGCACATCCTCAGGCTTTCCCAGCAGGTTGCCCTGACCGCCATCCTGGCTGAGGGCGCCGATGCCCTCATCGCGGTCAATGGGCCTCCCGGCACTGGCAAGACGACACTGCTCCGCGATCTCTACGCCAACCTCGTGACTCGCCGGGCGGCGGTGATGATCACTTACGACGATCCGGTAGCCGCTTTCGGGCCGCAACAGCTGCGCTCGATGAATGATCAGCAGTGGTCGCTGTATCCGCCGGACTCGCGGCTGTGCGGCTACGAGATGCTCGTAGCGTCGAGCAACAACGCCGCTGCGGAGAACGTCAGCAAAGAACTCCCTGCGCAGAGTGAAGTCAAGGGCGTGGTGGGCAGTCGGCTCAGCTACTTTCGCGGCGCAGCGAACACTGAGGAACTGCTCGGGGACGCGCGGAATCGTCCGAAGGAGGGCCAACCAGCCGAGCGCCGGCCAGGGCTGCTCTCAGAAGGCGGACGGGCTTGGGGATTTGCCGCCGCAGCGCTCGGCAGCCGGGACCGGGTCGGTCGCTTCGAACGAGTGGTCGCTCGCTACAACAGCAGCCGCACCTCCGAGTCGTTCCTGGCGCAGTCACCCCCCTCACCTCAGGAGTGGCAGAACGCCCGGCGTCGATTCGAACGCGCGGCCCGGGCGGTCGAGCAGGCCGTCGGCGCGATCTCGACTCGAGTGGTCGATGCCGCGACGCTGACGGAGTTGCTGTCACGAGCGTCGATGCGAGCTGAGGCGACGGCCGCTGCGCATCACGCCTGTGGTGGAGCTCAACTCGCCGTGGCCATGGCGCGCGACCAAGCGATCCAGTACGAGGGAGCGGCCAGGGGCAGCTCACTGCAGCTCGAGGCGCACACCAGCAGGAGACCGGGATGGTGGGCTCGGCTGATCAGATCGCACTCATTCCAGGAGTGGGAGCAGAACGAGACCCGGCTGAGGGATATAGCGGCGCAGGCTGCCGCGGATCACCAGGGACGCCTGGAAGTGTTGACGGCACGGCAGTTAGAGGAGTCGTGGGTCCGACAAGCACTGACCCGGGCTCGCGATGCCCAGGCGAGCGACCTGTCTCGAATCACGGTCTTGGAGCAGTCGCTGTCCGCCATCGATCGCGACGTCTGGATCGACGAGGCTTGGTGGGCTCGACGTGCCGAAGCCGATCTTCGTGACAGGATCGAGCTCGGCGCGGCGTGGGTCGGACCGCAGCTGCAGCAGCTCCGCGAAGAGCTGTTCGAGGCGGCGCTCGTCGTGCACGAGTGCTTCCTGCGGGCATGCGGCAAGCAGGTCGGCGCGAACTTGCGCACCTGGCTTGCCTTGCAGTCGAACGAGGTCCAACGCCAGTCGGCCGACGAAGCGACGATCGGCGCCTGGCAGAGTCTGTTCCTGCTCGTACCCTTGGTCTCGACCACCTTCGCATCGATGGCACGGCTGATGCGACGCGTACCCACCGCCTCCCTCGGATGGCTGATCGTCGACGAGGCCGGCCAGGCGATCCCTGCGGCCGCGGTCGGCGGTCTCGCTCGCTTCCGGCGCGCGGTCATCGTCGGTGACCCCCTGCAGCTCGAGCCTGTGGTCACCCTTCCGCGCGCGTTGGTCGACCAGCTGCTCCGCCATCACCACGCCCCCTCGAGCTGGCGCCCACGTGCGCTTCGGTGCAGACGCTCGCCGACTCGGTTGTCTCCCTCGGAACGCAACGGAGTGGGCGATGGGTGTCGCTGCCGCTGCTGGTACACAATCGCTGCCGCGATCCCATGTTCTCGATCGCGAACCAGATGGCCTACGACGACAAGATGGTGCTCGGACGCAACCCGCCGGGTCACGGCGCCGAGCAACTCCGTCCAAGCCGATGGATCGACATCCCCCGACCACCGGCAGTTCGTGATCATTTCTACGGTGAGGACTGGAAAGCAGTCCAACAGGTCCTGGCGAACGTGTGTTCGGACGCAGCGCCCTCGATCGCGATCATCAGTCCCTTCAAGAGGGTGACGAAGGCCCTACAGCGCCTGGCGCCGGACGCACTCCGCTTCCACCTGCACCAGCTGCCGTTGTCCCTCACTCCGGAACAGATCGACAAGGCGGTCGACACGGTTCGGGTCGGAACCGTCCACACCTTCCAAGGTCGCGAGTATGACACCGTCATCCTCGTCCTCGGCGGCG
>JBBSQJ010000091.1:0-15962 GCA_038257965.1 Propionibacteriales bacterium
CCACCACCCCCCACCCCCCCCGGGGGGCGCCGGGGGCCCCCCCCCCCCCCGCCCGCCCCCACCCCGGGTGGGGCCCCCCGGGGGGGGGGCCGGCGCGCACACCCCCACCCCCCCCCCCGACAGAGGATCCGAACGCGGAGAGCTACTTGGGCGACCGCGCTGTGGATGGTGACCTCCGACCGACGTCGCGGCTTCCGGGCCGTGGATCGTGACCAAATCGAAGCCGCCAAGTCCGTCCAGTTGCAGGGTCGAGCGATTCCGTCCGCCTAGGCTGGAAGCGCTGGTTCGACGAAACGGTGGCAGGGCCGCGGCCGGATCGACGAGCAGGCATCTTCTCCGCAAGCATCCATCTCATCGCAAGGTGCACAAGCAGTGAAAGGCCATCGACGTGACTCTCATCCTGATCACCATGATCGCGGTTCTTCTGATCGCCGGTATTGTCGCCGGCATGGTCATGGTGGGCATGGAAGGGCGCGGCACAGATCGTGCGCCCAAGGTCAGCCGCCAGTTGACCCGTGCGGCCAAGCACCTCAACGGTGATGCGAAGCCGCCGAAGAGGTTCGTCCGTGCGGTCGAGTCCAGCCTGACCCGTTAGGCGTTGAGGCGCAATCCTGCGCCGACCGTGCTCGGCTGAATCCGACGCCGCCAGCACCCTAGGATGACCGCGTGGATCCCATGACCCTCTGGCTCGTCGTCGCCGGGCTGATCTTGGCGGCGCTCGTGCTGACCGGCGTCATCGCGCTCAGGCGTCGTAGAGCCCTTGGCGGGCGCGGCCCGAAGGAACTCGGCCCGACCTCGTCGGCGCGGACCGGGCCGGCGCAGGATGCTGGCGACGACGACGGCACATCTGTCGACGTCGCTGAGCCGGCGGTGTCGGACTCGCCGGAGGTCGTCGAAGCCGAGCTCGTCGAGCCGCGGCCGCGCCCGGTCGATGCTCCCGAACCGCCGCAGACACGGATGGCGCGTTTGCGCCGCCGACTGTCCAGCTCCACGGGTGCGTTGAGCCGCGGGCTGTTGACGCTCATCTCTCGCGACCACATCGACGATGAGACCTGGGACGACTTCGAGGCTGTGCTGATCCAGTCCGACCTCGGCGTCGATCCCACCACCGAGCTGGTCACCGCCCTGCGCAGCCGGATCCGCGTCGATGCGATCTCCGACCCGAAGGCAGCCCAGGCCGTGCTGCGTCAGGAACTGTTGAAACTGATCGACCCGGGCATGGACCGGACACTGGCCGACAGCCGGACCGACATGCCGGCGGTGATCATGGTGGTCGGCGTCAACGGCACCGGCAAGACCACGACCGTGGGCAAGCTGGCTCGGGTAATGGTGGCGGAGGACAAGGACGTGCTGCTCGGAGCGGCGGACACGTTCCGAGCCGCTGCGGCAGACCAGCTCGAGACCTGGGGCAGCCGGGTCGGCGTGCCGACCGTACGAGGAGGCGAGGGCGCCGATCCGGCGAGCGTGGCGTACGAGGCCGTACGTGCCGGGATCGAGCAGGAGGTCGATGTGGTGCTCGTCGACACGGCGGGCCGGCTGCACACCAAGACCGGGCTGATGGACGAGCTCGGCAAGGTCAAACGGGTCATCGAACGTCAAGCCCCGGTGGGGGAGGTGCTCCTCGTCCTGGACGCGACCACTGGTCAGAACGGCCTGGTCCAGGCTCGGATCTTCGCCGAGGCGGTCCAGATCAGCGGGATCGTGCTCACCAAGCTGGACGGGTCGGCCAAGGGCGGCATCGTGGTGCAGGTCCAGCGGGAGCTCGGTGTACCGGTCAAACTCGTCGGGCTCGGAGAAGGAGTCGACGACCTTGCTCCATTCGACCCGGAGGTTTTCGTCGACGCTCTGCTGGATCCGGCCGCCTGAGCCTGAGCGCTAGCCGTTCCTTCTCCCCCGGAAACTGTGCAACTCCTACCGCGACACGCCGGCTCAATCTGCGACAACTGCACACTTGCTGAATCACGCCGCGTGGCAGGGTGACGAATAGGGTGGGTGACGTGGACGAACGCGTACTCGGTCGGACCGAGAAACCTGTTTCCGTGATCGGTTTGGGCACCTGGCAGCTGGGGTCGGACTGGGGCGACGTCAGTGAACGAGAGGCACTGGCGGTGCTCGATGCGGCCGTGGAGAACGGCATCACCTTCTTCGACACCGCCGACGTCTACGGCGACGGCCGCAGCGAGCAATTGATCGGCCGCTTCCTGGCCGACAACCCCGACCAGATGATCATGGTGGCGACGAAGATGGGTCGCCGGGTCCAACAGGTCCCGGAGAACTACTTCCTGGGGAACTTCCGCGACTGGATCGATCGGTCGCGGCGAAATCTCGCCGTCGATCAACTCGCCCTCGTCCAGTTGCACTGCCCGCCGACGGCCGTCTATTCCCACGATGCCGTGTACGACGCGCTCGACACGCTGGTCGCCGAGGGTGCGATCGCCCATTACGGGGTGAGCGTCGAGACGACCGACGAGGCGCTGACCGCGATATCGCGACGGGGGACGGCGACGGTCCAGCTCATCCTCAACGTGTTCCGGATGAAGCCGCTGGAGTATGTCCTGCCCGCCGCCGAGGCTGCCGGCGTCGGCATCATCGCGCGGGTTCCTCTCGCCAGTGGTCTGCTGAGCGGGCGTTACACCAGGGAGACGTCGTTCTCGCCGACTGATCACCGGTCGTTCAACCGCCACGGCGAGGCGTTCGACGTCGGGGAGACGTTCTCCGGGGTCGATTTCGAGACCGGGGTGGCCGCCGCCGCGGAGTTCACCACGCTGGTGGAGGAGGAGTTCGGGGCGGCGGTGTCGCCCGCCCAGGCCGCATTGGCCTGGGTGTGCGGCCAGCCGGCTGTGAGCACCGTGATCCCCGGAGCCCGCTCCGTCCAGCAAGTCCGTTCGAATGCGGCCGCAGGCTCGCTGCCCTCACTCAGCCCCGCGTTCGATGCTTCGCTGACCGAGTTGTACGACCGCAAGATCCGACCCAGCGTCCACTCGCGCTGGTAGCTCGCGCCTTCCAGCACGAGCGTGCAGGCAACTGTGACGGTCGCGCCGTTCGACTGGCTCAGGGCACCTGCCGACTTGCTCAGGGCACCTGCCGACTGGCTCGGGGCACCCGCCGACTGGTGAGCGGCTGCTTTTCGCTCGGCGGCGCTGTGCTGGCCCGAGGCATGATCCGCGGTGTGACGTCCTGGTGTGCGGCGGGGGCGGCACCGGCGAGGACCTCGAGCAACCGACGGGTCACGTGCGCCCCGTATCCGAGCACATCATGGCTCATCGCCGACAGTGGTGGAAACGTGGTCTGGCACAGGGTCGAGTCGCCCCAGGCCAGCAGGCTGACGTCCTCGGGGACGCGGAAGTCGAGTTCGCGGGCGACGGCCAGACCGGTCACTGCGCCCAGATCGTCGTCGTACAGGATCGCGGTCGGTCGGGGCGAAGACATCAAGATCTCCCGGGTCGCTCGCCGACCTAACTCCATCGAGTAGTCGGTGAACCAGGTGCGTACGTCGAGTCCGAGCTCAGCGGCTGCCTCTGCGGTCGCCGCCTGACGGATCTGCACGTGCACCAGTTCTGCCGGCCCGCTGACCCGGGCGATATCACGATGACCAAGGGCAGCCAGATAGCGGATTGCCTCCTGGGCGGCCGCGCCGTCGTTGATCCAAACGCAGGCGAAGTTTTGCGCCACCTCTGGCGGGCCGGCGATCACCGCGGGCAGTCGCAACGCCCGGACCGCGGCGACTCGTGGGTCGGCAGTTCGCAGGTCCACCAGGATGACTCCATCCACCGACCGGGACTTAGACCACTTGCGATAGACCTCGATCTCGGAGTCGACGTCCGAGACGACCTGCATCATCATGCCGTACCCCCGCTCGGCGAGGACGGTCGCGACCCCGCCGATGAACTCCATGAACCATGGCGCCACGCCAAGGGATTTCGCCGTGCTCGAGGTCAGCACCAGACCGACCGTCTCGGTCTGCGCGCCGGCTAGTCTGCGGGCTGCGTTGTCTGGCACCCAACCCAGTTCCTCGGCAACGGTGAGCACCCGAAGCCTCGTCGCCTCCGAGACCCCGGGGCGGCCGTTGAGCGCATACGAGACGGCCCCGATCGACACCCCGGCTCTGGCCGCGATGTCTTTGATCGTGATCCGCGCTGAGGGGACCCGGTCGTCGGCAGGACGCAGCCGGTTGCTCACTGTTGATCCGTCATCGGGCGCGTTGCTGGGCGACCGCCGGAGGGTTTGAGAATCACGTCAATTAGGCGTTTCAGTTCCAAGTTTCCATATGCAGTCTCCTCCGAATGTTTGCCCGTGACTACCTATATTTCGATCGCGCACGATAGCTCGACTGGGTATCTATCGGCGTGGTACTGATCTTCGTGGCACCGATTTTCGAGGGGTCGATTAAAGGTGCTGCAGAGTGTGATTTAGCGGCGTCAAATATTCACATGAGATGAATCGTCTTCGCCAGCCGAGAAGGAGATAGATGAGGCCGCCCAAGGTCACGCCTTAAGCGCTTAAGGTGCGCGATTCGTCTCCTGCGTCATTTGGGCGCCCGGTACGGGTTCAGTGAAGGTCGAGGTCGTGCAGCTTGGGTACGTCGGCGAGCAAACGTTGGGTGTACTCGTGCGTCGGATGGAAGATGACGTCGTCGGTCGCTCCCTGCTCGACCATGAGGCCGTGCTCCATGACCAGAACCTGGTCGGCGAGATAGCAGGCTTGGCCGATGTCATGAGTGATGAACAGCACGGTCATCCCGAGATCGTCGCGGAGGTCCTTCAAGACATTGAGGACGTTCACGCGCAACGAGGCGTCCAGCATCGACGTCGCCTCGTCGGCCACCAGCATGGTCGGCTTCATCATCAACGCGCGCGCGATCATCACGCGCTGCCGCTGACCGCCGGACATCTGGTGCGGATACCGATCGAGCGCGCTGAGGTCCATCCCGACATGCCCGAGCGACTCCTCCATGCGCTCCTTGCCGACCTTGCTACCGACAAGTTTCATCGAGCGGGTGAGCAGGTCCTTGACGGTGAAGAACTGGTTGAACGCGGAGAAGGGGTCCTGGAAGACGGCCTGCACCTCGCGGTAGTAGGCCGCCCGTTGCTTTCCGTTGAGTTTGGTGACGTCCTTGCCCTGGAAGGTGAATCTGCCGGAGGTGATGGGTAACAACCCGAGCACCATCCGGGCGATCGTGGACTTGCCGGAACCACTCTCACCGACGATGGTGGTGATGCTGCCCTTCTCGAGGGTGAAGGAGGCATCCTTGACGGCCTCGACCTTGTGTCGGCCGCTACCGAAGGTCTTGGTGACGTTCTCGGCGACGAAGATCTCGGTCACGAGTGCATCACCGCCGCAGCGTCGAAGTCCTCTCGATTGAAGTCGCTCATGCCCTCGATCCTGATCTTGGAGTACTTCGGTTCGGGAACCAGCACGGAACCGAGCAGCGCCTGGGTGTAGGGATGCTCGGGTGAGTTGACGATGATGTCGGTGGGGCCGGACTCCACGATCCGGCCCTGGTACATGACGCCGATATGAGTCGCCACGGTGCGTAGCACCGGCAGATCGTGCGTGATGAAGATGATGCCGGCCATGATCCGCTTGTCGAGCATCTCCTGGAGCATCTCGATCAGGATCTTCTGCGAGCTGACGTCCAGCGCGGAGGTCGGTTCATCGGCTACCAGCAGGCGCGGGTTGAGCAGGGTGCTGATGATGGTGACGGTACGCTGCTTCATCCCGCCCGACAACTGGTGCGGATAGGCGTCCAGCACCCGCGTCGGGAGGCCGAGCATCGTCATCCTGTCGCGCGCCCGGTCCAGCGCCTCATCCCGGCTGATCTTGCGATCGTGGGATCGCATCACGTCGTAGACGAGTTGTCGGATCCGCTTGGTGGGGCTGATCGAGTTCATCGCTCCCTGCGGCAGCATCGAGACGACGGCCCCCCGCCAGCTCCGCGGGATCTTGTCGTAGTCGCCGAGTTGCTGGACCTTGCCGTCGATCTCCAGCGTGCCGTCCTCCACGTGCAGCGGTGGCCTCGCGATGAGAGAGATGATCGATCCGAGCGTCGTCTTTCCACTGCCGGACTCGCCGGCCAGCCCGAGGACCTCACCCTCGTTGATCTTGATGGTGACGTCGTTGACGGCGACCACATCCGCGGCGCCGGTGTAGTAGACGCCACGGATGTTTTCGGCGTTGACCAGGTTCGCCATGTCAGCGCTTCTCCTCTCCCGACGCGACCGGCGTCTCCAGCATGCCGGCGCTGCCGACCAACTCGGGTTCGCCGAGATCGATCGGTTGGTCGACCTCGGCGCCGGTCTTGCCCTTGCCCTGAGCCCTCTTCCGCGCCGCTCTGCCACGGCGCAGGCGTGGATTGAAGACCTCGTTGAGGCTGGACTGAAGCAGGAGCAGACCGAACACGATCAAGGTGAGCATGATCGTCGGGGGGAAGAACGCCCACCACGCGCCGGTGCGGATCGAGCCCCACGCGATCGCCCAGTAGAGCATCGTGCCGAGACTGGTCGCGTTCGACGGGCCCAGGCCGAGCATGCTCAACGTGGCCTCGAACAAGATCGCGCCGGAGATCTGCAGGATCGCCGCCATGACGACGTACGAGAGCAGGTAGGGCAGCACGTCGCGCGCCAGGATGGACCAGAAGCCGGCTCCGGAGAGTTTGGCCACGTCGATGTGCTCACGCGTTCGTACGCTGGTGGTCTGCGCCCGCACAGCCCGGGCCAGCCAGAACCAGGCGGTGAAGCCGATCACCAACGCCAGGGTGTAGAGGTTGCGAGAGGGCAGCGACACCGAGACCAAGATGACGACGACGATGACCGGGATGGCCAGGCCGACGTTCACGATCGCGCTCAGGACGTCGTCCAGCCAGCCGCCCCGGTAGCCGGCCACCAGACCGACCAGCAACCCGATCCCCGTGCCGATCACGCCGGCCACCAGGCCGACGATCAGCGACGTCCTGGTGCCGTACACCAGGTTCGCGATCACGCTCTGGCCTTCGTTGTCGGTGCCGAGGATGAGTGCTCCGAAGCCCTGAGGCTCGTCGTACAACCCACCGATGGTGGCGTTCGGATCCGTCGTCACGACCAGCGGTCCCACCAGTCCGACGAGCAGGACGAAGGCCACGATCGCCGCCGCGACCCAGAACCGGGGACTCAAGCCACGCAAACTCATCAGCGTTCTCCTGTCTCGGCGGCCCGGATCCGGGGGTCGATGAAGCCGGTCAGCACGTCGACGGCGAAGTTCGCGATGATCACAGCCATCGTGATCAACAAGGTGATGCCTTGGATCACCGGGTAGTCGCTCTGGCCGATCGCGGCGAACAACAGACTGCCGAGACCGGGGTAGGAGAAGACCAACTCGGTGATCAGCGCGCCGGCGACGATGCCGGCGATCGCCAAAGCCAGACCGGTGATCTGCGGGAGCATCGCGTTCCGGAAGATGTAACTGACCGTGTAGGTCTCCTTCACGCCGAGTCCCCGGTTGTAGTTGACGTAGTCCGAGCCGAGCTCGTAGATGGCCATCGACCGCATGCCCACGGCCTGACCGCCGATGAACACCAGGACGACGGACCAGAACGGCAACCACCAGTACGTGATCGCGTCGCCCAGGAACGTGGCGGACAGTTCAGGAGACAGGCCGAACGAGTAGGCACCGCCGATCGGCAGAATGCCCATCTTCACCGCCACCAGGAACAGCATGATGATCCCGAGTGCGAAGGGCGGGATGCTCGAGAAGAACAGTGACCCGACGAACGCGCCTCGATCCACCCAGCCACCCCGGTAGGCGGCAACGGCGCCCAGGATGTTGCCGACGACCCAGCCGATCAGAACCGCTGGGACCATCAACGCCAGACTCCAGGGCAGCGCCTGGCCGATCAGGGAGTTGACCGACGCCGGGTACTGCCCGAACGACGTCCCGAGATTGCCGTGCAAGATGTTGTTCACGTAGATGAAGAACTGCTGCCAGATCGGCTTGTCGAGGCCGAACTCGGCCATGTAGTGCGCGTGGATCTTCTCGAGTGCCTGGCCCGAGGCGCCGCCGCCACGAGCGAGACTGCCGACGATCGCGTCGACCGGGTTGCCGGGTATCAGCCGCGGCAGGATGAAGTTGAGCAGCAAAGCCACGAAGAAGACCACAATGGTCCAGACCAGCTTGCGCCCCAAATAGCGAGCCAAACCCATGGGTGCTGCTCACGCTCCTTTGCGTCGTGCCGTCAGGGACAGAAAGGTGAGTGCTCGAGCCCGGGCGATCCGACGGTCTCCAACGGGATGGATCACCGCCGGACCGTCCGGGTCCGAAGGACCTAGCTGCCGACCTTCTTGATCTTGAACAGCCACTGGATACCCGCGCCCTGCCACATCGGCGGCGCGTACGGGTTCTCCTCGGTGGGGAAGTTGGTCCAGTTGCTGGCGTTGAACTCGTAGAACTCCAGCGGGCGATACATCAGCGGCACGACCGGGATGTACTGGCGATAGATCTTGTCCAGAGAGGCGTACGCGCTCTTCGCCTCGTCCTCGCTCGTGGTAGCGGCCACCTTGTCCAGCAGTGCAGCGACCTGGCTGTTCGAGAACCGGTTGTAGTTCCAGAACGCGGTCTTGCCCACGGCCGGCACGCCGCGGTCGTCCATCGCATCACGGAAGCGGACCCAAGGGCTGGCCGGGTTGACGCCCGTGTAGTTGTACATCGCCAGGTCGAAGTTGCCGTTCTGCAGCGAGGAGAACATCTGCGGGAACTGCGGGAACTCGGTCGTGATGCCGATGCCGATCTCCTGAGCGGACTTGGCCACGATTTCGCAGGCCGTGTTCCAATCGGTCCAGCCGGTCGGCGTGATCAGCTTCCAACCGCCCAGCTTGGTGCCGTCCGGAAGCTGGTAGATGCCGTCGGAACCCTTCTTGGCCTTGAGATCGTCCTCCAGGATGGAGATGGCTTTGTCCTTGTCGTAGGACCAGCCGTCGGTCTTGACCGCATCCGCGTCGTAGTACTTCTCCTCGTAGCCGGTCGGAATGATGAGGCTTGCGTTGGCCGGCACGGAGTAGTCCGACATCGCAGTGGTGGCGATGTTCGGATAGTTGATCCCGTAAGCGATGGCCTGCCGGACCTTGACGTTGTTCAGGCCCTTCTTGTCGAGATTGAAGATCAACAGCGGGATCTGTCCGGGCACATGGTACGGCTTCTTCTTCATCCAGGTGGAGACCGGCTTCCCGGCCTCCCACATCTTCCAGATCTGGGCCGTGAACTGCTGGCTGACGTCGATCTCGCCGCTCCCCAGCTTCACGTCGCCGTCGTTGTTGCTCTTGAAGATGGGATGGTTGATCGTCTTCGGTTCCGGAGTGCCGTAGACACTCTTGCCCCAGTAGTCGTCGTAGCGGGTCAGATTGACCTGGGTCTGGTCGTACTTGTCCAGCTTGTAGGGACCCGACCCGATCGGCTGCAGGTTGGTGTCGGACGGGATCTTGTCCGGAGCGATCTTGCTGAAGACGGCCTTCGGCAGGATGTACACGGTCGCGATGTAGTTCTTGACCATGTTCGGGTTGTACGGGTCGGACTTGAGCTTGAAGGTGACCGTCTTCGGGTCCGTGGCCGTGACGGACTCGATGTATTGCCACACGGTCGAGTAGTTCACGCTCGCGGTCTTGCCGAGTTCGAAGGTGAACACCACGTCGTCCGCGGTCAGGTCGGAGCCGTCCTGCCACTTGGTGCCGTCCTGCATCGGCACCGTCATGGTGGTCTTGTCGGTGAGCTCGACGGTCTTGGCGATGCCGGGCTGCAGCGATCCGTCGAGGAGGTTGAATCGGAGCAGCGTCTCGTAGATGAACTGGCTCTGGTTCGGGGCGGTGGGCCAGTCGGGCGCGGGTGCGAGCGGATTGAAGCTCTTCGGCGGGCCCCACTGGAAGCCGGCGACGAACATCGTCTCACCGGAGGCTCCCGGGCGGCCCTTCGTATCGCCGGACCCGGTGCTGCTGCCCGTCTGGGCCGTGCCGCACCCTGCGGCGCTGACTCCGATGACGGTTCCGCCGACGGCGAGGCCGGTCAACGTGAGGAACCGACGACGGCTGGGGTTCCAAGACCGCCAATCGGCGCCGCTTTCGGCCATCTGAGGCGATGACCCGTGGTCGTGCGTGTCGTTCATTCTTCCCTTTCCTCGAGAAGCCGTCGACGAGCGGGTCCCGTCGCTGCCTGAAGTGCTCTGTCTGTGGTGCTTCGGGTTCCGGCGGGCGCCGTCGGCACCCCGAGACCGCTGGCACCGCGCCGTTACATCGGCTCGATCCCTTGGCGCGGCCCGTTCGCCCGATTCGTCAGCCGGCACGGCCCTACCGAGAAAGAAGCGGAGCAGAACCTCGGTCCCTGGATCAGCAGGGAATCGGCCGGTGAGCCGCTAGCCGTTCGGTCCGCAGGTCAGCGGAGCCCGGGCCCTGTCCAGGATGATCTGTTCCGCTCCACGAGAGGTGCCTGGCGTGGGAACAGGCGCACCAGCGTCTGCCTTGACCATCCAAGCCTCTTCGCTCTCAGCAACGTCGCAGGGCTCATGCAAACACTTAACCGCTTCAGAGTCAACGGAAGTCGTGAGATTGGTACCGAGATTGTTGCCGAGGGGCGATAGGTCACAGACCTCAACCGGAGAAGGGACGTCGGCGTTGTTAACGGGTCACGATCGGTCGTCGTATGGACTTAACCGATTCACCGATCGCGCTCGCCCGAACGGTCGTGCCGGTGCCTGCAAACACGAACGAACCCGGAACCTGAGAGGTTCCGGGCTCGTTCGCTCAGATCGACTTTGTGACCATCGGTGGCCGGCGCGTTACTGGTGGATCGGCCGAGGGATGCTGCGATTGGCGATCCGGTTCTCGGCGTCGATCATCCACGCCAACTGCTCCACGCGCTCCAAGATGGCATGCAAGATGTCGGCCGTCGTCGGATCCTCCGCGTCGACCCCGTCGTGGATCCGCCGGGCGGTGCCTGCGGTGGCGTACAGCGCGGCGGTGATCAGATCGACGGTTTCGCCGGTATCCACCTCGTCCGCCGGGAACCCGGGCAGGCTGCTCGTGGCGGCGATCGTGGCCGCGCGGCCGTCCGGAGTCACGTAGAGGGCACGCATCCGCTCGGCCACGGCGTCGGAGAACTCGCGAGCGGCGTCCACGACCTCGTCCAGTTGGAGGTGCAGATCGCGGAAGTTCTTGCCGACCACGTTCCAATGCGCCTGCTTTCCCTGCAGGTGCAGGTCGATCAGGTCGACGTGTAGCTGCTGGAGGTGATCGGCGAGTTTCTGAGACGCCTTGAAGGGGGGATGGGCCGCGTGCTCGGTGGCTGACTTCTCGAGGGTGTCACTCACTGGGACGACTCCTTTTCTCTTGCTCTGTTTCTCTTGCTCTGTTTCTCTGCGTCGGTCCTTTGCTTCCGCTCCAGGGTGTCACGCTTTCTGGAATGATTCCAGTAAAGTAAGGCTCACCTCAATAACCTCGTCGCTGAGCACGCAGCAGAGGGGTGACACCGAGCAGACCGAGCCATGCCTCCCGCTCCAGCAACTGCGAGTTGGGGCCGCCGACTGACTGCTCAGTGGCCGATGGTGTGGGCTCCGTTGACGGTGATCCGTTGAGCAGTCACGAACCCTGCGGCGTCGGAGCACAGGTACGTCACCATGCCCGCGATGTCGGCCGGCGTTCCCATCCGACCGAGCGGCACGTCGGCGAGATAGGAACTCGGGTCCGCACCATCGTGCCGCTCCACGGGGATCCAGCCGGGCGCGACGAGGTTCACGGTCACACCCGCAGGTCCGAGCTCGCGGGCCCAGACCCGAACAAGTCCGATCTGCGCAGCCTTGGCCGCGGTGTACGCCGTCCATCCCGGCTTGGCCCGATCCACCATGTCCGACCCGATCAAGATCACGCGACCGAACCCGTGCTCGCGCATGGCGGGCAGCCCGGTCTGCACCATGAGCGTGGGGCTCTTCACGAAGAACTCGAGTTGATCGAGGTGGTCCCGCCAGGTGATGTCGTCGAGCCAGGTCAGCGGTTGTGGCCCGGTCGCGTTGGCCACGATCGCGAGCACCGGGCCCAACTCGTCGGAGACCCGTGCGAAGACCTCGGTCACCGTTGCCTCGTCGGTCACGTCGCCTGCGTAGGTACGAGCCCGACCACCCGAAGCGACGATGTCGGCGACGACCTGTTCGGCGGACTCCTGCCCGGTCCGATAGCCGACGGCCACCGCCCAGCCGGCCCTACCCAGGTGCCGAGCGATCACGCCACCCAGTCCGCGCGAAGCGCCGGTGACGAGCGCTACGCGATCAGACCTGCGCATGATCATTTCTCGACGAGCTTCCGGCGCCTTGCTGGACCCGCAGTAGCTCGGTCGCCAGCACATGATTCTCGGCCAGGACGGCCAGCCAGTAGTTCATCCGTTCGGCGTTCGTCAGATCGACCCAGTGCGCGAACATCGGCGCTGCGTCGCGCAGCGGCAGCCGTCCCTCGACCTGGTGGATCTCCAACGTGTACGACGGCTGCGCCCGCATCTGCTGTGCGTGCCCCAAGATCGCGGAGAGACCGCCCGGCCCGTACAGCTGCGGGAGGGAACAGCGACCACGGAACGGAAACGGAATGGGAACTCGGCTCAAGAACCCGAGATGGTCGGCGAGCCCGGAGGTCAGCGGGTGCCCGTCGTGCAGGTGGAAATGCACCGACTTGTCGATCGTGCCCATCGAGTCGATCAAACCGATCACGGCGTCGAGCGCGCTGTCGATCGCATCGGTCACGGTTTCGACGTTCAGCGCGAGGTCGGGATCGAACAAGGCCGGAGCGCCACGCGTGCCGAGTCGTCGACCGATCTCGGACCTGGCCTGACGGATCCCGAGATGACCGACGTCGAGGCACATCGACGCGTGCTCGACGTCGGTGATCATTTCCGCCACGCCGAGGAACTGCTCCGGGGTGAGACCGTTGGCGAACTCCAGGAACAAGGTCGGCACGGGACCGCGGCCGTTCGCGCTTCCGAGCTCACGCAGGGCTTCTGCGGTGACCTCCAGGTCAAGCGCCATCGCCGGTCGGTCATGGACGACGAAGCCGGCGATCCGTCCCGCGAATCGTCGCTGGAAACGGGTGACCAACTCGCGATCGTCACTCATCAAGACGTTGGTGCGTCGGTTCAGGTGCACGGTCGGTAGTACCGCGGACTCGGGCACGAACGACACGAGACGATCGAGTTCTCTCGGTGTCTCGGCGTACAGCTCGGCGCCCATCCCCGCCTGCCGGAAACGCATCCGCGCCAACCCGAGCAAGGCGTCGTCGCCCGCGATGTTGCGCTGGAAGAGCCCACGAATCTGGGCGGCGTGGCCGACGGTCATGATGACACGCTATCGAGGCGCGACAGGCCGCGGCTGAACCCGATGATCACGACATCGACTGTGCAGGGCCCAAGCCCAAGACCTTGCCCAGGTGAACAGCGTCCGCGGAGTCCAGATAGCGGCCGAACGCTGCGATGTCGGCGTATCCCGAGGTTCGGTAGAAGGAGATCGCAGCCGTCTGCGGTCCGCCGGTGCTGAGAATCATCCGGGCGGCGCCATGCGATTGTGCGTCGAGCTCCAACGGCGTCAGCAGTAGGGTTCCGACTCCGGCCACGGCGGCCACTCTAGGCTGGAAGGATGCTGAGGAAGATCCTGCCGTTCACCGCCGGTGCGACTGCCGCCTGTGCCGCACTCGGATCGATCGCCAGCCGCGAGGTCGACAGCGGGTGGTACAAGTCTTTGGACAAGCCGGTGTTCCAGCCGCCAGGAGTGGTGTTTCCCGTCGTCTGGACGGCGCTCTACACCGACATCGCCGTCACGTCGGCGGTCGCGCTCGACCGGCTCGGTGAGCAGGATCCACCGGCCGCCACCGCCTATCGGCGTGCGCTCGCGGTCAACCTCGTCCTCAATACCAAGTGGAGCTGGATCTTCTTTCGCTTCCACTGGCTCGGGGCGGCACCGGTGGCGGCCGGCGCGCTCGCGGTGAGCAGTATCGACCTCGTCCGACGGACGTTCGAGGCTGAGCGGCGCGCCGGGCTGGCGCTCGCCCCTTACGCGGTGTGGTGCAGTTTCGCGACGGTGTTGTCAACAGCTATCTGGCGGCGCAACCGGCGCCGGAACTGAGTCCGCGCTAATCGGGCCGCACAAGTCGGATCGCTCGATTTCGGTCAAGCAGCTGGAGGGGATGCTCGGGAGAGCGCCAGGCGATCGCGTTCAGGCGACTGCGACGGCCCTCGCAGTGACGGGGATGTTGCCGCGTGTCGCCTTGGAGTACGGGCAGGTCTGGTGCGCCAGATCGACCAGCTTCTGAACCGTTTCGAGGTCCACTCCTGGCACGACGACGTCCATCTCTACGCTCAAACCGAAGCTCGTCCCCTCAGGACCGAACCCGACGTTGGCGGTGACGGACGCCTCTTCTGCATCGATCCCGGCTTCCTTGGAAACCCGCAGAATCGCGCTGTTGAAGCAGGCCGCGTAGCCGGCGGCGAACAACTGCTCGGGATTGGTGCCGGTGCCCGGACCGCCTACCTCCTTGGGTGCGGTGAACTCGAGGTCGAGCATGCCGTCGCTGGTGGTCGCCCGCCCGCCTCGACGGCCGCCGACGCTGGTCGCCACGGCGGTGTACACGATCTTTTCTGGAACGTTGGTCATGAAGAATGCAACCGACACAGGCGCCGCAGAATTCCGTACTGTCCACATTCTGGAACTCTGGTTCCGCAAGGTGGATCGCTAACCGCGGCCAAGTGAAACCGGCGTCGACATCGTGCGCCGCGCCCAGGCATCCCCGGTGATTCGACGATCACTGCTCAGCGGGCGTGCAACTCCACGAAGCGGGCGAGGAACGGCGGCGTATCGGGGATGCCGCAGGCGCGTGCCGCTTCGATAGTTGCGTCAGCCTGATCGGGCTCGAAGTAGCCCGCATACTTGTACACCCGAACCCTGGTGATCAGCCCCTCCAGGTCCAGCTCGGGATGGAACTGGGTGGCGTACACGTTCGTTCGAACCCGGAAAGCCTGCACGGGGCATGCATCGGAGGTCGCCAGCGACACGGCATGCTCCGGCAGGACCGTGATGGACTCCTTGTGGCCGAGGTAGGCGCCGAACCTCGGCTGAGCCACGGCGAACAGGGGATCGTGTCGTCCCTGCTCGGTGAGGCGTATCTCCACGCCGCCGATGGTCTCGCTGTACGTACGGTCCACCAGCGCCCCTTCGTGGCGACCCAGCGTCCCGATGCCGTAGCAGCATCACAGAAACGGGAAGTCGCGGTCCACGACCTCGTCCAGCACGGCGGCCAATTCCGCCTCGACGCGTTGTTGGACGGCCGACTTCGAGTCCTCCGGATCACTGACCTGGAAGGGTCCGCCGCCGAGCACGATGCCTGACCAGTCGTCGAGGTCGAGGTTGCCCAGCGAGCGCTGTTCGAGTCGCACCCGTTGCAGCTCCGGCTCGTCCAGTCCGGCGCAACGCAGCGCCGCTGCGTACTCCTCATCCGCCGCCACGTCCTCCGGTCGGATGCCCAAGAACAAGAACGGCTTCACGGTCGAACTCTGGCTGGCGCGATCGATCCCGGCTCGACCCGAGCCGGGTGGCCCGTCGACACAGAGAGGTTCACGCGTAGTGGATGCGCCCGAACCTTCTCTTTCTGACCGCGCGGCGGACCTGATCTCGGACGAAAGCGAGAATCTCGACGTACTGATCCTCGGTGAACCCGTGTGCCGGATTCGGCCGGATGAACAGCGTCGGGGTTCCCTCGGCGTCGCGGTTCTCGGCCCAGGCGAGGTGGCGGTCGGTCATGTCGTCGTCGATCCATACCAGTGATCGACCGCTTTCCCCGCACTGCTCGATCAGCGGCCATTTGTATCCTCCTACCCCGACCCCGGTGCGCCCGACAGTCCGGTGGAGCCAGACGCTGTCGAAGTCGAGATAGGGCCAGTCCGTGCCGATGCCGGCCACCGTGCCGAACAGTGGCGCAGCC
>JBBSQJ010000092.1:0-15744 GCA_038257965.1 Propionibacteriales bacterium
GCTCCGTCGACGGGGTCAGGTATAGGTCCAGCTCGATCGGAAGCGCGCTCAGGCGTCGATGTTGAGATCGATCCCGAGCCGCTTGGCAGACCGTTGCCGCTGACGGCTGGCCCGCAGCCGGCGCAGCCGCTTGACCAGCAGTGGATCGTGGGCCAGCGCTTCTGGCTGGTCGATGAGGGAATTGAGCACCTGGTAGTAGCGGGTGGCAGACATCGCGAACTTGTCGCGAATGGCCTGCTCCTTGGCGCCGGCGAACTTCCACCACTGACGCTCGAACCCCAAGATCTCCGCGTCGCGTGGGCTGAGCTCGCCGACCGGGCCGGTACCGCTGTGCTCCGGACTGGTTGCTGCCGCCATGGCGCCATCCTAGGGTCTGAACCACACCGCTGTCATTTGCATCGCCGTTCGTTGGGATCTTCGTCTCACTCGGCCATCGACCACCTAAGCCGGCGCCTGATGGGCTTAGATGGATCGGTGATCGTCGCCGAACGTACCCGTTGGGGCGTGGTGAGCACCGGCCATATCGCGTCGGTGTTCGCCCGTGATCTCGCGCTGCTGAGCGACGAGGCCGAACTAGCCGCGGTGAGCTCGCGCACGGCGGACAAGGCAGAGGCGTTCGCCAGCGAATACGGCTTCGCCCGGGCGTTCGGATCGGTCGAAGAACTCGCCGCCGACCCCGACATCGACGTGGTCTATGTCGCGTCCGTGCACAACGACCACGCCGCCTCGGCGCGGGTGTGTCTCGAGGCCGGCAAGGCTGTGTTGGTGGAGAAGCCGCTGACGGTCACTGCCGCCGACGCCGAATCGCTGATCGCGCTGGCGCGCAAGCGGGACACGTTCTTGATGGAAGCAGTCTGGACCCGGACCAGCCCGCTGATCCGCAAGGCGGTCGAACTCCTGGCCGCCGGCGAGATCGGGACGGTCCGCCACGTCCAGGCCAGTTTCGGCTTCGCCTTCGAAGGGGAGTCCAGCCACCGGTTGCTCGATCCGGCCCAGGCCGGTGGCGCGATTCTCGATCTCGGCGTCTACCCGGTGCACGGAGTAGACCTGTTCCTGGGCGAGCCCGACGGCCTGTCCGGCTCCGGGACTCACGGAGGAACGGGGGTCGATACCCACGCCGCAGCCCTGATGAGTTTCGACGCCCGTGAGGATCGGCCGGCCGCGACCGCGGCCGTCGTCTGTTCGCGGGACACCGATCTGCCGACCCGCCTCGAGGTATTCGGGTCGACCGGTTCGATCGTGCTGGAGAACTTCATCCTGCCCGCCGAACTCCGAGTGGTGAGGCAGCGCGACGCCGACCCCGAGATCTTCGTCACGCAGTGGCCGGGGCAGGGCTACACCTTCGAGGCGCAAGAAGTGATGCGTTGCGTGCGAAATGGTGCTCCGGAGTCGCCGCTCGTGCCGTGGGCCAGCACGCTCGCCACCTTGCGTACGCTCGACCGCTGGCGGGCTGCAATCAGCGCCGGACGGGACGGTTGAGTGATGCGACGACTCACCGGCACCGTCCAGCCCTACGCCTGGGGCTCCACCACTGTCATCCCCGACCTGCTCGGGGTCGAGCCGACGGGACAGCCCCAGGCCGAGCTGTGGTTCGGTGCGCACCCCCTGCACTCGTCCACGGTGGACGGCACACCGCTCACCGAACTGATCGCGGCCGAGCCGGAGCGGCTGATCGGCGCCGCCCCGGTGGCCGCCTACGGTCCGCGGCTGCCGTTCCTGATGAAGGTGCTGGCTGCGGAGCGGCCGTTGTCGTTGCAGGCGCATCCGACCCGCGCCCAGGCCGAGGCCGGGTATGACCGGGAGCAGGCACTCGGTGTGCCGCGTGACGCGCCCGAACGCAGCTACCGCGACGGCTGGCCGAAACCGGAGGTGCTGTGCGCCCTCGAACCCACCGAGGCGTTGTGTGGTTTCCGGGAGCCGCGGACGACGTATCAGCTCTTCGCGCGGTTGGGGGTGGCATCGGCGCTCGAACTGGTCGAACCCTTGCGGGACGGCACCGGGGCGCACCTGGCAAAGGTGTTCGGCCGGCTGCTCCACCTGGGCAGGACCGAATCGGCGCAGTTGGTCGTGGACGAGGTGGTCGCGGCGGCGGGACGAGCCCACGACGACTGCGAACTCTCCGGCTTCACCTCCGTCGCGCTGGAACTGGCCCGCTTCTATCCCGGTGATCCCGGCGTCCTCGCTGCGTTGTTGATGAACCGCATCGAGTTCGGGCCGTACGACGCGATCTATCTGCCGCCCGGCGACCTGCACGCCTATCTCAGAGGCGGCGGCATCGAGATCATGGCCAACTCCGACAACGTGCTGCGCGGCGGGCTGACCCCCAAGCACATCGATGTCGACGCGCTGCTCGCCGTGCTGGACTTCAATCCGACCCGCCCGGCGCCGATCCCCTGCATCGAAGACGCGCCCGGCGTGTTCGCCTATCAGGCACCGGCAGCGGAGTTCGCACTGTGGCGCATCGATCAGCACGAGGGTGTCACCGGTGAGCTGCCCGGCGGTGCAACGGGCCGAGTCGTGCTCGTGGTCGACGGTGAGACGACGCTCGACGCGGCCGGCCGTTCGCTGGACCTGAGGCGTGGCCAGTCCGCTTTCGTCTACGCCGACGAGCAGGTCAGCTTCTCGGGCCAGGGAATGCTGTTCGTCGGTGGGCCAGGACTGCGCTGACCGTCCGGCTGCACCTGCAGGTGTTGTGCGCAATTCGCGTCGGCGGGATTCAGGCCTTCGGTACGCTTGCCGGGCATCGCTGGCGTGGCGCAATTGGTAGCGCAGCTGTCTTGTAAACAGCAGGTTAGGGGTTCGAGTCCCCTCGCCAGCTCTCTCACCGGGTCGGATGTCGTTTTTCACACTCTCGATCAGCGGATCCGACCTCAGGGCGGTCACTGACCGGTTCGAGTGGGTCAAAAGCGACATGGTCCAACGACCAGGTTGCCCCAATGGGCAGCCTTCTTCACCCGACCGTCTCTTGGTCGGCCTTCAGTTGGGGTGCGACGATGGTGTGGTCTCGTAAGGACGATGGCGGTCTGGCAAGTGAGGTGGGTCGATGCCGACAGGACCGGCTCTACGCGCCGGCGATACGGTGATCTGCCCACTGATGGACGGTCCGAAGCCGCACGTCGGCGGCGCGATCACTCCGGCTGCGGCTGTCCCGACGGTGCTGATCGGCGGGATGCCGGCTGCGGTCGCCAACGCGGTTCCCGGCGGTATCGTCTGCGTCTCTCCCGTCCCGAACGGCATCGCGATGGGCAGCATGACCGTACTGATCGGCGGATTCCCGGCAGCGAGACTGGCCGACCAGAGCCTGCACGGCGCCCCGATCGTGCCGGGTCCAGGTTGCCCGACGGTGATCATCGGTGGTTGATCGTCGGTGGTTGATCGTCGGTGGTTGATCATCGGTGGGTGATCATCGGTGGTTGATCGTCGGTGGTTGATCATCGACGGTAGTGGCCGTTCCCTGCTCGGCGCGACCGAAGGGATGGAACTCAACTCAACGGTCGGGCCAGACGATGGCGTCGAACTGCTCGCGCAGTCGGCGACCTCTGACCGGATTGACCGATTCGACCCAGCCGACCCGACCTTCCAGGTGCGCTCGGAAGTTCGGATGACCCGAGCGGTTCGCCGCGTCGACGCCGTTGCGTCCGGCGTCGTGCAGCACCGCGCGGAGCCGATCGTCGTAGTCACGCGGTACGCCGAGACGCTGGTTGACCACCAGCCCGGTGACCTGCCGCCGTTCACCCTTCGCCTGGACCCGGGTCTTCGACTCGTTGATCGCGAACCCCTCTTCGGCGACGATCCGGGTCACCGCCCGAACGAGCCTCGCTGCACCGACGGCCGAACCGGAGAAGGCCAGATCGTCGGCATACCGGCTGTAGTGCAGGTTGGACGCGCTCGCGTAGCCGGCGAGTCGAGCATCGAGGGTGTAACACGCGAGGTTCGCCAGGGCGGGCGACGTGGGAGCGCCCTGTGGCAGATGCGCCCCCCGGAGCGCCGCTCGCAGTCGGTGCCGGGCTGAGCTGTCGCCACCGGCGGGCATCCGCGAGAGCACGCCGATCGCAGTTCGGTGCGTGCACAGGCTGGTCAGCATCTGCGAGACCGCCTCGGAATAGCCCATGGCCCGGAACAGGCCATTGACCCGAGCCGCGGCGATCGACGCGAAGAAGGTGCGCAGGTCGAGGGAGACCACGGTGTCGAAACCCACGTGGCTCGCCGCATTGGTGAGCGCGCTGCGGCCGGGGACGAAGCCGTGCGCGGCGGGATGCACCGGCACCCAGCGCAAAATCGTACCGAGCACCCTGCGGAGCACCGCGCGCAGCAACGGCGTCGGGGACTCGAGCAACCGGGGCACGGCGGGTGGGCGCGCGAGCCATCGGTACGCGTAGACGTGCAGCCAGCCCGGCTGCGCCCGACGCTGCATACCCCGCGGATCGGCGAGCCACACCAGCAGATCATCCGGTACACCCACCAGCCCAGCCAGCGCCGGAAGGTCGTCGATCTCGGGGACCGGCCAGCGCCGACGGCCCATCCGACCCGCAACACCGGGCACCGTCCGCACCCGAACGGGCGTACCTCTCCGCGCCGCTCGAAAGGTGGCCTCATTCAACGGCGTCTCGGCCAGCACGAAGCGCGCCAGCTCGTCTGGCCGATCCAGCGGCGCGTAGCGGTAGGCGCGCAGGACCTCGCGCACGACCGGGGGCAGCCAACGATGCCGGCGACCGAGCGTCGTCGCCGCCGCGGCCACCAGAGACGGCTCGTCCCACTCGGTGGCCGACAGAAAGGCCCAGGCGAGACCTCGAGCCACGTGGTGATCCGCATCCCGGCTCAAGGCCGGTCAGCCGAGTGGCCAAGGGAGGCCGCGACGACAGGCGCTGAAGACGGCATCGTGTGTGGTGGCCCCGGGCGACCTGTCGTGCACCTGCGGGTGGCGGCCTGCGCGAAGCGCAGCGTCCCACCTGCGGACCTGCAGCAAGGCATACCAGCTGACACCGGAGGGACCCTCGGGCGCTCGATCCGCCGAAGCGGGTCGAAGTCTCGCTGGCGCCACCACACCCGAACCATTGTGACGCTTCGCGGCAGGGGCTGGACGCTACCCTTCGACAACCTCAGGGCGCAGCGCTGGCGGGCTCAGGGCATGGGCCCTCCGGATATCGTGAGCAGATGACCTCGATCACCTTCGTCAGAGGCGACATCACCGAGGTCGCCGCGGATGCGCTCGTGAACGCCGCCAACTCCACTCTGCTCGGTGGGGGTGGTGTCGACGGCGCCATTCATCGCAAGGGCGGCCCCGCCATCCTGGCCGAGTGCAAGGCCTTGCGCGAGTCTGCTTATCCCGATGGGCTATCCGCCGGGCAGGCTGTCGCCACGACAGCCGGGCGGCTGGCCGCCCAATGGGTCATCCATACGGTCGGCCCGACCTGGGCCAAGACGATCGACAAGTCCGACATCCTCGCGTCCTGCTATCGCGAGTCGTTGCGTGTTGCCGACGAACTGGGCGCTCGGACAGTCGCGTTCCCGGCGATCTCGACCGGCGTCTATCGCTGGCCGATGGACGATGCGGCCCGGATAGCCCTCGTGGCCGTCACGTCGACGAAGACGTCGGTCCGCGAGGTACGGTTCGTGCTTTACAGCGACGACGCGTACGAGATCTTTCGCCGTGCAGCCTGATCGGGCAGCTGAATCAGTGGAAACCCCTATCTGTTCTGTGCGCAGTGCCGGGCATCCTTGAACCTTGTGAAGTCTGGATTCCTTTCTGCCCTGCTGAACATCATCTGGTTCATCTTCAGCGGCCTCTGGCTCTGGTTGGCCTACATGCTGGCCGGCGTCATCTGTTGCCTCCTGATCGTGACGATCCCGTGGGGGATCGCTTCGTTCCGGATCGCGAACTACGTCGCCTGGCCGTTCGGCCGGTCCGTGGTGGAGAAGCCGACGTCCGGGCTCGGTGCGCTGTTGGGCAACATCGTGTGGTTCATCGTGGCGGGCTGGTGGCTCGCCGTTGCGCACGTCACGACCGCTATCGCACTCTGCTTGACGATCGTGGGGATTCCGTTGGCCATCGCGAATCTCAAGCTCATCCCGGTGACCCTGCTGCCGCTCGGCAAGCAGATCGTCACCAATCGCTGAGTCCTCGACCTGGCCAGTCGATGGATCGACCGGAATCCAGCACGAGCCACCGACACCGCCAACCCGACGGTAACGCCGGTCGGCGGAGGTGCGCATCGTCGATGTCGTCGAGCACCTCCAGGGAGTGCGTGCGATGGGCGTTCAGGTGGCACAGCAGTAGAGCGCGTTCGGCATCTTCAGCGATCATCTTCGGTTCCTTCGAGGTCTGGCGAGGGTCGTCGTCACGGTGGCATCACCCAGCGTCACGGCGTGTCGACATGGTGGAGGGGAGTCGGTCCAACAGACTGGCGACAGCCGAAACGAGATCGTGGCCACCCGTCCGCGGCTGGTCCACGACCCTGCCGGGTATGAGCCGGCAGGGTCTCGCTCTGCCGGCTCAGGCGACATTCCGCACCTCACCCGGGCAGCCAACGCGTTCCGGGAATGAACATATGACGACTCTGCCAGCGGAGCGAACGAGCGGGCGTCCGTCGGCGCGCCGACCGAGACGATCAGGGGCCCGCTGCCGCGCAGCTCGTATTAGCGCCGCGCCTGCGGCACCTCGAGAATGGTGGCCCAGCTCAGTGGCGGTGTCGAGCATCGAGACTTTGGTGAGTAGTGGTGTTCGGGTCTGCTACAGGTGGGACTCCCGGCGAGGGTGCAGAATCATCGGTGATGACCACACCGGCCGAACCGACGTCGATCCAGACCTGGAGCGCGCGCAGGCCGGCGATGCCGCCGCCTTCGACCGCCTTGTCTCGCCGCTGCGGTCACCCTGCACGCGCACTGCTATCGGATGCTCGGATCCGCACACGACGCTGACGACGCACTGCAGGATGCACTGCTCCGGGCCTGGCGCAAGATCGCCGGGTTCGAGGGACGTAGCTCGGTGCGCAGCTGGCTGTTCACCGTGGCGACCCGCTGCTGTCTGGACGCGCTCGCGCACCGCGATCGCCGGTCGCTGCCGATGGATCTCGGTCCCGCCAGCCACCACGTCGTGCTGGACGACAGCCCGCTGACCGAGGTCGCCTGGCTCGGACCGTATCCCGATGCGCGGCTCGGCGATCCCTCCGAGCGGGCCGCGGAACGCGAGGCGGTCGAGCTGGCCTTTGTGGCCGCACTGCAGCACCTGACGGGAAATCAGCGCGCGGCCCTGTTCGACGTCGTCGGGTTCACCGCAGTTGAGATCGCCGCGGTCATGGACACGTCCGTCGCGTCTGTCAACAGTGCGCTGCAGCGGGCGCGCGGGGTGGTCGAAGCTCGCGTGCCGGCGCGTTCCCAACAAGCGACGATCCGCGACCTGGGCGATGCCCGGTTGCGCCACATCGTCAGCGGGTACGCCCGGCGCTGGAGAATGGTGACATCGCCATGCTGGTCGAGCTGCTGACGGCCGACGTCACCTGGTCGATGCCGCCGCTACCCCACTGGTACAGCGGAGCATCGGCGGTCAGCGACTTCGCTGTGCACGTGCCCTTCGCGTGCGGGGCCCGGCAGCACCGGGTGACCAGTGCCAACGCACAGCCGGCGATCGCCTGCTACCTGTGGAGCGAGGAGCAGGACTGCTTCTCGGCCTGGTCGATCAACGTGCTCACCCTGCGCGACGGGCTGGTCGCGGCGATCACCTCGTTCATCGGTGACGAGCACTTCCAGCTCGTTGGACTCCCCACCCACCTACCCGACCACTCACCTGCCTGACCACTCACCTGCCTGACACTCACCGGCTTCTGACAACCTTGTCATCCACGTTCACACGTGTTAGTTTGGCGGCGGGCAAACTCACGGGCGTTTCGCTTGTCCTCAACTGCGTCGCCATGACAGGGTTGGCCCTGCTATTTCCACTACGGATCGTCGGGCACGTACCTGCCCGTGGAAAGGAAGTGTGGCGTGGCCACAGTCAGTTTCAAGGAGGCGACTCGCGTCTACCCGGGTGCAGATCACCCCTCCGTCGACAAGCTGAATCTCGACATCGGCGACGGCGAGTTCATGGTCCTGGTCGGACCGTCCGGATGCGGCAAGTCCACCTCGCTCCGCATGCTCGCGGGCCTGGAGGAGGTCAACGCCGGCAGCATCTTGATCGGCGACCGGGACGTCACCGATCTCCCGCCGAAGGATCGCGACATCGCGATGGTGTTTCAGAACTACGCGCTCTACCCCCACATGACCGTGGGCGACAACATGGGTTTCGCGCTGAAGATGGCCGGCATCCCCAAGGCCGAGCGTCAGCAGCGCGTTCAGGAAGCTGCCCACCTGCTGGGCCTGGAGGACTTCCTCAACCGCAAGCCGAAGGCCCTGTCCGGTGGCCAGCGTCAACGCGTCGCCATGGGTCGCGCGATCGTCCGTTCGCCGCAGGTCTTCTTGATGGACGAGCCGCTGTCGAACCTCGACGCCAAGCTCCGGGTCTCGACCCGCACCCAGATCGCCGCGCTGCAGACCCGGCTCGGCGTCACGACCGTCTACGTGACCCACGACCAGGTCGAGGCCATGACGATGGGCGACCGGGTCGCGGTGCTCAAGGACGGCGTCCTGCAGCAGTGCGACACGCCACTGAACCTCTACGACAAGCCGGAGAACCTGTTCGTCGCCGGCTTCATCGGCTCGCCCGCCATGAACCTGATCGAGGGTGATGTCGCCGACGACGGTATCCACATCGGTGACTATGTCGTCCCCGTGCCGCGCGACACCCTCGCCAAGGCGGCAGAGGGCGAGAAGCGGCTCATGCTCGGCATCCGTCCGGAGAACTTCACCCTGGGTGAGGGCCAAGACGGCATCGGCATCGACGTCGCCGTGGTCGAGGACCTGGGCGCCGACGCGTTCCTGTACGGGACGGTGACCGGCTTGAGCGACGAGGAGAAGCTCACCGCCAACCAGATCACCGCTCGCATCTCGTCGCGCACGCCGCCGCAGCGTGGTTCGGTGATCCGGCTGCGGATCAACCCCGAGAACATCCACGTGTTCTCCGGGGCCTCGGGCGAGCGCCTGTCGGCCGACAACACTCGCTGATCTCACAGCACCAGAACGGCCCCCGCTGCGGCGGGGGCCGTTTCGTTGCCCACCCGGTGCTCGAAAGTGGTGGACGGGGACACCGTCAATCGGCGGGGACGAAACCGCTCGCCGGATCGCGGACACGCGCGCCCTCGGCGCTGCCGTGCGGCTGGCAAGATGGGCCAGTGCCCCGGTTCCTTTCCGCGCAGACCGATACCCGGCTGTTCACCCTTCCCTGGAGCACGCCGCTCGCCGACTGGCCGGCCGAGAGTCTGGTCGCGCTTCCGCGCGGCATCTCCCGGCACGTGGTCCGGTTCGTCCGGGTGGGTCGCGAGGTGTATGCGCTGAAGGAGGTGCTCGAACACATGGCCATGCACGAGTATCGAACCCTTCGTGACCTGACCCGTCTCGACACACCTTCGGTCGAGGCCCAGGGGGTGGTCACCGAACGCCATGACACCGGCGGGAACTCGCTCGATTCGATCCTGATCACCAAGCACCTGTCGTTCTCGCTGCCCTACCGCTCACTGTTCTCCCGTGGCGTTCGTCAGGACACCGTCAATCGGCTCGTCGACGCCATGGTGGTCCTGCTGGCCCGGCTGCACCTGATCGGTTTCCTGTGGGGTGACGTGTCGCTGTCCAACACGCTGTTCCGGCGCGATGCCGGAGCCTTCGCGGCGTACCTGGTCGACGCCGAGACCGGCGAATTGCACGACCAGCTCAGCGATGGTCAGCGCGAGCACGACCTGGCGATCGCCCGGACCAACCTCTACGGCGAGTTCTGCGACCTCGAGGCCGGTGGCCTGCTGGATGTCGCACTCGACCCGTTGGTGCTGGTCGAGACCATCGAGAGCCGCTATCGAGAGTTATGGGCGGAGCTGACCGGCGCTGAGCAGTTCGACGGCACCGAGATGCATCGGATCGAGAGCCGGGTCCGCCGGCTCAACGCCCTCGGTTTCGACGTCGCCGAGCTCGACATCACCACAGACTTCGACGGATCGACGATCAGGATCCAGCCCAAGGTCGTCGACGCTGGGCACCATTCGCGACGGCTGATCAGGCTGACCGGCCTCGACACCGAGGAGAACCAGGCCCGCCGGCTGCTCAACGATCTGGACTCCTATCGGGCACGCACCGATCAGCAGAACGCCGACGAGGCGATCGTCGCCCACCAGTGGCTGACGGACCTGTTCGAGCCGGTGGTGACCACCGTGCCGGGCGATCTCCGCGGCAAGCTAGAGCCGGCGGAGCTCTACCACGAGGTGTTGGAGCACCGCTGGTTCCTCAGCGAGGACGCCGGCCGTGAGATCCCCATCGACGAGGCCGTGCGCAGCTACATCCACGAGGTGTTGTCGAAGCTGCCGTACGAGCAGATTGAGATGGCCGGCGAGACCACGATGCTGGGCCTGGCGAACCCGTTCGATCCCTCGCAGGGTTTCGCTGACGACAGCCACACCAAGCCGTACGACCCTTGGGAGGACGAGGGTGAGGACTCGCCTGAGGACGGGGACTCGAGCCAGGCCGTGGAGTACCTCGACATCGGGGCGCTCCGCAATCGCATCTCCAAAGGCGATCTGCCCGGGAACTAACCCGTAGCCGGCGCACGACAGCCACGTCTTCCAGCACCAGCGTCAAGACGACACCGCCACCCGGACGGACCCCACCCGGTCAGCGCGGCGGCATTCGCAGAGCACCGTCGAGCCGGATCGTCTCGCCGTTGAGCAGCGGGTTGGCGACGATCTGCTGGACGAGCAGGGCGTACTCCGACGGACGTCCCAGACGTGGCGGGTGCGGCACCATCGCCTCCAATGACACCCGCGCCTGCTCCGGCAGGCCGGCCATCATCGGGGTCTCCATCACCCCGGGCGCGATGGTCATCACCCGGATTGCCTTGTCGGCCAGGTCGCGGGCCGCGCTGAGGGTGAGTGCGGCGATGCCACCCTTGCTGGCCGCGTACGCCGCCTGCCCGACCTGCCCGTCGAAGGCCGCCACGCTGGCGGTCATCACCACGATGCCGCGATCGCCGTCGCTCGGCTCGTTGCCGGTCATCGCCACGGCCGCGAGTCGGAGCACGTTGAAGGTGCCCACGAGGTTGATGTCGACAACCCGCTGAAACTCCTCGAGCGGAAGGACGCCGCGTTTGGAGATGATCCGGCCCGGCGTGCCGATCCCGGCGCAGTTCACGACGACCCGCAGCGGACCGAGCTCGGCGGCGGCGTCGACGGCCACCTGCACCTGTTCCTCGTCCCGAACGTCCGCAGGCACGAATCGGGCGCTCGGACCCAACTCGGCCACAAGTTCGCCGCCGGGGGCCGACGGTAGGTCAACGATGACGATCCGCACGCCGCAGCCCGCCAGCGCACGAGCGCTGGCCGCACCGAGCCCGGAGGCTCCGCCGGTGACCAGGACGACGTCGGCCGAAGTCAGTTGCATGGCCTCAGTCTGGTCGACGCTGACCGACCGGGCGCCTCAGGGCTCAGCGGAGCAGCTGGCGCGCGATCACCAGCCGTTGGATCTGATTGGTGCCTTCGAAGATCTGCGTCACCTTCGCCTCACGCATGTAACGCTCGACCGGGAAGTCACGCGTGTAGCCGTAGCCGCCGAACACTTGGACGGCGTCGGTGGTGACCTTCATCGCAGCGTCGGTGGCGATCAGCTTGGCGACGGCTGCATCACGGGTGAAGGGCCGCCCCGCGTCGCGCTTGCGGGCCGCCATGACGTACGTCGCCCTGGCCGTGTCGACGGCCGCCGCCATGTCCGCCAGGAGGAACTGGATGCCCTGGAACTCCGCGATCGCGCTGCCGAACTGATGTCGCTCCTTCGCGTAAGCCGTCGCGGCGTCAAGGGCGGCCTGGGCCAGACCTGTCGCGCACGCGGCGATACCGAGACGGCCGGAGTCGAGCGCCGACAGCGCGATCCGCATGCCCTCGCCCTCCGCGCCGATCCGATGATCGACGTCGAGCGCCACGGCATCCAGATACATCGCCGCGGTCGGTGAGGCCGTCAACCCCATCTTGTGCTCCGGGGCGCCGAAGCTGAGCCCCGGCGCGTCAGCGGGCAGGTGGAAGCAAGAGATGCCACGGGTGCGGTCGCTGCTGGTCCGGGCGAACGTCGTGTAGAAGTCGGCCTCGCCCCCGTTGGTGATCCAGGCCTTGGCGCCGCTGAGGGCATACCCGTCCGCGCCGGACTTGGCCCGCGTCGTCATCGACGTCACGTCGGAGCCGGCTTGGGCCTCCGACAAGGCGTAACCGCCAAGTAGACGGCCGCCGATCATCTCCGGTAGGTACGTCCGACGTTGATGCTCTGTGCCGAAGGCTGCCATCGCGTGACAGGTCATGGTGTGCACCGAGACACCGAGACCGACACTCATCTGCGCTGCGGCGATCTCCTCCATCGCCTGCAGATAGACCTCGTAGGGCTGACCGAGGCCGCCGTACTCCTCGGCGTAGGACATGCCGAGCACTCCTGCACCGCCCAAGAGGTCGAAGGTCTCACGAGAGAACCTGCCGTCGGCTTCTGCCGCAGCGGCTCGCGGGGCCAACTCGGCCTGCGCGATCTCGCGGACGAGCGCGACGAGCTCTGCACCCTCGTCGGTCGGGAGCACGCGATCCACCGTCATCACGTTTAACCCTTTCGAGTCTGCTCGCCCGAGTCTGCTCGCCGCCGCACTCATCGGACTTCATCAGTCATTGGACTTCGCCGGTCAGCGGATCCAGAGCGGTACTACACAGAGTACTCTAGTACCGCAATGGACTCCATTCTCATGGTCTCGGACCTGACCCCACGCCAAACGGGCCTCCGCGACGCATTGCTGCACCTCTTTCTGGCCAAGGGATTCCGGCAACTCACGTTGGACGAGATGGCCGCCGAGCTGTCGTGCTCGAAGCGCACCTTGTATGCGCTCGCCGAGAGCAAGGAACAACTCGCGCTGCTCGCGGTGCGGGAGTACTTCCGGGCCTCGACCGAGCAGGTGGAGGAGGCGATCGTCCGCACCCGCGCACCCGGTCGGCGACTCACCGGATACCTGGAGGCGGTGGCGGTAGCGCTTGCCCCGGCAAGCCGGGCCTTCACCGACGACGTCGCCGCGTTCGCGCCGGCTCGCGAGATCTACGAACGCAATACCGAGGCAGCGGCCCGCCGGGTCCGGGAACTGATCGACGAGGGTCGTCGCGCGAACGCGTTCCGCAATGTCGACAGCACCTTCGTCGCGGAGGTCGTCACCGCGTCGATGCGTCGAATCACCTCCGGGGAGCTGACGGCGGCCACCGGGCTGGACGATGCCGCCGCCTATCGCGAGCTCGCCAAGTTGGTGCTGGCGGCCGTCCGCCGCTGAATGGGTATGCCGGGTCGCGATCAGATCCAGGGCGCCGACAGCCGAGGACGGGCCGGAACTCATCGGCCCGCGATCAGCGCCGGACCACTACGCTGGCGCGATGGAGCAGGATCTGCATGATCTGGGGGAAGCGCTGGTCAGCACGGCGGCTCGAGTCGTCCGCTGGGCACCGAAGGGCGAGAGTGACTTGAGCCTGTCTGCGACCCGCATCCTGGCCCGGCTCTCAGACACCGGTCCCAGGCGGATCTCCGACCTGGCCGCGGCCGAGAAGAGCTCGCAACCAACGATCACCAACCATGTCAAACGACTCGAGTCAGCCGGCCTGGTCGGCCGTGCGTCCGATCCCACCGATGCCCGAGCCTGGATGATCGACCTCACTCCGCGTGGACACGAGCGCCTTGCGCAGTTGCGCCGGACGATGGGCACGAACGTCGAGCCCTACCTGGCGCAGATCAGCGACGAAGACCGCGCAGCCTTGGCTCGCGGCATCGACGTCATGCGCCGGTTGATGACGATGCAACCGGCCGATCGGTTCTGATCCGCCCATCCCCGAAAAGTGGGCGCGTCTGACAGCGACACGCCGACGCGAGTTGTCACAACCGCCCACTTTCTCGAGGGAGGACGTGCGTCTGGAGGCGCACAGCGAGCGCGGGCCTCGATCTCGAGCGTTGGATAGGCTGCCCCGGTGACTTTCCGGCTGTACGACACCGCGACTCGCGCTGTGCGCGACTTCGTCCCCGTCGAACCTGGGAAGGTCTCCATCTACCACTGCGGACTCACCGTGCAGTCCGCCCCACACCTGGGCCACATCCGCAAGGAAGTGGTCTTCGACGTGCTGCGCCGGTGGCTGACCCGCAGCGGCTACGACGTGACGGTCATCGCCAACGTCACCGACATCGACGACAAGATCTTGGCCAAGTCCGCAGAAGCCGGCGTGCCGTGGTTCGTGCATGCGTACACGTTCGAGCGGGAGCTGCACGACGCGTACGCGGCCCTGGGCTGCGAGCCGCCGAGCTACGAGCCCCGGGCGACGGGCCACATCCCCGAGATGCTCGAGCTGATCAAGATCCTGATCGAGCGCGGACACGCATACCCGGCACCGGACGGATCGGGCGACGTCTATTTCGACGTGCTGTCCTGGCCGGCCTACGGAGTCCTTTCCGGTCAGCGCGTCGATGAGATGGAACCGGCCGCCGACGCCGATCCGCGCGGCAAGCGTGACCCCAGGGACTTCGCCCTGTGGAAGGGCCACAAGCCGGATGAACCGCTGACCGCCTCCTGGGCCACCCCGTGGGGTCGGGGTCGTCCGGGCTGGCACCTGGAGTGCTCGGCGATGGCCGGCAAGTACCTCGGCGACGAGTTCGACATCCACGGCGGCGGCATCGATCTGCGCGTCCCCCATCACGAGAACGAGCTCGCGCAGTCCGCGGCCGCCGGACGAGCGTTCGCGCGCTACTGGATGCACAACGCCTGGGTGACGGCGGCCGGGGAGAAGATGAGCAAGTCCCTCGGCAACGGCGCACTGGTGTCCGAAGTGACGAAGCGGTATCCACCTCGGGCGGTCCGCTTCTATCTGGCCGCTCCGCATTACCGCTCGGCTATCGAGTTCTCCGACGACTCGCTGACCGAAGCGACGGCCGCCCTGTCCCGGATCGACAGCTTCGTCGCTCGGGCCGTCGACGCCGCTGGCGAAACACCTGACACCGTTCCCGTCGAGTTCGTCGATGCGATGGACGACGACCTCGGCACGCCGTCCGCGGTCGCGGTGTTGTACTCCGCGGTCCGTGAGGGCAACGTGGCGTTGGATGCCGGGGATCTCGATCGGGTCGCGGTCCACCTCGGTGCGGTCCGCGGCATGCTCGACACGCTCGGTCTGGACGACCGCGACCCCGGCTGGCAGCGCGGAGGCAGTCAGGAAGACCAGCTCGGTGCGGTCGTCGACGGCCTGATCGCGGAGCTGCTCAAGCAGCGCTCCGACGCCCGGCAGCGCAAGGACTACTCAGCCGCCGACGCGATTCGAGCTTCGCTGGCCCAGCTCGGGGTGGAGATCGCCGACACCCCACAGGGACCGAAGTGGTCGCTGCGCACCGAACACCAGGCGAGTTGAGGGAGCACCCATGCCCGGGAACAGCCAACGCACGGGCGCCGTCCGCCAGCGCGGCAAGGGCAACACCGCCGGCTCCGGCGGCCGAGTCCGTCGTGGTCTAGAGGGCAAGGGGCCGACGCCGCAGGCCGAGGACCGGCCGTACCACGCCGCGCACCGGGCCAAGAAGGGAACGGACAAGCGGCCCGGGCCGCGATCCTCCGCCGGGCGGCCCGGGCCGGGCCGCACC
>JBBSQJ010000093.1:0-15533 GCA_038257965.1 Propionibacteriales bacterium
CCGCCCGACCCTCCCACCGCACCGCCACCCACCGATGACGACGGTGGCGGTGGCGGTGACGATGACGAGACCCCACCACCGCCACCACCGACGTCGGTCGACACCAGCATCGACTGCGGCTTCGGCCCGCTCGCCGCGGTGTTCCGCGTGGCTGACGCTCGCTTCCACTTCGTCGCTATCGCCGATAACCTGAGCGATCTCGAGCCGCGCCTCACCAAGTGATGCCGGGGCCGCCGCGTTTTCCAGCAGCAGCTACAGGTCGACGCTCTCAACACGGCCCGCGGCCACATCTTCCAGCAGCAGCGACAAGACGACGCTCCTAACACGCCCCGGCACCCACCGTGGTTCAGCGATCCGCGGCCTGGTTTCCGCGCCGAAGCAGCCTGCGCATCGACGGCAGCCTGAAGCCGGGCAGGTACGGCCCCGCCCCCCAGGCGACCAGTGTTCCCACCAACCACGGCACCGCGGCCAGAGCTCCTGCCGCCGCTCCTGCCGCACCGGCCACCACAATGCCGGTCACCATGCCCACGACAGCCGGGATCGCGCCTCCCCAGAGCAGACACCGCCACCGCGTACGATCGCCCCGCAGCGTGGTGAGCAGGCCGATCGCGGCGGCGTACACACTCAAGACGGCGGCCGCGATGCCCATCCTGACCAGAGATGTCGTCGAGCTGCTCGCGGTGAGGACGGCCATCCCGGCACCGGCGGTGACCAGGGCCAGTACCGACAACCCCCAGGCCCGTAGGGCCGTGCGGAACACGCGGGGCGCCCCGTTCACCGTGACACCACTCACCGCACTCACCCCAACCACGCACTCACCTCAGCCATCGGGCCGAATCCAGTACGCCGTCGATGGTGCCCGCCGTCAGCGTGTCGTCGCCGAGCACGACCAGCAGTCCAGCCGCCGGCAGCGAACGGGTGAGCACCATGACCGTTCCATGGAACGGGGCCCCGCGGCTGACGGCGTACTGCACCTCCAACCGCCGCTGTTCTCCACCGCCGACCATCGAACGGGTCCTCGAGCGGCCGATCTGCAGACTGGGCAGCAGTCCGTTGATCGAGCTCGCGAACAGCGCGCTGATGATCTCTTCGGGCACGACACTGGAGAGATCCGCACGAGCCAGCACCACGGCCGAGGGCCGCTCGACCCCGGCCCCGGCCCTGACCGCCGAGTACGTCCAGCCCTGTCCGAGAGACAGCTCGGAAGTCCCGGGCTGGAAGCCGTCGGGCACCGCGAACGACAGACCACCGACTCTCACCGGCGTCGCCGTCGCCGCGGACCCGCCCGTAATCGTGCCGACCATGCCCACTCCGAGCATCAGCGCAGCGCGACGCGACCACCGGTGCGAAGTCGTCATGTTCGACACGACGGATCGTCCACCAGCGTGCGCTTGCCACCACTCGGCTGAGGCGCCACCGTGCCGGCCGCCATCATCCGGACGCCGACCCAGTCCTGGCGACGAAGATTGACCAGTTCACTGCCGACTCGCGAGGTCACGTCGCCCGTGCTCACGGCACCGTAGCGCAGCACCGTCACGGTAGCCGCCCGGGTGAGGAACGCGGCCAGCCGGTCGTCGGTGCCGGGCTCGCGCAGGCCGAGCAGTTCGTCCAACGGGATCCGGAGTCCGTCCCGGTCGGTGACCCAGTCGGAGACAAGCTGGCGCTCTGATTCGGTGCGCACCGGGACGGCGATGTAGGCCACGCCCGGTCCGCTCAGTGACACGTTGGGTTCGCCTGGGACGAGCCGGCCGTCGGAGACGACTGCGAGCAGGATGCCGGTGATGGCGCCGTCGGAGCTGCGGGTCAACCGCAGGCTGCCGCTCACCGGTGTCCCCCCGACCGTGCCGCGCACGGTGGCTGAGGTCGCGGCCTCCCCGGTGATGGTGTTGACCATGACGACGGCCGGCACCGTGGCGTCCAGCACGAGCTCGTCGCTGGGAGCGCGAGGACCGCGAGGCTCGGGTCGGTCGGTCGCGGTCGTCGGCCCGCCGGGCTGGTCGATCAACCGCGGCAGGCGCTGCCCGTCCAGTCGCACCCGACTGAACAGCACCGTGGGCTGAGGAATCTGCTGCGCCGTGCCGAGCACCGACGAACCGATCAAGGCCAGGGCCGAGCGACGTTCGACCCACTGCTGGTGGCCGTCGTAGGTGGCAGTGACGAGCTGGTCGAGTCCTTGCCCGCGAGGCAGCAGCCACTCCGCCCGAGCCGGCACCGAGACTCCGTCGAGCAGCGTCCGTTGACTCCGGGTCTCACCGGCCAGCAGGTCCGGCATCGCGGACCGGTCCTCCGGGCCGAGATCGACGACGACATCGCCGGACCGCGCCTGACTGATGGTCACCGGCATGCCCTTGGCGGTCACCACGTGCTCGACCCGCACCTCCGGAAGCACCGCGTCCAGATCGGCCAGCGTCGAACAGCGAGCTGGGCTGAGCTGCGCATTCTCCAGCTCGATCCCGGGAGCTCCGCAACCACCCAGGCCGAGCGACACCACCTGGCAGGCGACCCGAGAAAGCGCCACCTGGCCGTACGCCGGCAGCACGCTCATCAGACCGGACGCGGCGACGACGATGAGCACCCCGACGACGATGCGGTCGGTGAGGACCTGTCGTGACGTGGCTCGCTCGACCGCTCGGCGCCTCCGCGCCACCCGGCACCCCCTCGTTCCGTATTCATCCGGACGCGGACCTGAAGCTACATTCTAAGCAGCGAGCAGGTCAGTCACACCCGTTCGAGCGAGGCGCACCGGAAGGCCACCGTGGAATCTGAACGCGTTTTTGGACCAGGTCCCTACACGCTGTCCTCCGACGGTCGCCCGGTCGCTCCGGTCGCGGTTGCCGAGGACTCCGCCACGCGCGGCAAGGGACTGCTGGGCACGGACCGGGTGGAAGGTGCGCTCTGGATCACGCGCTGCCCGTCGGTGCACATGATGGGCATGCGGTACGCGATCGACGCCGCGACCCTCGATCGGTCCGGTCGGGTGCTCGACATCAAGACGCTACGCCCGTGGACGGGTCTGACCTGGCCCCGGCGGGGGGCCTCCGCGACCCTCGAGGCAGCGGCCGGTGCCCTGAGCGACTGGGGGGTGGTGGTCGGGAGTGTCTTGTCCGTCGATCGAACAACCGGCTAGCCACGACCAGTTCACGGCCCGACTCCGGCATGGCGGCGTTCTCTCACCTGGACCTCTGCGTCCGACGGCGACCGGAGCGGGCGTCGAACGCTCAGAGGTGCAGGCTACGTACGGCGTCGGCGATGACGTCCGGCCGGTCGAGCATCATCAGGTGCCGAGAGTCGTCGACGACCACCTGCTGCCCACCGAGCAGCTCGGCGAGCCGCGACTGCTCTTCGATCCAGCTCGCCCCGCCGGTGCCGCCTCCGGTGAGCACCCTGACGGGGAGGACCGGCCAGCCGGCTTCATCGCGGAGGGCGGCAAGATCAGCGATCTGCTTGTCGTACGCCGCCTGCTCGGCGATCACGCTGGCGACCGCGTCGGGTCGGCGATAGACCGCTCGCTGCGCCGCGGGCCGCGGGCTCGTCAGCCCCAGCCTGTTGCTCTGCATGCTGCTGATCAGCCGGTCCCCCAGGGAGCCGAGCGGCCGGGTCACCGGCACCACGCGCAGGATCGTGTCGGCGACCGTGGCCAGTCGGCGCCAGCCCTCGCCGTCCCCGGGCGAGACCGATCCGCGTGACACGCTGCCGTCGACCAGGACGAGCGCTGCGACCCGCTCGGGATGGCTGCGGACCAGGCCCTCGGCATGCAGGCCGCCCATCGAGTGCGCGACGATCACCGGCGCTGAGCGGAGCCAGTCGACGACGTCCGCGAGCGTGGCGATCTCCTCGGCGAGAGTAGGCAGTCGGCCGGGCCACGGTGTCGCGACCAGCCCCGGTCGGTCCATCCGGACGACCCGGCGATCGGCCAGGAGCGTCACGACCGCGTCCCAGGCGTAGTAGGGCACCCCGCAGCCGCCAAGCAGGAGCACGGTCGGACCGTCACCGTGGTGGTCGAGCACATGCACGGCACGGCCGCCCGCCGACATGACCCGGCCGGGAAGCTCAACGGGCATCGTTGACGACCTGTTCGCCGGCCTTGGCCTCCAACGGCGGCCCGAGCACCCCGAACCCGACCGCCGCGAACCAGATCGAGGCCACCACCACGATCACCGCCTGGGGGATTCCCAGCCAGGGCAGACCTGCGGCGATCATCACCAGCATGATCGCCAACGCGACGACCTCGACCAGACAGCCCGCGAGCAGCCACCAGCGCCGGTGCACAGCCGACGGATCGCTGCGCCGCAGGGCGATATAGGCCGCCAGGATCGAGGTCACGACGCCGATCTGAGCGATCACGCTGGTGTACGTGTGCGCATAGTGGATGGCCGACAGTCGCCCGTTCTCCTCTGCCACTCGACACGCCTCGTTCAGCACCGGTGAGCAGTCCATCGCGAAGAAGGCGTCGAAGAAGGTCGCCACGGCGAAGACGATCAGCGCCCACGCCGAGACGAGCCACCAAGCCCGCCGGACTCGGTACCTCCACACCAGCACGGCCCTGATCCCCAGCGCGCCGACGATCAGCGCGGTGATGAGATCCCCGCCTCGGAAGAACAGGTTGTGGGGTTGGTCGGAGGCCGAGAGCTCCGAAAGATAGCCATCCATGATCCTCGGGTGGCCGTTGACCGGGATCCACAGCGCCCAGGTGTTGTACGTGACCATGGCGATCACCCCCAGCACCGGCCACAGCAGTGCCGACTCCGGGTGCGGTTCCACCGGTCCAGGACCGAGTTCGGACCCCTGAGGACGCTTCGGACTCCTTCGAAGGGGTCCGAAGCGTTCCAAGCGGTCCGAACTGCGGGGAGGGGTGTTGCTGGTCATGGCTGCCGCCGCGGACGCACGAGGGGAAACGCGATCGTCTCCCGGATGGTGGTGGCGGTGAGCAGCATGACCAACCGATCCAGGCCCATCCCGAGCCCACCCGAGGGTGGCATCGCATACTCCAGGGCAACGAGGAACTCCTCGTCCAGTTCCATGGCCTCCGGGTCACCGCCCGCAGCCTGGAGCGACTGCGCGGTCAACCGGTCGCGCTGCTCGACCGGGTCGACCAGTTCTGAGTACGCGGTACCGATCTCGGCCCCGAACCCGACCAGGTCCCAGCGCTCGGCCAGCCGCGGATCGTCGCGATGGGCGCGAGTCAGCGGCGACACCTCAGCCGGGAAGTCGGTGTAGAAGGTGGGCCGGATGGTGACGTGCTCGACGAGCTGCTCGTACAGCTGGAGCACCACCGCCCCCCTGGTCCAGCGAGGGTCGGTCGCAATGCCCAAGCCGTCGGCGATCCGGATCAGGTCCGCACGATCGGTGTCCGCGGTCACCTCGGTTCCGGTGGCGCCGGAGATCGCGTCGTTCACCGTGATCACCGGCCATGGTTCGGCAAGGTCGATCTCGTGCCACTGGCCACGATGGTCCTGGCCCTGGATCAACGCACCACCGTGCACGGCCCGGGCTGCGGAGGTGATGATCTCCTGCGCGACGACCCGCATTGTGGTGTAGTCGCCGTACGCCTCGTACGCCTCGAGCATGGTGAACTCGGGATTGTGGGTGGCGTCGGCGCCCTCGTTGCGGAAGTTCCGACCGATCTCGAAGATCTTGTCGATGCCGCCGACCATCAGCCGCTTCAGGTAGAGCTCGGGAGCGATCCGCAGATACAGGTCCAGGTCGTAGGCGTTGATGTGGGTCCGGAACGGACGCGCGTTGGCGCCGCCGTGGATGGTCTGCAGGATCGGCGTCTCGACCTCGGTGAAGCCACGGGCGTCCAGAGTGTCCCGGACGGCGCGAATAGCCAGCGAGCGGGCCGCGAGCTGGCCGCGTGCTGAGGCGTTGACCGCCAGATCGAGGTAGCGCTGCCGGACCTTCGCCTCCGGGTCGCTGATCCCACGGACCTTGTCCGGCGGCGGTCGGAGCGACTTTGCCGTCAGCAGCCAGTCCGCCACCTCGACGGAGATCTCGCCGGATCGAGATCGGGTGACGGGTCCGGATGCGCCGAGCTGGTCACCGAGATCGATGACTTCGCGGAATCGGTCCATGGCAGCGTCCCCGGTGCGGGAGCGGGTCAGCATCAGCTGCGCGTCGCCGCTCCAGTCCCGAACCTTCACAAAGATCACACCCCCGAAGTCACGGACCGCCAACACGCGCCCCGCGATCCGTACGTCGGCCGCGGAGTCGTCCACGACCACGAGTGCCGCACACGTCGAGGTTGGCCGGAACGACGGCGGATACGGATCGACGCCGTCGGCCAACAGCTGTTCGCGCAGCGCCAGCCGCTGCCGCATCTGCTCCGGCAGGCGAATCCGGTCCGTTCGTTGCCGGGACGAGGAGACGACCGGCAACGCGGCCGCAACCGAGGCGGGTGGCAGCTCCGGCAGCGAGCGAGCCGCCTCGACCTCCGGTCCGCGCAGGAAGCTCGGCAGATCGATGAATCCTTCGGCGACGCCGGAAGCGGCTCCGACCAGTGCAATGTCGCGGGTCTCGTCGAAGCAGAGGAAACGCGGCTGCCAAGCCGGCCGGTACTTCACGTTGGAGCGGAACAGCGATTCGATCTGCCACCACCGCGAGGCCACCAGCAACAGGCGCCGCCACAGCCGCAGGATCGGCCCCGCGCCGATCCGCGCACCCTCCTCGAAGGCGGACCGGAAGACCGCGAAGTTCAGCGACACCCGCCGATAACCGAGATCGCGGCCGGCGGCCATCAGCTGGGTGACCATGAACTCCGTGATGCCGTTGTCGGCTCTCGGGCTGCGTCGCATGACATCGAGGGAGTATCCGTCTCGTCCCCATGGCACGAACGACAAGATTCCCGCCACGTCGCCGGCCGCGCCGGGATCGCGCTGATCGATCGGGAACACCGCCTCGACCATCAGACAGTCCCCGTCGACCGGATCACCCAGCCGGCCCAGCGCCATCGAGAAGCCGCGCTCGGTCTCGGTGTCGCGCCAGGCGACCGTCTTGGCGATCAGGGCACCGAGCTCGTCGTGGTCGATGTCACGGTGGCGCCTGATCCTGGCGGTATAGCCGAGCCTCTCCAGCCGAGCGACAGCCTGCCGGACCGGGCGCATGGCCGGGGTGTCCAGATGGAACAGTCTGGTCTCGAGGATGGCCTCGTCGCCGAGCCGGATGACCCGCAGGCCCGAAGCCGAGTATGCCGTGGCACCGGCCTCGCTGGCGCCGAGCACAGCCGGGGTCCAGCCGTAGGTCTCGACCAACGAACGCCAGGCGTTGATCGCGCCCGGCCACTGGTCGCGCGGACCGATCGGGTCGCTGCTGGCCAGGCAGACTCCGAGATCGACCCGATACAAGATCGCGCTCCGTTTGTCGGGACCGAAGACGACCGACTTGTCGCGGCGGGTCGCGAAGTAGGCAAGCGAGTCGTCCTCCGACTCCGCCACCAGCACACGGATCTGAGGTTCGTCCTCGGCCCCGACCAGCGCGGCGCGGCGCTGCGACCGCATCAAAGCCACGACCGAGGCCAGCAGCGTGAGGCCGACCATGATGCCCATGATCGTGTTGATCCACCCAGGCGGTGCACTCACCGGCGCGTTCAGTGCGGAGAGGTCACCGCCGACCAGGCCGATCCCGATCCGACGCGCGATCCAGGCGATCCGCCCAGTCGGACCCTCCAGCCCACCCGGAAAGACCTGGACCAGCAGCGTGCCGATCCCGAAGGTGATCAGCAGGCCGACGACGAGCGTGATCAACGCCTTGCGGATGCTGCCGGGCTGGCGGCGGGCGGAGAACTCGCTGCGATAGACGATCAAGAAGGCGAAGATCACGCCCAGCGACGCGAGGTTGAACCCGAACCTGGCCAGGGTCGGCAGGTCCGGAAAGTCGTTCTGGCCGGTCATCACCAGCAGGGCCAGCACGACGACGGTGAACAGGTCGACGAGTAGCAGTCCGCTGATCCAGACCACCGTGATCACCCAGGCGACCCGCTTCCGTCGGGCGAGGGCGCCGCCGAGAACCAGCAGGAAGACCGAGACTGCGATCGAGCCGCCGTCGATCGGGATGAACACCGTGGAGTAGAGGTCGACGATCGGTCCGAGCCAGGAGACTGTCGGCAACAGACCCCGCAGCAAGATCAGGATCGCGCCGACAAAGAGGACCCGGGATACCAGGTACGGCAAGCGACGCATCCGGCGAGCCGGCGACGTCTCGAGCCGGAGCATACCCGGCGGTCGCCGGGACCGCGGCGCGGAAGGGGCGTCATCCGTCCCGTCCGGACGCGGCCGATCTGGCGTGGGCTGACGCGCCTGGGTGACTGCCACTCATCCACTCTGCCAGACCGAACGCAACGAACGAGTGGTGTCTCTCGAGCAGCTTGCTGTTGAGCGGTGCCTGGGTCGGTGCATCGCCAGGGCCGATGAGGCAGCGATACCGGATGGTCCGTCGACCGAGGAGAACGTGACAAGGTGGCTCGCGGGGCTGCGTGGCGAAACCCAGCGGACGGGGTGCGACAGGTCACTACGGATCAATCGCCTCCGACGAGCATCGTCAACCACACGTGGGCTGGGCTCACGTCGCGGCCGACGAGCCGCGCGATCAGGGTTGGCGTCAATCGCTCCGCGACGTCGGCGGCCGAGACGCCCCACATTCGACGCGTCGGTTCGGCGAGCGCATCGGGCAGCAGTCGAAGGACGATCAGCACGTGTCCGAGCTCCTCCACCGGCAGGGGTCGGACAGGGTGTCCCGGCAATCCGGCACCCAGTTCGGCGCCCAGCCTCGCGACCAGGCCGAACAAGGCGTCCTCGGCCGGTGATCCGCTTGTCCGGCTGACGGGATCCGCCGAGCGCGTGACCGCGAGCAGCTCGGCGGCGGTAGCGAATCGACGTATCTCGTTCGCCTCGGCATCCAAGGAGCTCGCGAGCACCATCAGCTGGTCCGTGATGGGCCGAGCCGACAGACCCAGGGCCACTCGAGCCAGGCAGATCCTGGTCGCCGCGAGGCCGAGTCCCCATTTCGGCTGCCTGGCGTCGAGGACCTGGCGCGTGGCGGCCTCGAGCAGGTCGTGGTCCCCGCTGCGCTCGTACTCACCGCACAGATACAGCGCGGCCAGGGCCCGATCGGAGTCCGTTGCGTCGAGGCGGGCCGTGAACAGGTCGAGCGCATCGCCGGCGTCGTCGCGGGCATCGAGCGCCTCGGTGGCGAGCGCCCACTGGACCGTCAGTGCGGCGGCGAGCCCGGCCAGCACGACGACGCCGACGGGCCCACGGGGAGCCGCGAGGAGATCGGTCGCGACCTGACGCAACAACTCAGCGGGGGTCGGTGTCCAAGCCAGACCCAGCCGACGCACACCACGAGCGGAGCGCAACTCGATCTGCGTCCCCACCGGATCGGCCGCGGAGAGCTCGTAGCTGTCCGGATCGCCGCGTTCCACCGCGAGGTCGTCGGCCATGACGAGCGCCACGTCCGGCCCGCCCGGGACGGAGACGACAGCACCACGGACCACGATGGTGGCCAGCGGGTGGATGGTCGGGCGTTTGCGGACGTACGCGGAGGCCGATGGCAGCCAGCCCCACTCCCAGCTGAGGACGAACCGGCTGCCGGGTTCCAGCGTGAGGGGCGACGAGATCAGGGCCCGCTCGCCGATCCGATCGATCGAGCCTCGGCGGAGCCGACCCGCCAGGATCGGTCCACGACCGTGTTCGGGCTGGACGAGCAGTTCCGCCTCCGATCCCTCCGCAACCGCACTGGCCACGCACTCAGGGCCCACCTCCAGGGGGATCTGCAGTCGCACCGAGCGGGGGAGCTTGCCAGAGTTGGCCAGTACGCAGCGCACCTGCCAACCGGCGACGAAGGTGTGCCGGACCGTGATGCCGAGACCCGATGCGTCGGCTCGGGTCGACTCCACCTCGTCGGTGTCGACGGCGAGATCGGTCCGGACCCAGTCGATCGCCGGATCGGTCGGCAAACCCAGACTCAGGTAGCTCGACAACGGCTGGCCGGCGTGCTCGACGGCGCTGATCGCACCGGTCGAGTCGACGCTCACCACGGTGTCAGCGAGGGCGAACCTGGATAGGCTGTGGGTCATGTCAGGTCAGCCTCATCCGGGGCCGCCGCCCGGTGGTCAACACCACCGCCCGGCGGATCAGGGTGCTGACGGGGACCAGGACCGCTCGGGTGACCACGGGAAGTCCGGCGACGGACGGGATCTGTGGCCCCGCGACTTCGGGCGGGACGGCGTTTCCGGGCTGGTCAACGGCGACCGGGCGATGCGGGCGCGTGACGTCAGCCGGCCGAGTCACGCCGACGATGTGGCCGCGGAGTCCGTGCTGGCCGACCTGGTGGCCCGGATCGAGGGCCGACCGCGGACCGGCAGCCGAGCCCAGACCGCCAAGACGGCCGGCAGTACGAGCCGACCCGTGCCTCAGCCGCCACCCCAGGGCGGCGATTCCTGACGCTTCGTTGTCGTGGTGCGAACGCCGAGCAGCTCACCACTAGCGGTTCTCGTAGTCGGTCATCAGTGCGATCCGGCGGGAGTGCCGAGGATCGTTGCTGAAGGGCGTTGTCAAGAACAGCCGCACGAGTTCGAGGGCCTCGGACTCGCTGTGCATCCGGGCCCCGAGTGCGATGACGTTGGCGTCGTTGTGCTCACGCGCGAGTCGAGCGGTGTCGGCGCTGTACGCCAGGGCGGCCCGGGCCCCCTTCACCTTGTTGGCGGCCATCTGCTCGCCGTTGCCCGAGCCGCCGACCACGATGCCGAGCGAGCTCGGCTCGGACACCGCGGCCTCCGCAGCCGGGATGCAGTACACGGGATAGTCGTCCTCGGCGTCGTAGGCGCCCGGCCCGTGATCGACCACGTCGTGGCCGTCGTCGATCAGGTTCTCCACCAGATAGTTCTTGAGGTCATAGCCGGCATGATCGCTGCCGATGTGGACACGCATGGCAGAACTATCGCACTGTCTGTTCTTGATCTGTGCGTGCTGTACCTGAACTGTGCGTGTAACGCCTGGCACCCGCTCGTCGCCGCCAGACGCTTCGCTCACCGGCGCTCGCGGCCTTCGGCAATCGACGCACGCCCGGTCAGGAGAAGATGGGGCCTTGGGTGCGGGTGCGCTTGAGTTCGTAGAAGCCGGGGTACGTCGCCAGCTCACGGACGGCGTCGAAGAGGCGGCCCGCGTCTTCGCCCTCGGGTGCGGGGGTGATCACTGGCCCGAACCAGGCAACGCCGCCGATGTGCATCACCGGGGTTCCGACGTCGTCACCGACGGGATCCATTCCTCGGTAGTGCGAGGCGCGCAGATCGTCGTCCCAGTCACCGGTGGCGCCCAGGTCCATCAGCTCGGCGGGCAGCCCGACGTCGGACAACGCCTTCTCGATCGTTTCCGGAACCTTGGGCTCGCCCTGCGGGTGGTAGCGCGTGCCGATCGCGGTGTAGAAGGCAGCCAACTGCTCTTGCCCGAACTCGCGCTCGATCCCGAGCGCGACCCGGACCGCCGGCCACGTATCAGCCAAGCCCGCGCGGTAGTCCTCCGAGATGTCCTTGTGCTGATTGAGCACCGCGAGACTCATCACGTGGAAGATCGTCTTGACCGGACGTACCTGTTCGACCTCGCGCATCCAGCGCGAGGTCAGCCAGGCCCACGGGCACGCCGGATCGAACCAGAAGTCGACGGTCGTCGGCTCCACCACCTGGGCCGGCACCTCGTTCGGTGAACTGACGATCGCAGGAACACCGACCTTCTTCTTGGACGTGCCAGGCTTCTTGGACGTGGCAGGCTTCTTGGACGTGGGGTTCTTCGCCGTGCCTCCCGCCTTGGCTCGTGCCCGCGTGTGCTTGCGGTGCTTCTTCACCGATTTCTTGTCGATCTTGCCTTTCGCCATGCCGCCACCCTAATCAGGCCCGTGACAAGATCGACGCCATGTTCCCCGACAACCTCACGCGCGCCGAGGCGAAGGCCCGGTCGGCGCTCATCCAGACCCAGACCTATCGGGTCGAGATCGACCTGAGCGATCGGGCGCCTGCCGACGGGACCACCACCTTCCGCTCGAGCAGCACCATCCGGTTCGCCGCGCGCAGGTCCGGACCGTTGCACGTCGATCTGATCGCCGACGCCGTGCTGGTGGCGACGCTGGACGGAGTCGCGCTCGATCCGGCGAGCTTCGTCGGGTCGCGGCTGCCGCTGCGAGTCGAGTCAGGCGAGCACCAGGTGAGCATCGAGGCGCTGTGCCGCTACAGCCACACCGGTGAGGGACTGCACCGCTTCGTCGATCCGGCCGACGATCGGATCTACCTCTACACCCAGTTCGAGTCCGCCGATGCGCGCCGGATGTTCGCCTGTTTCGAGCAGCCAGATCTCAAGGCCCGTTACACCACCTCCGTGATCGCCCCCGAGAGCTGGACGGTCATCTCCAACGGAGTCGAGACCGGTCGGGCGCCACTCGGCGACGGACTGGCTCGCTGGGAGTTCGCCGAGACCGCGTTGGTGTCGAGCTATCTGACGGCCCTCGTGGCCGGTGACTACCACGTGGTCAACGCCAGCCACACCGTCGCCGCCGGCGAGCTGCAACTGGGTCTGCTGTGTCGGGCGTCTCTGGCCGAGCACCTCGACGCGGATCGGATCTTCGCCACGACCACCGGCGGCTTCGACGTCTTCGAAGAACACTTCGCCTACCCGTATCCGTTCGCCAAGTACGACCAGGTCTTCGTTCCCGAATACAACAGCGGCGCGATGGAGAACATCGGCTGCGTGGTCATCCGCGACGAGTACGTGTTCCGAGGGCGGGTGACCGAAGCCTCCTACCGGACCCGAGACGACACGATCTTGCACGAGCTGTCCCATATGTGGTTCGGCGATCTGGTCACCATGCGCTGGTGGGACGATCTGTGGCTGAAGGAGTCGTTCGCCACCTGGGCCTCACACTTCGCCGCCGGCGAGCTGGGCGATCCCGACGCCAACTGGGCGAGCTTCTGCAACTCGATGAAGACGTGGGCGTACCGCCAAGATCAGTTGCCGTCGACCCACCCGATCGCCGCCGACATGGTCGACCTCGAAGCGGTCGAGCTCAACTTCGACGGGATCACGTACGCCAAAGGCGCGTCCGTGCTCGTCCAGCTCGTCGCCTTCGTCGGGCGAGACGCCTTCTTGGCGGGCGTCCGCGGATACTTCTCGAAACACGCGTTCGGCAACACCACACTGGCCGACCTCCTGGATGCGTTGGAGGTCTCGTCTGGTCGGGACCTGTCGCGATGGTCGGCGCAATGGTTGGAGACGGCCGGGGTGAACACGATCTGGCCGGAGTTCAGTGTCGATGCGGACGCTCGGTTCACGTCGTTCGACCTCTGCCAAAGTGCTGAACAGGCCCATCCGACGCTGCGAGATCACCGGCTGGCGGTCGGTCTGTACTCCCTCACAGCCGACGAGCTAACCCGGACCGGCCGGGTGGAGACCGACATCAGCGGGCCGCGTACGTCCGTGCCGGATCTTCTCGGCCGCCCCCTGCCCGATCTGGTGCTGGTCAATGACGACGACCTGACGTACGCCAAGGTGCGCCTCGATCGGCGCTCACGGCAGACCGTGCTCGACCACCTGCACGAACTGCCGACCGCACTCGCTCGGGCCGTCTGTTGGGGCGCGATCTGGGACATGTGCCGCGACGCCGAGCTGCCGAGCCGTGACTACGTCCGGCTGGTGCTGCGCGGCGCAGCGGTCGAGTCGGACCTGACCGCGATCAACACCGTCCTCGGTGGGGCGTCGAAGGCGTCGACGACGTTCAGTCCACTCGCCGAGCGCGACGCCGTGCTGCGGCTATGGCAGGACGGCGTACGCAGCCTGCTGGACGGAGCCGAGCCCGGGTCGGATCATCAACTCGCGTTCGCGCGGGCCTTCGCGGCGGCCGCCCACGATGGCTGGGCAGCGGATTTGCTGGAGTCCTGGCTGGCCGGAGATGAGGTGCCGGACGGACTGCTGATCGATTCGGAGCTGCGTTGGAGCCTGGTCCGCCAGCTGGCTCGCCTCGGACGCCTCGACGATGCGGCGATCGCGATCGAAGAGGCCTTGGACAAGACGGTAGCCGGAGCAGAGTATGCCGCCGCCGCCCGAGCCGCCCGGCCGACCGCGGCGGCCAAGGCGACGGCCTGGCGCACCGCCGTCGACGAGAACGACGTCACCGCCACCGCCCATCGTGCGATCTGTCTCTCGTTCTGGCAGCGCGGTCAGGACGAGGTGCTGGCACCGTACATCGACAGCTACTTCGCCACGGCCGCCGAGATCTCTGCTGGTGGCGGGGTGTGGGCGGAAAAGGGCACCCAGTTGCGGACCAACGTTCTCACCAACTTGTTCCCACAGCCGGGCGACCTCGCAGACCTGCTCACCCGGCTGGATGCGTGGCTCGCCGACGTCGACCTGGCCGACTTCGCGCGCCGGATCATCGCCGAGCGACGCGATGAAGCCGCGCGCTCGCTGCACTGCCAGCGGATGAGCCGATGAGAGCGTTCCAGCTGATGGGCGCTGCGCACTGCCGTCGGCGCCGAACGTGCCCTGAGCCCGTCGAACGGCACCCCACGTGACCGGCCTCGTCGTCGCCGACATCGCGGCCCTGCTCGAGAGCTGGTATCCACCACGTCTCGCCGAGAACTGGGACGTCATCGGTCTGACGGTCGGCTCCGCCGGTCAGCAGGTCTCCGCCATCCACCTGGCCGTCGAACCGACCGCCGAAGTGATCGCGGAGACCACGGAATGCGGCGCCGACCTGTTGATCACTCATCATCCCCTGCTGCTGCACGGGATCGACCGGGTCCGCTTCGACTCCCCCAAGGGGAGCCTGATCGAGGCACTGATCCGGCACCGGACGGCACTGTTCGTCGCGCACACCAACGCGGACTCCGGGCTCGGGGGGGTAGGTGACAGCCTGGCCGACCTGCTCGGGCTGGCCGGAACGCGACCGCTGGAACCGGCAGCGTCGGAGCCGACGGACAAGCTGGTCACGTACGTCCCCGAGAGCCACGCCGAGGCCGTGATCGACGCGCTGGCCGACGCAGGCGCCGGCCGCATCGGCACCTACGAGCGCTGCGCCTTCGCGACCCCGGGCACGGGCACCTTCCGCCCGTTGACCGGCGCGAACCCGTACGAGGGGCACATCGGCGCGGTCGAACGCGTTGCCGAGGTCCGGATCGAGATGGTGATCCACCGGGCCCTCCGCCGGGCCGCGGTCCGGGCGCTTCTCGTGGCGCACCCCTACGACGTACCGGCGTGGGACCTCGTCGAACTGGCTACCGAAGACAGCGAGGAGTTGGGGTTGGGCCGGGTCGGCGAGCTGGCCAGAGCCCTTGCGCTGCGGTCGTTCGCCCCGCGCACGGCGCGTGCTCTGCCGGCGACCGCTGCCGGCATCCGCGTCGGCGGCGACCTCGATCGACCGATCCGTCGCGTCGCCGTGCTGCCGGGCGCGGGTGACAGCCTGCTCGATGCCGCGCGCGAGTCGAGGGCCGACGTCTACGTCACGTCCGATCTGCGACACCACCCCGCCGCCGAGGCGCTCGCCTGGCCCGCCTCACC
>JBBSQJ010000094.1:0-15440 GCA_038257965.1 Propionibacteriales bacterium
CCGGCTGTTCATCCCGCGCCGCACCGTACAAACGCATCTGTCGCACGTCTTCACCAAGCTCGATCTCAGCTCCCGCGCCCAGCTCGCCGCCGAAGTCGCGCGCCGGCGCGGTGACCGAGCCGACCACGTCCGCGGCGGCGGGCACTCCACACCCTGACCTGCACCGCTCGGCTCTATACCACTCGCGTTCGCGACTCCGCCGGCACCTTCGGCCAGTTGGCCGATGTCTTGCCCACGGATCGACCGCACACTGGACGTGTGCCTCGACTCGGTCCCGTCGCCGATCGACCGTCGACGAGCCACACTCGCGCTCGGTTCGGGCGCCGCGGAGCAGGAGGATTCGACATGACCTATCACCCATCACCCGCGGCGATGGCGCGGACGTCGGAAACACTTCCGCCGGGGCAGGGACACGGTCGCCGGCCCAGGTGGCCCGTGGTCACCATGATCGTCGTGATCGTCACGACGGTGCTGTCGGTCTTGCAGTTCCCCTACCCGCAGGTGTTGGGGGCGTTGTGGCGCAACCCGGCGCAAATCGCCGCGGGTCAGTGGTGGCGGCTGGTCACTGCGCTGTTCGTCCAAGACGACGCGGTGTGGCAGATCGTCGTCGTGCTGGCCCTCGTCGCGGCAGTCGGCGTCCTGGTGGAGCGCGTCTACGGGCCCCGGCAATGGCTGCTGTTGTACCTGTTCTGTGGAGCGGTCGGGCAGGCGTTCGGAGTGCTCTGGCTGCCCGATGTCAATGACGCCGGGGCCTCGGTCGCCGGCGCCGGACTGGTCGGAGCGGCGTGCGCCTGGTTGCTGTCGCCGTCCGGCCCGCGGCTCCTGCGCGTCCGGGTCTGGGCGATCGTCTGGCTGGTCGCCGGAATCGGGCTGGTGGTCCTGACGGACATGCACGGCCCGCCGCTGCTGCTCGGCTTCGGCCTGGGCATGGTGCTGCTGAGGCGCAACGGGCGACGCTTGCCCGGCAGGCCCGGCAGACCCGGCACGCCCGGCACGCCCGGCGCGCCCGGCGGGCAGGTCGATGCGAGGTCGCTGTGACCAGTCAGCTGCAGACGATCGAGCCGGATCGGCAGCGCGACCCGCGGGCGCGGGCGAGCCAGCGCCCGGACGCGATCGGAGGGCCTATCGCCGTGGACCGTCTGCTGTTCTTCTCCGACGCCGTCTTCGCCATCTCCGCGACGCTGCTGGCACTCGACCTGCGGCTGCCGCCCGGGCTGACCTCGGTGGGGTTCCAGGCCGCCCTGCGCGACCAGCTCCCGGCGATCGCCGCCTACACCCTCAGCTTCGTGCTGATCGGCTTGCTGTGGCTGTTCCACCACCGCACCTTCGACTTCGTCGCGCGGGTGGACGACACCATGCTGGTAGGCAGCCTGGGCCTGCTGTGCCTCGTCGCGTTCCTGCCGTTCCCGGTCCGGTTGCTGAGCGAGTACCACGACGAACCGGCAGCGGTCGCCATCTACATGGCGACGTTCGCCGCCGCGTCGGCCACCCAGCGGCTGCTGTGGGTCTACGCCACCGGCCACCCGCGCCTGCTCGCGAGGCCGATCGACGAGCAGCTCCGGCGGCGCTACAACCTGATGCTGGCGACCACCCCGCTGGGATTCGACGCTCTCGTCCCGATCGCCCTGCTCGCCCCCCGGACGGCCGTCGCCCTCTGGGCGCTGCTGCTTCCGGTCCGGCTCGTCGCGCCGACCCTGGTCCGCCACATCGGGCGGGGCAGAGGCCGCACGGCAGACAAGGCGGCGGCCGATTCGGCATCTCCGCACCGCGGCTGGTGGCGTCGGGACCGTCTCGGTCCCCGTCGCCGGTCGGGTCCAAACGTTTCACACCCCGGCTCCGACCGGCATCCCGCACGACCGGGGGACGCAGATCCGCGGCTGATCCGCGAAGCGTTGCTGGCCCGGGAGCCCTTGTTCCATCGGCGCGATCTGGTCAGCACCCGGGCTGACTTCGAGCGTGAGACCACCCCGGACTTCTGGGAGGTCGGGGCCTCCGGCAACTGTTACAGCCGTGAGACCGTCTGGGCGACCCTGGCCCGTCGATATGCCGCGGAGCGTGTGGATGAAGCCGAGGTCGAGGGCTGGCAGGTCAGCGACGCCAGGGTTCGCCGCACGGGATCGGACACCTACTTGATGACCTATCTGCTGTCCCGTCCGGGTGCTCGTCCCACCAGACGGCTCACCGTCTGGCAGGGCAGCGTCGAGAGCGGATGGAAGGCGGCATACCACCAGGGCACCGTTATCGCACGGGAATGATCGAAGCCGTTCGCGCTGGTGCCGATCCCGTCCGCGTCCTCCAACGCGGCCGCTCGATCGCCGATCGAGGTCGAACTGCTTGTCGTAGCCGGCTCAGAGCAAGAATTCGCGCAGTGCGGCGGCCACGCGCTGCGGCTGGTCGACGGCAGCCAGGTGTCGGAGTCCTCGAAGGGTCAGCCGGCGACTGCTCGGCAGCTCACCCGCCAATTCGTCGAGGGCGCCGGTCAGGAAGGCGGGGCTCCGGCTTCCGCCCATGAGCAATACGTCCGCACGGATGCCGGCGTAGTCAGCGAGCCGGTCGGCTGTCTCACCGATGATGGCGATGTCGTAGTGCCAGGTGGGAACCAGGTCGAGAATCGCCACGTCGCCGGGTGCCGGATGCTCCATCCGCAGCATCCGATTCAAGATCGGCGCCGCCGCGTGCGGGATGCGGCTCATCACCGGATCGACCTTCAGCCCTCGCATCCCCGTGATGAGGGCGGCTGTCGTCTTGCCGGCTGCGATCTCTCGTTCGTACCTGTCCGTCCAGGTCAGGGGCGAGGATCCGTTGATGGACAGGGGCGGCTCGTACACCGCGAGCTTGCTGATCGCGCCGGTGCCGAGCACCGCGCTCAGGCTCACGATACCGCCGGAACTGAGGCCGAACAGGTCGTGCGCACCCACCTCGTCGATGACCGCGCGGAGGTCTTCGGCTTCGCGGTCGACGACTCGCGTCGCGGCATCGCCGTACGGCCCGCTCATCCCGCGACCGCGACGATCAGGAACGATGACCTCGAAATCGGACGCGAGCTCTGCGGCGAGGGCGACAAGGTGCTGGGACGCGAGCAGGCCACCGTGCACGAGGACGAGCGGTCGGCCCGTGCCGATCCGTCGGAAGCCGATCTCGGTGCCGTCGCTGGATCGAACCGAGTGTGTCGTGGTAGTGGTCATGCTCTCACTGTGAACGTCGCCGCTGGTGTATCGCTTGCACGACGCTGTCACCGAACACGGCGATGGGGGGCTGGTCGCAGCTCCGCCGCATTGTTGGCCCGAAGATTGCGTCATTGTTCACCCGCACATCGCGTCGGCGAAGAAGCAGCGGATGTCCTCGACGAGCACCTCAGGCGCCTGCCGGGCGGCGTAGTGGCCGCCGACGTCGTAGCTGCGCCACGATCGCAGGTTCGCATGATCGCGTTCGACCAGGGCCGCGATCGGCCGCACGTCGTTGGCGAAGCTGGCCAGCCCGAGCGGCACCGTCGTCCGCCCCGGGAATGCCTGCTCGCGTTGGTGGTCGGCGTAGATCCGGAGCGCCGAACCGGCGGTGCCGGTCAACCAGTGGATCGACACGTGGGTCAGCAGCATCTCCGGGTCGAGGTCGCCCATGCACTGGCTCGCCCAAGCCAGCAACCCGACCGGGGAGTCGGACAGGGCGTGCGCGAGCGTCTGCGGCTGCTGGGTGTGGACGTGGTGGTAGGCGCCCATGGATTGCTGGAAGTACCGCAGTCCCGCCAGCGCGCCCCGGTCGGCGGCGCTGAGCTCCGCAGGCACGCCGGCGTCGCTGGTCGGCGGATAGTTGGCCGACTCGCCGTCGGGCAACGCGTCGAGCTGGGTCACATGCACGCCGACCAGCTCCGGTGGGGCGAGCCGGGCGAGCTCGAGGGAGACGTACGATCCCCAGTCGTTGCCGACCGCTCCGAACCTGTGGTAGCCGATCCGGCGCATCAGGCTCAACCAGGCGGCAGCGATGCGGCGCGGTCCCCAGCCGGTGTCCGCCGTTGGCCCCGACCAGCCGAAGCCGGGCAGCGAAGGGATCACCAGGTCGAAGGCCGGGTTGGGATCCAGGCCGTGTGCGCGTGGATCGGTCAGGGGACCGATGATGTCGAGGAACTCCGCCACCGAGCCCGGCCAGCCGTGGCTGAGGATGAGTGGGAGCGCTCCGTCCTCCGGCGAGCGCACGTGCAGGAAGTGCACTGCCGTGCCGTCCACCGGGATGCGGAACTGAGGGTACGCATTGAGCCGCGCCTCCCAGACCCGCCAGTCGTATCGGTCGCACCAGTGCGTGGCCAGCTGTTCGACCCTCGCCCGGGACACGCCGTACCTGCCGTCGCCGCCGAGCGGCTCGGGTGCCCACCGGACGCGGGCCAGCCGGTCGCTCAGGTCGGAGAGGTCCCGGTCGGGCACCTCGATCCGAAACGTCGGGATCATCATCGGCACTCCTCAGGTCGGGGACAGGACAACCGGAGGTCGGTGCTGGGCCGCCGATCTCGACATCGGTGGCGGGGTGACTCGCCACAATCGTTCGGTCCGGAGAGAGAGCACCGGCATCGGGTGCGGTGAGGCCACGTATGAGACTCAGCCGGCCTTTCGGTTGAGGTATCGCTGTTCGGGGATGCTGGCGGTGAGCCGGGCGGCCAGGCGATAGGCGTCCTTGGCGGCGACAGCGTCGCCGGCCCGCTCGAGCAGGTGGGCGTGCGCGGCGTGAACGCGGTGGTTGTGCCGCTGGTCGGTCCGTTCGAGGAGCGGCGCCAGGGCATCGAGCCCGGCCGTCGGCCCGTGCGCCATCCCGACGGCGATGGCGAGGTTGAGGCTCACCGTCGGCGACGGCGCGAGACGATCGAGCATCCGGTAGAGCATGGTGATCTGCAGCCAGTCGGTGTCTTCGGGCGTGGCGGCTTCGCCATGGACGGCGGCGATGGCGGCCTGGAGCTGGAAGGGACCGACCGGACCGGCGGGAAGTGCGTTCTCGACCAGGGCCGTACCGCGTTCGATCAGGTCGCGATCCCAGCGGGTTCGGTCCTGCTCGCCGAGCGGCACCAGCTCGCCGTCGGGGCTGGTGCGCGCGGGTGTGCGGGCCTGGGTGAGGAGCATCAGCGCCAGCAACCCGCTCGTCTCTGCGTCGTCGGGGATGGCCCGGTGCAGTCGTTCGGCGAGCCGGATCGCTTCGGTGGTGAGGTCGGCGTCGACCAGCTCGGTCCCGCGTGACGTCGTGTATCCCTCGTTGAAGGCGAGATAGAGCACGTGGCGTACCGCGTGCAGCCGCTCGGGCAGATCCGTCCGGGTCGGTGGAGTGAAGCGGACCCCAGCCGCCCGCAGGGTCACCTTGGCTCGGCTGATGCGCTGCGCCATGGTGGCCTCGGGGACCAAGAATCCGGCGGCGATCTGGGCGGTGGTCAGGCCGGCGACGGCGCGCAGGGTGAGTGCGACCCGGGACGCGTCGCTGAGCACGGGATGCGCACAAAGCAGCAGCATCGCCACCGTGTCGTCGCCCCGGGGTGCCAGGGCCTCGTCGGCGGCCGACCCGGCGACCAGCGAGTCGGCCGGTGTGCGGGTCGTCGCGTCGAGCTCGCGCCGGGTGCGGGCCGTCTGGCTGCGCTGGTGGTCGATGAGTCTGCGCGAGGCCACCCGGATGAGCCAGCCGCGTGGGGTGTCCGGGACGCCCTCGGTGGGCCATTGGGTCGCGGCCGCGAGCAGGGCCTCCTGGACGGCGTCCTCACACGTCTCCAGGTCGCCGTTGCGTCGCAACAGTGCCGCGAGGACGTGCGGCGCCTCCGCGCGCAGCACGTCCTCGTAGCGATCGGCGATCACCGATCGTCGCCGCCGGGCCACATGGTGGGACGCAACTCGATCGTCTCACCGGGCCCAGCGAAGGCAGTAGCGATCTGCTCGGCCCGTTCGCGGGTGGCGACGTCGATCAGGAAGAACCCGGCGAACTGCTCCTTCGACTCGGCGTACGGCCCGTCGGTGGCGATCGGCTTGCCCGCCTGCCAGCGGTACAGGCTCGACGTCGCCGGGTCGCCCAACGCTTCGCCGCCGAGCAACTCGCCGTTGGCGTGCAACTGGGTGAGCAAGGCATCGAACTCGGCGGCCATCTGCTCGCGCTGCTGTTTCGGCAGCGCGAGGTTCTCGGCGACGTAGTCGCCGGTGGGATGTCCCCACGGCTGCGGGTTGGAGTGGATGAGGATGACGAACTTCATGGTGTGACCTTCCTGAGGAGACGGCCCGTGCGGCCCGGACATCGAAGACGTCGGCGCCGCGGGCGCAATCTCGACATCGCCATCAGCAGTATTCCCGACGCCGCGGGCCGGGCAGTGTTCCCGACACCGACCAGGAGAAGGATCACCGGGTCCTCCGAACGGTGCAGCGGTGACCCTTGGCGGTCGCCCACGTCGATGTCGGCCCCGATCACGCGAAATTCGACGTACCGTCCCGCGAAATTCGACGTACCGTCCCGCGAAATTCGACGTACCGTCGATGTCATGACGGCAGTCGTTGCACCGGCTCCACGGCAGTTCGGCGCGGTGGATCGGTCGGCGCTCGCCGGGGGAGTTTGGGCGGTCGCCGGCGCGGTCGTGCTGGCCTTGTTGCTGGTCGCCGGTCGGTACGGATTCCACGGCGACGAGTTCTATTTCGTGGTGACCGGGCGGCATCTTCAGCTCGCCGCGCCGGACAACCCGATGCTGGTGCCGTACTTGGCGGCCGGCTGGTATGCGCTGGTCGGCGGACACCTGTGGGCGTTCCGTATTCTGCCGGCGTTGGCCTCGGGTACGTATGTGCTGGTCGGCGCTCTGATCGCCCGCGAGTTCGGCGCGGCCTCGCGTCACCAGGTGGCGGCGGCTGTCGCCGTGGCCATGACGGCCCTGACCCTGGCGGTCGGGCACCTGTTCGAGACGACGACCTTCGACATGGCGGCGACGGCGCTCGCGTTGTGGATGCTGGTCCGGGCGATGCGCAGCGAGCCGCAGCGCTGGGCGCCTTGGATCGCAGCCGGCGTGCTGACCGGAGTGGCGATGGAGATCAAGATCCTGGCCGCGCCGCTGCTGGTGTGCTGCCTGCTCGGTGTCGTGGCCTGCGGTCCGCGGCGCCGCCTGCGGAGCCCGAGACTGTGGGTGGCGGTCGCGATCGCCGTGCTGATGGCCGCTCCGAATCTGGTCTGGCAGGCGCTGCACGGCCTTCCGATGCTCCAGGTCGCGGGCAACATCGCCGGTGGCGGTTCGACGTCGTCGACCTCACGCCTCGCCCTCCTGCCGAGTGTCCTGCTCGATGTGGGACCGGTGCTGAGCATCGTGTTGATCGTCGGGCTGACCGTCTTGCTGAGATCCGAGCGCAGGAGGACCGACGGCTGGCTCGCGGCCGGCTTCTTGATCTTCGTCGGGTTCTTGTTGATCACCGGCGGCAAGGCCTACTACCCGGCCGCCTTCGTTCCGGCGGTGCTGGCCGCCGGTGCCGGTCCGGTGCTGGACTGGGTGCTCCGCGGGCGGTTGTGGCGCCGCGTGCTCGCGGTCGGCTTGATCATGGTGTCGGTGGTGACCACGGTCGTGCTGACCCTGCCGGTGGGTCGTCCCGGCGGCCTCTTGTTCACGATCGCGAAGGGTCCCAATCCCGACCTCGCCAACGAGGTGGGCTGGCCGGGTTACGTCGACCAGATCGGGGAGGTCGTGGCGAGCATTCCCGCCGGGCAACGGGCCGGCACCATCGTGTTGACCCAGACCTATCAGCAGGCGGCGGCGCTCGACCTGCTGCGCCCCGCGAACGGGGTGACGATTCCGGCTGTCTACTCAGGACACAACGGCTTCTGGTTCTGGGGACCGCCACCGCCGTCGGCGATCGACGACGTCGTCATCGGCGACTTCTCCACGGCCGACCTTGCCACCGGCTACGCGCACTGCGAGGCAGTCGGCGACGTCAGGACCGCACCCGGCGTCGACAACGACCTGACCGGCACCCCGATCCATCGGTGCACCGGCCTCCTCCACCCGTGGTCGATGTTGTGGCCGCAACTCGCGACCTTCGCCTGACATCCGCCGCTGGCCGCCTCGCCTTCAGGTTCGCACCCCTTGGGACGGCTCGGACCCCGTCTACGGGGTGCGAGGACGTCCAGGGGGTGCGAGGTCTGCACGCCCAGCCGCAACCTGCTGGTCAACCGGGGACGCTAGGACGACGCTGACTGGGTCATGAGAGTCACTTCTCGTCCTGCGAGGGCCAGATTGCCACCGCGACAAGGACCGCGGCCCAGATGCCCAGCGGCACCAACGGCCAGTAGAAGTCCGGGCCGGAACGGATGGCTTGGACCCCCCAGATCGCCGACATGATCACTGCTCCGCCGAGCCACCAGCGCCACTCTCGCAGCCACTCGCGCAGCTCGGATTCGCGTTGTGCGCGCGCGACCTCGACCCTCCCCGGACCCGGCAGGTCATTCGTCAACGTTGCGAGTTCCTCGACATAGCACGCCTGCCAGGTGCTGGAGACCCGTTGTTCGTGTTCGGTGGCGTCGAGCGATCCGCGCGCGAACGCCTCGCCAAGCGCTATCGCCACCCGCTCGCGGTCATCGTCGCTCGCCCGCGGAGGCGCGCCGCCTTGATCCGGTGCAGAATAACTCGACTCCATGGGATACGATCGTATCTGATGAAACGTGCAACGTCGACCGTGGCTCCGAACTGTTCGGACTCGCTGTCCGTCGCGATCCTCCAGGCGGTAGTGACGATCGTTGCCCGGGAGGGTTTCGAGGGTGCGACAATTCGCCGGGTGGCCGCACAAGCCGGCTGTTCTGCCGGTGCAGTCCAAAAGCGGTTCCCGACCCGGGCGAAGCTGCTGCGTGCTGCCTTCGAAGTCGTGGTGGACTCGGCTCTCGAGCGCGCCGTTACCGAGCCCACCGGTGCCGGCACGCTGCCTGAGCGCCACTACCTGGCCGCTTTGGAAACTCTTCCGTTAGACACGATCCGCCGCCGGGAGGGACTGGTGTGGACCTCCTACCTGTTGCGGGCCGCCATCGACGACACCCTCAGCGATTTGCCCCGCCAGCTGGACCAGGCCGTCCATGAAATTCTCGTAGACGAACTCGCGAACGCCCAGGCCGCCGGCGTTCTCCGGTCACGGGCTGATCCACACCCACTTGCCGACGCACTGCTAGCGCTCATCGATGGCATCGCGATCCGCATGCTCTACACCCCCGCCGGTGAGCACCCCAAGCTGCTCACCGCCCTCGACGCCGGACTCCACGCACTTCTTCCCTACCAGGACAGTGGCTGGCTGACCGACCAACCGACGTCCAGGGACCGCTAGCCGATCGTCAACTGGTTCCATCCCCGGAAAAGCATTGCTATCAGGTGGTGGGGGGCTATCTCGGCGATCAGCCTGGACAAGATGTGGCCGCCCATGAGTCCGGTGTCCAGTGCTCGCACACTGCCGCGCCGCGACATAGTGTCTGCGGGTCATGCCCGTCGGCGCCGCTGGCAGGCTCTGTACCGTGGAAGGCGGAGTCGGCGCTCGTTCGAGACGCCGCGGCGTACTTGCGAGGTGAGCGGACCGTGGACAAGAAGGACGTACGGCTGACGATTCTCGCTTCGGCCATCCTGGTGGGAGCGCCGATCATCGCGAGCGCGATCCATGACCTCCTTTCGGGCCGGTGGGATGAGCAGCTCGGCCACCGTCAACCCTCGGTCCCTGCCGGCGCCGGCGACGCTGCGCCACACCTGAGGGGAAGGCCGATCGAGCAGCTGGCCGCCGATCTACGCAGGTTGCGGATGACGGTGGCGACCGATCAGCGGCGCTCAGCGACTCATCAACTGGCGAACCGGGTCGCGTACGACCAGCTGTTGATGCAGGTCTGCGAGATGTTGGCGGTCCCCCACGACCTCGACAAGAAGACGGGCGGACCGGAGCGCGACATCGAACGGATTCGGGTTGAGGCCGAGCTCGAACGAGCCGGCATCGTGCTCACCGCCGCCGGCCGATCAGGCTGACTCGCGGGCTACGGCTCGACGTCTGTTCCCGACGTATCCGCACCAATCGGACCGCTTGGGCAACGACAGTCGGTCTCGGTCAGCGCGGGTCTCTCGGTTCAGCAGTGTGGGGCAGGAAACGTCGCGCCCGCCATCCGGATATCGGGCGCCACGACGTGAGCGATCACTTGGGATACATTTCGACCGGTGGCATACTCGTGGCATGGCTCGCACACGGTTGAGCACCACGGTGGACACCGACCTCCTCGACAACGCACGCCGTCTCGGGGTTGGCAGCACCGACGCGGCTCTGGTCGATGAAGCACTTCGAGCTTTTACTGGTCCGCCACCGATCCGCTGAGGTCGATGCCGGCTACGCCGTCTACGACGAGCATCCGGTCGACGAGCCGGACGATTGGGGCGACCTGGCGTCGTGGCGGCGGGCGGCCGCCGCCTCATGAGCGAGATACCGGCTCGTGGCGAGGTCTGGTGGTGCGAGCTGGCCGAGATCGGTCGCCGTCCGGTAGTCGTCCTGTCGCGTGATGTCGCGACCCCTCGGCACCGGCGAGCACTCGTCGCGCCCTGCACGACGACGGTGCGTGCCCTCGCGAGCGAGGTTGTGCTCGATCCCGACAACGATCCCGTGCCGAAACGTTCAGCCGTGAACCTGGATTCCGTCGAAAGCGTCTCGGTCGCGGTCCTTGTTCAACGGGTCGGCCGACTTGCCGAGGCGCGCATGCGGGAGATCTGCGCGGCGTTGGCGATCGCGGTTGACTGCACCTGAGGTCGAGCGCCACACACCGGCCGGCTTGCGGTCGAGCCGGGAGTTGAACACCGACGAACACGAAGGCCGAGGGGAAGCCAACCACAATGCCGGGTGGATGGCCGGCTCTAGTGCGGTCGCCTTCCCGAGGCCCTGTAGGCCGGCAGGCGTCGTGCCGTGACCAAGGCGCGCGGCGGCTCCCCGGTCCGGTCCGCCCACGTCCAGGCATCCGCCAATCGCTCAGGCAGCGAAGCGACGAGGCAAGGCGCGACATCGTCGACGTCGTTCACAGGGCGCGCCGGACGGCGACGTGCTGCACGAGGTCTTGGACACCACCGCGCTCTGAGCAGTTCTTCGTGATTGCGGACCTGGTCGTCGATCGTGGTGCGTCGGACAGGATCATCCCGACGGGTGGTTTGATCAGGATGCCGAGGCGAGTGCACTTCGGTATGCCCCGAGCGCATTCAGCTCGAGGTCATCGCGCGGTACCACGAGTTCGTGCTCTCTGCGCTGGTGCACCGACGCAGAACGGTAGCGTCAGGGCAGCAGGTCCGCCAACGGCACGGTAGGGTCGATGAGCCTGGCGGGATCAACCCGCACCTGGCCACGGATGAGCCGCTGCACCGGCTCGATGCCTTCATCCCAGCTGTTGACGTGCATGCCGGCAACCACGACGTCGTCGACCAGCCAGAATGCGTGGAAGGCGTGTGCTTCGAGGTCGCCGCGGATCAGCGGATCGGCGGGGTTTGCTGTCGTCCAGCCGGCGTACTCCATGGCGATGTCGTACTGGTCGGTGAAGAAGAACGGCGCCGGGTCGAAGTCGGAGGCGTGGCCCATCATCGACCGGGCGGCGATCTGGCCGTGCATCAGGGCGTTCGCCCAGTGTTCGACCCGGATCCGGTGACCGTAGAGCGGATTGTCGACACTGGCGATGTCACCCGCGACGAACACGTCGGGATCCGCGGTGCGCATCTGGGTGTCGGTCCGGACCCCGCCGTCAACGGCGAGCAGGTCGGCTCCGAGCAGGTCGACGACTGGGTGAACACCGATCCCGACGACGACCCGGTCCGCGCGGAGTTCGGTCCCGTCGTCCATCACGACGCTTTCGACCTTCCCGTTCCCGCGCAGCTCGGTCACGGTGTGTCCGAACTGGAACTCGACCCCGTGCTGGCGGTGCAAGTCGGCGAAGGCGGCTCCGACGCGGCTTCCCATGGCGGTCTTCAGTGGCACCTCGTTCGGGTCGATGACGGTGACCCTGCATTCGCGCCTGCGGGCGGTGGCGGCAACTTCAAGTCCGATCCAGCCGGCCCCGACGATGGCCACCCGCGTCGTCTTCGTCAACGCTTGGGAGAGACTCTGCGAGTCCTCGATCGTCCTGAGGTAGTGGACGCCGCGAAGATCCGCGCCGGGGACATCGAGTCGACGAGGGGTGGCTCCGGTGGCGACCAGCAGTTTGTCGTAGCGGAACCGCTCGTCGTCGTCGAGGACGATCTCGTGCGCGATCCGGTCCAGGAACACGGCCCGACGGCCGAGTCGCAGGTCGATGCCTTGGGCGTCGTACCACTGCCGATCCTGCAGGGAGCCTTCGGACTTGTAGGGTTCGCCGTTGAGGTACGACTTGGACAGCGGAGGGCGTTCGTAGGGCAGATGTTCCTCGGCACCGACGAGTACCAGTTGCCCGTCGAACCCTTCTTCGCGTAGCACTTGCGCGGCGGAGCCGCCCGCTTCTCCGGCGCCGACACTGACGAATACCTGGTCCGTGGCCATATCAGTTCTCCCCACTCGAGTCGCTCGCTGGCGCAACCATCAATGCTCGTTCGGCCGACGGAGTCATTTCCTCCGTAACAACCACACTCTTCCAATTTGGGGATGCGGGCAAATGCAGGTCGCACAGCAGGGCGGTCTGAATCGTTGGCCGGCACAGCTCCCGGCTGTTCGCCGAGGTCTGCGGCTACGAGCTGTCCGACTACGAGGTGGTGCGCAGCCTCACGCTGCCGGTGCTCGGCCGGCGGCTCCAGGAGTGAATCGACGAGGCGGCGCCGGGGGACAGGGGCTATCCGGCACGATTCCGTCGGGCTCACCCCCACATCGCCAGGTCGTCGCTCAGTCGACGCTGTCGCACAGTCGACGCTGTCGCACAGTCGCTGTCGGTGGTGCCGGGCTCTGGCAGGGCCCGGAAGACGGGACCCATGCATTTCTTGGATTCCGGAGATCATTCCGCCCGGAGCCCACGCTGGTTCACTTTGCACCCGGGCGTCCGACGGTGGGTTGCAATGCATCGACGTCTGGGAAATCCGAAGCAGCCTGCAGCGGAGCCTTCGAGTACGCATCCATCCGGCGGTCGACCCCGCATTCGGCGGCCACCGCCCCGGTACTGAGCCGACCGTTCACGACCTCGATGTCGTCGTCACCGGTCCAGGCCACGTGCCCGTCGGATCGCAGCAGGACCGCAGGGGCCTCGAGTTCGTCACTGGTGTCGGCGACGAACTCGACTCAGTCCTGCCAACCTCTCACCGTGGTGGCTGGTTGTGGTATGACTCCCGAGCTGCGGATCGGCGGAGCAACCATCGCGCGGATCTGTCGGTGCGGGATGGGAGTGTGCACCCATGGCGAAGAAAGTCCAGGTCACATTCGACGCGATCGATGCCGGTGCGCTGGCGGCCTTCTGGGCGGAGGTGGTCGGCTACGTCAGGCAGCCGCCGCCCGACGGGTTTGGCACGTGGGAGGAGGCTCTGGTCGCCTTCGGCGTCCCGCAGGAGCTGAGGAATTCGCGTGCCGCGCTGGTCGACCCGACCGGCGAGGGCCCCCGGTTCTTCTTCCAGCAGGTACCCGAGGGAAAGAGCGCCAAGAACCGGCTGCACCTCGATGTCCGAGCGGCGCCGCCCGGGTCAGCCGGTGACCAGCGCATGGCGGCGCTGGAAGCGGAGTGCGAGAGACTGGTCGACCTGGGTGGCCGCAAGCTCTATCGGGTCGAGCCGGACCCGCCCCTCGAGAACGGCTTCATCACCATGGCCGATCCCGAAGGCAACGAATTTTGCCTCGACTGACCCAGGGCGCTCCGCGTCGAGAGCGTCGAAGATCTTGCGCTCGCGCTCCGCCTGGCGGCCCTGTTGTCGGTGCTGCCCATCTCGGAGATACCCGCGGGTCGGCAGGCGGCGGCCTCCAATCCGGCGGGCGCGGCGGCCTCCGGTCAGCTGCGAAAAGTCCGAGCGCTGCTGTGCAAGGCCGAGGCCACCACCTTCGCCGACGAGGCCGAGGCGCTGTTGGCGAAGGCGCAGGAGCTGATCAGCAAGCACTCGCTGGAACAGCTGCTGCAACCTGAGGCCGACCGAGCGACCGATGCTCAACCGTCCACGCCCTACCGACGATTGTGGCTGGACGCCCCTACGTCGATGCCAAGGCCAACCTCGTTGACGAGATCGCCGCTGCCCAACCGGTGCCGAGCCGTCTACACGGCGCCGTACGGCCGGTGATCGATCTGGCTTTTTAGCGAAGCTGTGCCAGGGACGATCGTTGGCCGGGCACGTGGCGGCACCGCGACCGTTTGTCGCGTGGCTGTTGGCGGTTCTGCGTGATCAGACCGCGACGACCGTGATCATGGAATCGAGTGCGGCGAAGTCTGAGGGGTTGCGGGTGTAGAGCGGCAGCTGGTTCGCCGCAGCGACGGAGGCAATCATGAGGTCGGCGAGCCGACTGCGAGGCTGGCGTCGGCCGGCACAGACCAGCGCGTACACGCGGCCGTAACTGCGCGCTGCGGCGATGTCGAATGGCAGGGCGTCGAAAGTCGCTTCGGCCCACTGGATGGTAGTCAGGAGGCGGTCGATCCGGGCTTGCAGGACTCCCGAGTCGCTGTCCAGCAGCTCCGACCGGTAGTAGAGCACGAGGTCTGACGGCGCGAGTGGTCGTCCCGGCCTCGGACGCGACGGCGCGCACCGTCAGTGCCGCGGCCGGTCTTACGAGGTCGATCTAGCTCCAAGGCCGCTATTCACCGGGGGCGCCAGCGTGGTGGCGCCGACGCCAGTTGCGACGACTTCGTCACGGGCGCCAGTCCTCGCCGTCCGGGCTGGCGACGACCACGGTGTAGCCCTCGGGGTCGGTGATCCAGATCTCGCGATGGGCGGGACCGTTGCCCACGGGAGGGTTCCGGTGGACGTCGCGCACGACGGGTGCCTTGAGGAGGGCGGCTCGCTCGACCACCCCGTCGAAGTCGCCGACCTCTCCGAACCAGACCAGCGCACCATTGCCGACGGGGGCGGACGGGTCGCCTACCCGGCCGTGGTGGTGCTCGACGTTGGCGTGATGCAGTTGCAGCACCAGCTCGCCGTCGGAGAGCAGACGCTCGTACTCCGGCCCGCCGTGGTCGCTCACCAGCCCGAGCAACTCCTGGTACCAGCGGCTGGTGGCCTCGACGTCGCGACACATCAGGAGCGGCTGTGGCCGACCCGTTTGCATGGGGGAGGCCAGGCCGAGGCGGTTGCCGGAAGGGTCCTCGACCTCGACCAGCCAACGCTGGCCCTGGTCGGGCTGGGGTCGCTCGAGCACACGCCCACCGTGCTCGATCACCTTGGTGAGGGTGCTGTAAATCCCGTTGGTCCACCACCACAACAACGGGCCACCGTCGCTCGCCGGTGGCCGGTGGGTGGTCCACTGGCCGATCAGGCCGGGTGCGGTAAAGGAACCGTGCTCCGTCTCACCCTCCCAGCCCAGGACGGCGGTGTAGAAGTC
>JBBSQJ010000095.1:0-15307 GCA_038257965.1 Propionibacteriales bacterium
CGTCATCGCCACCGAGCGTGGGATCGGCGTCGCCGTCATCACCAGGACGTGCGGCTGAGACGTCGCCTTGGCACTCAGTGCGGCCCGTTGCTCGACACCGAACCTATGCTGCTCGTCGATCACGACCAGCCCGAGATCGGCGAACTGGACGACTTCGCTGAGCAGGGCGTGGGTACCGATGACGATGCCGGCCTCGCCCGACGCCGCCTTCAGCGTCACGGCGCGTCTCTGGGCGACCGGCATGGAGCCGGTGAGCAGTACGACGTCGGTGCACGGTCCGGCGCCGGCCAGCAACCCTGCGCCGGCCAGCTCGCCCAGCAGTCGGAGCACCGTCTGGTAGTGCTGTGCGGCCAACACCTCAGTCGGCGCCAGCAGCGCGGCCTGGCCGCCGGCATCGACTACCGCCAGCATCGCCCGCAAGGCGACGATCGTCTTGCCGGAGCCGACCTCGCCCTGCAGCAGTCGCTGCATGGGCTGGGGCAGCGCCAACTCGGACATGATCTGTTCGCTCACGCTGATCTGACCCCCGGTCAGACTGAACGGCAGCTTCGCGTCGAATGCCGTGAGCAGTCCGTCATCCCGCGGTCGGCGCGGGACGGCGCCGTGGGCCTTCGCGTCGGCGCGCCGCCGGGCCATCGTCAGCTGCAGGGCGAAGGCCTCGTCGAAGCGAAGCCGGTCCCGACCGCCGTCGATCTCGTCCGGGGTCTGCGGCTGGTGCACGGCCCGCAACGCGGACACGTACTCGATCACACCGGCCTGCTTCCGGACAGCGGCAGGCAGCGGGTCGGTCAGTCCCGCCAGCTGGTCGAGCGCGATACCGATCGACGAAGCGATCGTCCAGGTCCGGAGCTTGCGCGTCGCCGGATAGATGCCGATCAACGGCGCCCGGGTGACCTCGGCCAGCACGGCGTTGCGTTTCGCGCCACCGAGGAACTCGCCGTGCTCACCGATGATCACGAAGTCGGGATGGGTGAGCTGCCGGGTGCCGCGGAACTCAGTGACCTTCCCGGCGAAGATGCCGCGTGCGCCGGGAAGGAGCTGACGCTTCCAGTACTCGATCACCACCGGCTTGCCGAAGAAAGTCAGCTCCATCGATCCGTGGCCGTCGCTGATCACCGCCGACAGCCGAGAGTTCGTCCCGCCGTGGCGACTTCGACCTCCGTGCATCGCGTGGACATCGGTGCGGACGACCTTCGCCAGGACGGCCGCCTCCTCGCCGGGTCTCAGGGCCGACAAGTCGCTGAGCTCGGTGCCGGCGAAGTACCGACGCGGCACGTGCATCATCAGGTCGCCGACGGTGTAGATCTTGAGCCGCTCGAAGTCCTTGGCGCTCGATCCGAGGACCCGATCGAGTCGCTCGTTCAGCCGCCTGAAAGTTTCCGTCCGCCACGGGTTCGCCCCGACCACGGGCGAACTCGCTGCAGGAGGACTCACTCGAGTCCGATCAGGAAGAGATAGCGGCTCTGGCCGCCGTCGAGACGCTCGACCTCGAGCGTCCGATTCGCGGTGGTGGCCCGCCGGATCAGCTCGTCCAGAACGACGGGTTGGACGTCTGCCCCCGCGATCAGGGTGAGCAACTCACCGCCCGCGGCCAGCAGGCGCTGGATCACCCGCCAACCGACCTCGACCGCAGAGGTGCCGATCTCCACGAAGTCGCCCTGGACCAGCCCCAACACGTCACCGGTTCGACACGGACCGGCCATCGTCATCGCGGGACGTTCGGCGACGGTGACGGCTCCATGCCGTGCAAGGCCGGCAGCGCTGCTCATGGCAACCACGGCCGCGTCGAAGTCCGCACCCGGCTCGTGGACCGCGAGAGCGGCCAGTCCCTGCACCTGGGCGTTCGTCGGGATGACCGCGATCCGTCTGGTCTCCGAACGCAACTGGCGAGCGAGTCGTCGGGCGACCGCGAGCGTCGTCGGATCGTTGGGCAGCACCACCACATCGCCGTGTGCCGCGGCGATCACCCGATCCAGCTCGGCGCGTGCGGCCCGATCGGTGGAGTGATGCTGCACAGCGACCGCCCCCATCGCGGTGACCGAGGTGGCCAGTCCAGGCCCCGCCACCACGGCGACGATCGTTCGCCCCTTGGTTGGCGGTTCGTCGGCCAGCACCGGTCCGAGCGCGGTGACCCTGATCCGGGAGATGTCCCCTCGGTCCAGAGCCGCCTCGATCGCTGCGCCGGCGTCGACCAGGTGGACGTGCACCTGAGCCACCGCTTCGTCCCCCACGACCACGACGCTACGACCGAGCACAGACAGTTGCTGCCGAAGCTGATCCAGCGCGGTCGTTGCGGCCCCGCGGAGGGCGTACATCACCTCGTACTCCATCGGTGGCTGGTCGGCAGCCGGTGTCGCAGCCGGATCGGCATCCGGCACGTCCAACGGTCCCGCTGCGGGTCCGCCGAGCACCTCCACCAGCACGTCGATCAGCAGCACGAAAGCCTGCCCGCCGGCATCGACGACGCCCGCACGGCCGAGCACGTCCAGCTGATCGGGGGTCCGGGCCAGTGCGTCGTGAGCCCCCTGCTGCGCTGCCAGGGCGACCGCCAGCGGGTCGCCGGTCTTCCCCGGGTCGCCGACCGCAGCGGCTGCGGCATCGGCCGCCTCCTCGGCGACGGTGAGGATGGTGCCGACGATCGGCTCGGCCACGGCCTGGGTGGCGGCATCGGAGACCGTCCGCAACAGCGCCGCCACCAGGGCGCCTGGCGACAAGACGGCCAGCCGCTCGGGATTGCGCGCGAGGGCGCGGCAGACGCTGGTGAACATCTCGGCCACGATCGCGCCCGAATTACCGTGGGCGGACAGGATCGCAGCCTGGACGACGTCGTCGAGGGTGGTCCGCTGGAACCGGGTGACCGACGACGCGATACCTCCGATCGTCAGCTTCAGGTTCGAGCCGGTGTCCGCGTCGGAGATCGGAAAGACGTTCATGGCATTGAGGGCGTCTGCGGAGTCCGCGATCACCTGGGAGGCGCGGCGGAGCCAGGCGTCCCCCAATTGCCACAAGCTCGGCGGTCGGATCCCCGACAGGTCCCCTCCGGTGGCAGTGGCGGACGGGCTGCGCCGGGCGGACGGGGGCACGCCGCCACCCTATCGACGGGTGTGTCGGGGTGATGCAGGCGCGGAGACCGCAGCACTGCACCGCGCGACCGCTCGGCTGCCCGGTCGGCAGGACCGACGTCGTCGATATCGGCCGACTCGGGCCCCGGTGAAGCGACTCCAGACCCCGGCCGGTGGGCACGACGTCGAGGTCAGCCGGGGGGATCAGCTTGGGAGGCTGCCTCGGACTCGACGCGCCCCGCGTACGGATCGGGCAGCAGTGACCAGACGAAGGCCACTCTCGTCTTGTCGGAAGCCGGTTCGTTGGTCCAGCCGCTCTCCCGCAACTCGGCGGTAGCGCGCTGCAGCAACAAGGAGAAGTCGGCGACCTGCTCGTCGGTGAGCCAGAGTTCTCCGGTGGCCAGACCGATATAGCGCTTCCGCTCGTCCGCGGGCAGCGTACGCGTCCGATCCATCCGTCGGCGCAGTGCTTCGGTCGTCGCCCCGAACAAGACGTCCTGGGCCGCCTCAACTGCTGCACCCTGTCCGGTGATCGTGATCAGCGTTCCGCTGGCTCGCCACGGCCGATTGCGGGCGTCCCCGCTGTCCTCGGCGCGGTCGACGACTCCCCACCGTTCGAGCGCGCGCAGGTGATAGCTCATCGCGCTCGGCGACAGCCCCGTCAGTTCGGCCAGCTGAGTCGCGGTGTAGGGCCGCTGTTCGGAGTACAAGACGTCGATGACCAACTGCCGGGCCTCATGGGCAACGGCACGGATGGCCTGCGCGTCGACCAGACGAACCTCGCGTTCGACTCGGTTCGTGGCCCGATCGGAGGATTTGTGCTGCGCTCGTCCTCGCCCGGCGGCGGCTCGTTCGCCGGCTTTGGGCTCCGACAGTTCGGAGTCGCTTGCAGCGTCGTCGATGGCGTCGCTCACCTCACCAGGCTATCCAATCGTCGCATTGTGAAGTGGACGCTTGACGCTTAGATCGTGAAGGATTACCTTCAGACTATCTGAAGCAAAGATTTCATACCTCGAGGAGCCGGCATGTACGGACTACAGTTTCCCGTCGGAACGGCCACCGGTGCGGCGGTCGCGTCGAAACAGACCACCCTGAGCCGGCAGGCCGCGGAGCGCTACGCGCTCGTGACCGCGGCCCGTCGGCGCGGAGGGCCGGCCATCCAAGGTCGCCGGTCGCGGGCGATTGGTCAGCGTCGCACCCTGTCGGGTATTCTGTTTCGGTTGTCCTCACGGGCGACGACCTTCGAATGACCGTCTCGAAATGAAACTGTGTGGGAGTGACTTCCGATGGCTGCCGTGTGTGACATCTGCGCCAAGAGCCCGGGCTTCGGCCACAACGTGCCCTGGTCGAAGAAGAAGACCAAGCGGCGCTGGGACCCCAACATCCAGCACGTGCACGCCAAGATCGGCGGCACCTCGCGCCGGATGAATGTATGCACCTCCTGCATCAAGGCCGGCAAGGTCACCCGCTGACCTGACGTTCTCGTCGTCCAGAAAGGCGGCACTGCCCGGAAACTGGGCGCTTGTGACACATCTCGTCGGCGTGTCGTTGCCAGACCTGCACAGTTTCGCGGAGGTGGCCGGTTCGGGACGGGCTCAGGCCTGGATCACGAGCGGGATGATCATCGGGCGTCTGCGGTGAGTGTCGCTGACCCAGCGACCGACTCGGCGCCGAACGATCTGCTGTAGCTGGTAGCTGTCCTCCACCCCGTCGGCCAGCGCCTTCTCGAGATCGGAGACGAGCAGCGGGATCAACGGGTCGAAGACGTGATCGTCTTCGGCGAACCCACGGGCGTGGATATCCGGGCCGCTGATGATCTTGGCGGAGTGGGTGTTGAGCACGGCGATGACCGAGATGAAACCTTCCTCGCCGAGGATGCGGCGATCCTTCAACGATGCCTCGGAGATGTCACCTACCGACGTACCGTCGACAAAGATGTATCCCGCGTCGACACTTCCCACCTTGCGCGCGCGACCCTGCTGCAGATCGACGACGGTCCCGTCCTCGGCGAGGATCACCTGATCACGCGAGACACCGGTGGCCACGGCAAGATCGCCGCAAGCGATCAGGTGACGTGACTCGCCGTGCACCGGCATGACGTTGCGAGGGCGGATGATGTTGAAGCAGTAGAGCAGCTCACCGGCCGCCGCGTGGCCGGAGACGTGGACCAAGGCGTTCCCCTTGTGCACAACGCGGGCACCCTGCCGGCTGAGGCCGTTGATCACCCGGTAGATCGCGCTCTCGTTCCCCGGGATCAGCGAGCTCGCCAACACGACCGTGTCGCCGGACTCGAGCGTGATCACGGGATGCTCGCGGTTGGACATCCGCGACAGGGCGGAAAGGGGCTCACCCTGGGAGCCGGTGGAGATGATGACCACGTCTTCGGGACGGAAGTTCTCGATGTCGCGGAGAGCGATCAAGGTGTCGCCCGGGACGTGCAGGAAGCCCAGGTCGCGAGCCACACCCATGTTGCGCACCATCGAGCGCCCGACATAGACGACCTTGCGTCCGTGAGCCACCGCGGCGTCGAGAACCTGCTGGACACGGTGCACGTGGGAGGCGAAGCAGGCGACGATGATGCGTTGTCTGCTGGTGGTGAACACCCGGTCCAGCGCAGGACCGATGTCGCGCTCCGGCGTGGTGAAACCGCGCACCTCTGCGTTCGTGGAGTCGATCATGAGCAGGTCGACCCCCTCCTCACCCATCCGGGCGAAGGCGCGCAGGTCGGTGATCCGGCCGTCCAGCGGTAGTTGGTCCATCTTGAAGTCGCCGGTGTGCAGCACGTTGCCGGCCGGTGTGCGCACGAAGACAGCGAGCGCGTCGGGACTCGAATGGTTCACCGCGACGAACTCGAGGTCGAAGTGAGAGACCTCGACCCGTTCGGAGTCACCGACGGTCCGCAGGTCGGCTCCGCGGATCCGGTGCTCGCGGATCTTCTCCTGCAGCAAGGCAAGCGTGAGCTTGGACCCGAACAGTGGGATGTCCGGACGCTGCCGCAGCAGATAGGGGACAGCCCCGATGTGGTCCTCGTGGCCGTGGGTGAGGACCAGGCCCACCACGTCGCCGAGCCGATCGGCGATCGCGTCGAAACCGGGCAGGATCAGGTCGACACCGGGATGATGATCGTCTTCTGGGAACAGCACTCCGCAGTCGATCAGCAGAAGCTGACCGCGGTGCTCTAGGACGGCCATGTTGCGGCCGATATCGCCCAGGCCGCCGAGCGGTATGACCCGCAGGGCGTTGCCGGGAAGTGTCGGCGGCGTCCTCGTGGCTGGCACGGCCGCCACGATATAACAACCTCACCCGCCCGTCTTGATCACGGTTCCTGTCCGCTGCGGATCGTGCGACGGGGCTGAAGCGTACGAGGATCGTTGAGGGCCGAGCCGTCGGGATCGAGTGGCATAGCCAATGCCGGTCGCGCCGGTGATCCCCACGACGAGTCGGCATGCTGCTCTGATGGGTTCACCGGAACACCGAATGGCGGCGCGGCCGGGCAGCAGTCAGCGAACAGGCGGCCAGGACTGCGACCACGGTCGCGTAGCCGATGCTGGTGGCTCGTAGGCCGACCCGGGTGGTCAGCACGCCGGCCACTACCGCCGGAATCGAGAAGGCGAGGTAGGCGGCGACGTACAGGGCCGCGATCAGTTCACCGCGTCGGGCCGGGTCGGCCGCGACGACGAGGGTTCGAAACGCACCGAGGAAGGCAGACCCGAAGCCTGCCCCGGCCACGACGCTGCCCGTGAACAGCAGCACACCGTGTCCGGCGGCGATTGAGATGATGGTGATCGCCAACCCGACGACCAGGAGTGTGCATCCGGTCAGCATCGCCCGATGCGGGGCCCATCCGCGCACGAAAAGACTGGCTGCCGCGCCGGCGGCGCACAACGCGAACGCGATCGCGCCGCCGAGTAGGTGGTTGGCGGAGTGGTTGAGCTGCGCTATCAGGGTGGGCCCAAGGGAAAGGTACAGGCCGCCCAGCGCCCAGGAGGCGATGAGGCAGGGCAGCGTCACCCCGCACCTCGACCGGGCGCCCGGCTCCACCCCGATGTGGGGACGAAGGTCGACCGGTCGCCGCTGGGTGACCGTTTCGGGAACGCGCAGCATCGCCACGCCAAGCAGGACAAAACCTGCGAGCATCACCGCATAAACCAGACGCAGCGGGTGGGGCGCGTACTGCACCAGCGCCCCTGCCAACAGCGACCCGAGAGCCAGGCCGAACATCGGGGTCACCGCGTTGAGCAGTGGTCCCAACCCTGAGCGGGTGGGTGGCTGGTGGTCGATCAGCGCGGCCGCGACCGCGGCTGTCGCCAGGCCGGTGGCGACCCCTTGGCCGATCCGGGCCACGAAGAGCCAGCCGAGGCCGTCGGCCACCAGGAAGGCCAGCATGCTCAGTGACTGCACCGCCAGGGCGGTCAGGATCACGGGGCGGCGACCGACCGCGTCCGAGACCGACCCGGCTACCAGCAGGGTGGCCAACAGCGCGGCCGCGTACACGGCAAAGATCACGGTGAGCATCGCCGGCGAGAATCGCCACCGGGCCGCGTAGATCCCGTACAGCGGGGTCGGCGCGCTGGCCGCGAACAAGAACATTCCCAGCACGGCGGTCACCACCCATAGACCGAACACCGAACCCGACCCATCGTTGTCAATGCTCATTGGAGCCTCCGTGGCCTTCCTGCTTGTCCTCACGTGCTCGGCACCCCTCCGGCAGCCGGCGCACCCTGAGCGGCTGCGGACGCACCGGCACTCGCGATCTGCCGAGCGAAGTAGTCGGCCAAGTGGTCCGATCCAGTCGGCGGCGCCGTCATGTCGTGGGTCATCACAGCGACGAGGAGTTGGAGCGGCCCATAGGTGTGTTCGGGTGTGCACCGTGCGAGCACCCAGACCGCAGCCAGCACGAGCCCGCGGGAGAAGTGGCGGATCCGCGGTGCGGCCCGGTGCGCGGCGAACGCCGCGCGGGCGATCGCCTCATAGGTGAGCACGTCTGGCCCACCGACCTGCACGTCCGTCGCGCTCGACCGCGCGGCGTGGATGCAGGACGTGGCGAGGTCGCGGCCCGAGATAGGGTTGATCGACAGTTGCCCGTCGCCGATCAGAGATACGGCGCCGCGCCCGGCCATCGTCAAGAACTCGCCCATGTCGGAGAAGTAACCGGTGGGACGCACCACCACAGATGAGACGGGCGAGGCGGTCAGCGCATCGACGAACATCTCCTTCGCCGCGGCCAACCGTACCGTTGCGCGAAGGTCCTGTCCGTGCAATACAGACACGTACACGAAGCGGGTGACACCCGCACTCTCCGCCCGTCGCAGCAGGGCCAGGTTGCCCCGATAGTCGACATCCATGTACTTCACACCGTCTCTTTGGCGGGTGATACCCAGGGCAGAGAACACCACGTCGATGCCGTCGGCGACGCCCGACAGAGTCTCCGGGTCGGTCACCTGCCCGACGAAAGCATCGACCCCCTCAGGGAACGTGCCCGCCTGCTCCGACCGCCGAACCAGAACGCGTACCCGGCATCCGGCATCGACCAGGGCGCGAACGAGATTGCGGCCCAGATAGCCGGTCGCCCCGGCCACGAGGACGCATCGCCCCCGAATGCTCGGCGACGTGTCCGCATGCGGGTCTGTGGTCATGGCTTCTTCTCCTCCTACAGGTGTTGGTGGCGTGCCGCGCACCGGGTTTCCGGGCCGGTCACCGAGTTCATGGACCACACAGTACACGATCCGTGGACCAGTAGGTACATGAATTTGGTAGACTCCTGCTCATGGCCCGACCAGCACGTCCCGTAGATGCAGACAACGAGCACGCTCTCCTGCTCGCGGCGGCACAGGCATTCGCGCGAGACGGCTACCAGGCGGCGTCGATGAACGAGATCCTGTCCACGGCCGACTGGGCGAAGAGTTCGCTGTACCACTACTTCGAGGGCAAAAAGGGTCTCCACGATCACGTCGTCACCATGCTGCGTGTCCGGCTGGGCGATGGCCTCACCATGCCGGAGCTGGACACCCTCACCGCCGCGGACTACTGGCCCGCGATGGCCCGGCTACTCGATGACCTCGCCCGAGCGGCCGCGGATCATCCCGAGACGCGCCAGCTCGGACTCATGTATCACCGAGACGACTCAGCTCCGACCGACAGCGCACTCCACGCTCTGCGCACCGAGGTGGCCGGCTGGCTCACCCAAGCCGTGCGCCGGGGCCTGACCCTCGGGCTCGTACGGCACGACATCCCCGCAGACCTCGTAGTCGAACTGACTGTCGCCGTGCTGCGCGTACTCGACCGGTGGGCCCTGGACCGTGCCTTGCACTCCCCAGCCGGCCCCGACGCCGGTCGACTCTCCCTGACCCTCATCCAGGACCTCATCGCGGCGCGCGACACGACGCGGTGACTCGGAATCACCTCACCGCAACGGCCACGAGTCCTCCATTCGTCCAGCGAGAGTTTCTCACCAGGACCCTCGCTGGTCAGTGAGGCGAATGCGGGCGTGACGATGGTGCCGATGCGCCGGAGCACAGCGCGATCCGGCGCAGCCTCGCCAGGAGCACTTCAGGACGGCGTTGACGCGTTCAGGACGGGCGTTGACGCGTTCAGCCGGTGCTCGCACGCTGATGATCAGTCGTGACAACGTTGATGAGACACCGAGTTGATGAGACACCGGCAAATCCGGCGAGATCCCGGACGCCTCGAGAACGGGAACCATGAGCGAGCCAGGCGATGAGAAAGTCCGTGGTCGCCTGCTCGGGGGTTCAGGTAACCACGGACTCCACCTTAATCTTGACGGATCGAAGACCTCTCGTCACCCGGATTCGGAATCATCTACATCACGATTTGATCACGGCGTCGTGGGGCGGCTCGACTACGATCGGTCAACGTGAGTTCGTACGCGGGTACCCCCGATTCCGTCCGGCTGGCTCTGCCGGCCGAAGCGCCGGCCATCGCCCAGATCCAGCGTCGCGGCTGGCAGCAGCGATTGGAGCCGGCGGCAGCCGACGTGCTCGGCGAGGTCGAGCTGGATGACATGGTCGAGGCGTGGCACCGGGCGATCGCGCGTCCACCGGCAGCCCGCTTTCGGGTCCTCGTCGCCGTGAGCTCCGCTGATCCGAGCCATGCCGCCACCGCGTCGACGACGATCGGCAGCACCGACCGGCTCGACCGCATCGTCGGTTTCGCGGCCACCGTGCCCTGTGATGACGCCGACGCCGAGGCCTACGACGGCGAGATCGACGAGTTCGTCATCGATCCCCCCGCCCAGCGTCGGGGACACGGTTCGCGGCTGCTCCACGCCTGTGTCGACACCTTGAAGGCCGACGGCTTCACCCGGGCGCGCTGGTGGCTGGGAGCCGACGACGACGCCCTGCGGGCCTTCGTCACTGTCGCGGGTTGGGCGACCGACGGTGCCTGGCGCGAACTGGGTGTCGACGACGACGAACATCCGCAGGTCCGGCTGAAGCAAATTCGCGTTCATACCGGCATCGCCGATTGAGCACCGTGGCGGCCCCGGCCGACGCGGCCCGTTCCATTCCGTCCGTCAGGATCTCCAGCGCAGCGGTGCTTCCCGTTCAGTTGGTGAGCCGGACGTTGTCGCCGGCGACTTCGGCCGTCATTCCTTCGTCGTCGACGGCGATCGAGGTGAGTTCGAGGCCGAGCGGGATACCGGTGATCTCCACAGGTTTGACCAGGGTGCGGACCAGCAGGTCGACCACCGTCTGAGGCAACGTCACCGTCGCCACCTCGACGGTTGGATCGGCCAGGGTCAGCGTTTGGCTGGCCGCGTCCAGGCTCGGCCGTCCGGTCACGACCACGTCCAGCGTCCTACTCAACACCTCCGTCGATCGAGTGAAGGCCACTTTGCCGTCGCCGGCCGAGGAGACCTTCTCCCCGCTCAGCTCGCTCAGCTCGGTGACGTCGATCTCGGCGGTGCCGGCTACGTGATCGGCCGTCGAGGTCTTGAAACCGTCGTCGCTGTGCACTCCGGTCGCGGTGACGTCGAGGTGGCGCACCTGGAGGCGCTGGTTGTTGGTGCTGCCGGCTCCGTCGGCCTGCACCCGGACCGACGACACCTTCCCGCTCGCCGCCTGGACGAGGAACGGGAAACTACCGACCTCGACGGTCGGCAGGGCGGGGGTGCCGAGCTCGGGTTGGAGCCGCTGGGCGACCTCTGCGTCGGCCCAGGCGCGTGCCGCGTAGTCAGCGCCGATCGCGAGACCGACCAGGACGACGACGGCCAGCACCACCACGACGACGGTCCTGGTCGACGACCGTCGCGGCTCAGGTGGCCGGCCGGGCATGATCAGCGTGCTCTCAGCGGAGGTCAAGGATCGACTCCATTCCCACGGTCAGGCCCGGTCGAGAACCGACGGCACGGATTGCGGCCAGCACGCCGGGCATGAACGAGACCCGGTCGAGGGAGTCGTGGCGGATCGTCAACGTCTCTCCGACATTGCCGAACAAGACCTCCTGATGTGCCACCAGACCCCGCAACCGCACGCCGTGTACGCGGATCGTGTCGATCTCGGCGCCGCGGGCGCCGGGCACCTCCTGGGTGGTCGCATCCGGAGGTGCCCCCGCTCCAGCCGCCGACCGAGCGGCGGCGATCCGGCGCGCCGTGGTGGCGGCTGTCCCAGACGGCGCATCGGCCTTGTCCGGATGGTGCAACTCGATGATCTCGACACTCTCGTAGAACCGCGCGGCCTGCTCGGCGAAGTGCATCATCAGTACGGCACCGATGGAAAAGTTGGCCGCCACCAGAACACCCACGTCGGCGCGGTCGGCGAGCTGCGTTCGTAGCTCGGACAGTCGGGCCTCCGTGATGCCGGTGGTGCCCACCACCGCGTCGAGGCCGCGCTCGATACACCAGCTCAGGTTCTCCATGACCGCATCCGGGTGCGTGAAGTCGACCACAACGTCGCAGGTCTCGGCGGTCGTACGATCGTCACCGACGTCCAGCCCGGCGCCGAGTTCGAGATCGTCGGCAGCCTCCACGGCGCGACATACCTCCGAGCCCATCCGACCGCGGGCACCAAACACGGCCACGGTGATCATGCAGTCTCCTCTCGACGTCCGACGCGTGCTCCGCGTGGATCGCCGCCATCGTCGTCGTCAGACCCGACCGTCGAACCAGCTCCCCCGATCCGGACCGCTGGAAGAACTCACCATCGCTCCGCCGCCACACTAGGCGACGCGGCAAGGACACGGAGTAACCTTCGGCCATGCCGGACTCTCAGCCGCATGCTGACCATCCGAACCAGCAGCATCCAGACAGCCAGCAGCGACCGATCGGGCACGGCAACCACCGGCACGGCAACCACCGGCACGGCGTCCACAGCCACGGCGTGATGAGTGGATTCATCGTGCGGCCCTACGATCTGCTCGTCGGCGGGTTGCTGATGCGATCGGCGTACACCGCGATGGCCGGCATGCTTGCCGGACTGGTGCCGACCAACGGGACCGTGGTCGACGTCGGGACCGGACCTGGTCGGCTGCCATTGCTGCTGGCGCAACGGCGCCCCGATGTGATCGTGATCGGCGTCGATCCGTCGGCGGACATGCTCGAACGGGCTCGTCGTCGCGCGGACGGATCGGCGGCGGTCCAATTCGTCCGGACGGGTTCGGAGAGTCTGCCGCTGGAGGACGCATCGGTCGACGTGGTGATCTCCAGTCTCAGCTCGCACCACTGGGAAGATCGGACGGCAGCGCTGGCCGAGCAGGTACGCGTGCTGAAGCCGAGTGGTCGGTTCTGGTTGTTCGATCTGCGCAGCCATGTGGCCGCGGACACGAGAGCGACTGTCGTACGCTCCGGGCTGGCTCTGCTGGACGAGCCGAGCCCGCTCGGGCGAGGCACACGGCGTCGCTTCGAGATGATCGCGGCGGTCAAGGCACCAGAAAGTGGGCGCTAGTGACAATTTTCTTCGGCGTGTCGCTGTCAGATCTGCACAGTTTCCGGGTGGTCAACGGCCGAGCAGGCGCTCCACCCGGCGGCGATTGAAGGTCGGGCCGACGACCGCCAGCACCATCGGCTGAGCGAGCAGATCGGCGGCCTCCGCCTGCAATTCCTCCGTCGTGACCGTTTCGTAGCGTTCGAGGATGTCGGGCAGAGTTCGCTCGTCACCCACCAGCGCGCTGGTGGCGAGCCGGCCCATCCGAGCGGACGGGTTCTCGTACGCGAGCACGGTCTGGCCGCGCAGCTGGCCCTTGGCCCGGATCAGCTCGGTCTCGGTCACCCCGTGCTCGGCCAGGTCGGCCAAGACGCCGCGGACGACCGACACGATCTCGGGCAGCGCCTCCGGTGAGGACTGCCACTCGACGGTCCACAGACCCGCGTCGGAGTAGCTGGTTTCACCCGCATCGATTCCGTAGGTCAGTCCGCGGCGTTCGCGGACCTCGACGAACAGTCGTGACGACATTCCCCCGCCAACGATCGAGGAGAGCAACCCGACCGGGTAGCGGCGGTCGTCGAAGACCGCCGGGCCCGGCACGGCCAGCACGGCACTGCACTGCTCGGTGCCACGCGATCTGGTCACCAGCCGCGATTCGACCCGGGACGACACGATGGTCGCCTTCGGGCCACGCGGCGCCCGCGACGCCGGCAGCGCGAACTCAGACAGGCCGTCAACCACACGATCGTGACGAACGTTCCCGGCGGCAGCGACCACCGTGGTTGCCGGGCCGTAGTGGCGTCGCCAGTGACCGACCACCTGGCGCCGGTTGAGCGCTGCTATCGATGCCGGTGATCCGATCACCGGCCGCCCCAGGCCGTGCTCGCCGAAGAAGGCCGCCGCCAGCAGTTCCTGGGCCGACTCGACAGGGTCGTCGCTGTGCATGGCGATCTCGTCCAGGATCACGGCACGCTCGGACTCGACGTCGACCGACCGGATCAGCGACGAGCCGATCATGTCGGTCAGGACGTCCATGGCCAGATCGGAGTCGACATCGAGCACCCGGGCGTAGAAACCGGTGTGTTCCTTGGCCGTGTAGGCATTCAGATCTCCGCCGACGGCATCGACGGTCGCCGAGATCTCCTCGGCTGTGCGGGTCGGCGTGCCCTTGAACAACACGTGCTCGAGGAAGTGCGACGCCCCGTGCAGAGCCGGCGACTCGTGGCGAGAGCCGACCCCGACGTACGCACCGACGCTGAACGTCCGGCTGCCTGGGATCCTCTCGGTGACGACGCGCAGACCACCCGGCAGCACGGTGCTGCGGATCTCGCCCGACCGGTACGGTCGGCGCGAGATCCGCCGCGCGTGAACTCCGCTCAACTCGGTTGTGGGCAACCAGCCAACTCCAAGGGTTCCAGCAACTCAGGCGTTCGCCGGCTCCTCGATCACCGGGACCAGCGACAACTTTCCGCGGTCGTCGATCTCGGAGATCTCCACCTGGAGCTTCTGGCCGACACTGACCACGTCCTCCACGTTCTCCACCCGCGAGCCACCGGCCAGCGGCCGCAGCTTGGAGATGTGCAGCAGACCGTCCTTGCCCGGCAGCAGCGACACGAACGCACCGAAGTTGGTGATCTTGACGATCGTTCCCAGGTAGCGCTCGCCCTTCTCGGGCATGGTCGGGTTGGCGATGGCATTGATCATCGCGCGCGCCGCCTCGGCCTTGTCGCCGGCGTCGGCGCCGACGTAGATCGTGCCGTCGTCCTCAATGCTGATCTGGGCGCCGGTGTCGTCCTGGATCTGGTTGATGACCTTGCCCTTGGGCCCGATCACCTCACCGATCTTGTCCACCGGGATGTGGATGGTGATGATCCGCGGCGCGAACAGGCTCATCTCGTCCGGGCGATCTATCGCCTCGCCCATCACTTCGAGCAGCGTGGTGCGCGCGTCCTTGGCCTGGTTCAGCGCACCGGCCAGCACCCCGGCGGGGATGCCGTCGAGTTTGGTGTCCAACTGCAGCGCGGTGATGTAGTCGGATGTGCCGGCGACCTTGAAATCCATGTCACCGAATGCGTCCTCGGCACCGAGGATGTCGGTCAGGGCGACGTAGCGGGTCTCGCCGTCGACGGTGTCCGACACCAGGCCCATGGCGATGCCGGCGACCGGGGCGCGCAGCGGCACACCGGCGTTCAGCAGGGACAGGGTCGAGGCGCAGACCGAACCCATCGAGGTCGAGCCGTTGGAACCCAGCGCCTCCGACACCTGACGGATCGCGTACGGGAACTCCTCCCGGGTCGGCAGCACCGGGATCAGCGCCCGCTCCGCCAGCGCGCCATGACCGATCTCGCGGCGCTTCGGCGACCCCAC
>JBBSQJ010000096.1:0-14997 GCA_038257965.1 Propionibacteriales bacterium
GATCAAGGACGTAGAACGATGGCTAAGTCGACCGACATCAGGCCGAAGATCACGCTCGCCTGCACCGAGTGCAAGGAGCGCAACTACATCACCAAGAAGAACCGGCGTAACGATCCCGATCGGCTCGAGTTGAAGAAGTTCTGCCCGCGCTGCCGGACCCACACACCGCACCGTGAGACCCGCTGAGCTGATCGACGCCTCGCGGGTTTCGACGAACCGACCCGAGCCGTCCGCCACTGGCGGGCGGCTCTCGCGTCGTCACTACAGTCCGCTCGCGGTCTTGCCGAACGGTGAGCCCTTCGACGGGTTCAGGGCACGCGATGTGGTGACGGGCCCTGAGTCTGTCGAAGGGTCCGACGTGCGCCCCGACGGGTTCAGGGCACGCGATGTGGTGATGGGCCCTGAGTCTGTCGAAGGGTCCGACGTGCGCCCCGACGGGTTCAGGGCACGCGATGTGGTGATGGGCCCTGAGCTTGTCGAAGGGCCGGGGGAGCGCCCCTGATGAGCGAACCCACCGCGCTCATCGGTCTCGCTCACGGCAGCCGACACTCCGGCGTGCGCGGCCCGGTCGACGCGTTGATGGCCTCGACCTCAGCGATCCTCGGCGTCCCGGCGAGGTCAGCGTATCTGGATCTCACCGACCCCGACCTCGAAACGGTCGCCGCGGAGCTCAGCGAGGCGGGGGTGGAGCGGGCCGTGGTCGTGCCACTGCTGTTCACGTACGCCTTCCATGCGCGGGTCGACGTTCCCGACGCGGTCGCCAAGGTGGCCGCGTCGTCGTCGGTCGACCTGACGACCGCAGACATCCTGGGCACCGGCGACGACGTCGCCGACGCGTTGCTCGCCGCGGCGATCGACTGCGGGGTCACCGATGAGCTGCCTGCCCTGCTCTACGCGGTCGGGTCGTCCGATCCGGACGCCAACACCGCCGTTCACGAACTGGCCGAGCATCTCACCGCGCGTCGTAGCGCGGTGGTCCGCGCCGCGTTCGGGACCACCGATCCGGGCGCTGAAGCGGTGCTCGCGGAACTGACCGGCGCAGAGGTCGACCGGGCCGGCATCCTCCCGCTGTTCGTCTCGCCCGGCCTGCTGCTCGATCCGCTGGTCCGCCTGGCCCATGACCGGGGATATCCGATGACGCCGCCGCTCGGCCGTCGACTGGCGTCGATCGTCGCTGCTCGCTACGCAGCCGTTGCGGCACCGACGCCGCCAGTCGAGGCGTGACCGCGCTTGTCACGCTCAGCCCATAGGGTTGGGTCATGGCCATCTCCGATCAGCACGTCGGCAGGATCTATCCGCCGACGCCGGCGTATCAGGTCTCGGCCGCCAAGATCGCGGAGTTCGCCAAAGCGCTGGGTGATGACAACCCGGCCTACGGCGGTGATGCGCCCGTTGCGCCTCCGACCTTCGTGGCAGTCATCGCGGCGAGCGCCTGGGACTCGCTGTTCGCCGACGAGGAACTCGGCCTGGCGCTGCGCCGAGTCGTGCACGCCGACCAGCGCTTCGACTACAGGCGTGCGCTGAAGGCCGGTGACACGGTGCGTGCCGTGCTGGGAATCGACAAGGTCCGCAAGCGCGGCGGCGTCGACATCATCGGTGTCTCGGTAAAGGTCGACACGGTCGACGGCGAACCGGTCTGCTCGGCCAGCTCGACGTTCTACCACACGCGGGAGACGGCGGCATGAGTGTCGAGGTTGGCACCGAACTCCCGCCGCTGACCGTTCAGCTGACCCGCGCCGACCTGGTCCGGTACGCCGGCGCCTCAGGCGATTTCAACCCGATCCACTGGTCCGACCGCGCTGCCACCGCACTCGGTCTACCCGGCGTGCTGGCCCACGGCATGCTGACGATGGGCGCGGCGCTGCGGGTGGTCACCGACTGGGTCGACGATCCCGGCCGGATCGTGTCCTACGCGTCCCGGTTCACCAAGCCAGTCGTCGTTCCCGATGACGACTCCGGCGCGGAGCTGAGATTCGTCGGCACCGTGACCGCGGTCGCCGGCGACCGCGCCACGGTGACCGTCGATGCGGTGTGCGCCGGTCAGAAGGTGCTCGGGGCGGCCCGGGTCGAGGTCCGGCTCGAGGGTTGAGATGCAGACCTCCACCACAGATGGTCACATCATGGCGGGGACCGGACAGGCCGCGTCCCGGTTGGCCGATCACACGACGCTCAGGCTGGGCGGATCGGCCAGGAGCTGGATCACCGTCGCCGACGAGTCCGAACTCGTCGACACCGTGTCCGCGCTCGACGCGGCCGGTGAGTCGGTGCTCGTCCTCGGCGGCGGCTCGAACCTGCTGGTGGCAGACGACGGCTTCGACGGTACCGTCGTCGAAGTGGTCACGACGGGCATCGATGCAGACGAGGACAGCTGCACCGGAGCGATCGTGCGGGTCGAGGCCGGCGAAGACTGGGATGCCTTCGTCGGGTATGCCGTCGAGCAGGAGTGGAGCGGGATCGAGATGCTGTCCGGGATCCCCGGCAAGCTCGGCGCGACTCCGATCCAGAACGTCGGCGCGTACGGCGGCGAGGTCGCCGACACCATCCAGACCGTGCACGCGTGGGACCGCCAGACCCGGCAGCGCGCGACCTTCCCGATGGCGTCCTGCGGCTTCGGCTACCGGACCTCCCGCTTCAAGGCCGAACCCGGCCGCTACCTGATCACTTCGGTCACGTTCCAGTTCCCGATGGCCGGTCGGTCCGCACCGATCCGCTACGCCGAGCTCGCCCGTACGCTCGGGGTCGAGCTCGGCGCCCGTCCACCGGCCGCAGACGTGCGCGCTGCCGTGCTCGACCTTCGCCGAGGCAAGGGAATGGTGCTGGATCCGGCCGACCACGACACCTGGAGCGCCGGCTCGTTCTTCACCAACCCGGTTCTGACGGTCGGGGAGGCTGGCCGGCTTCCTGCCGACGCACCGCGCTGGCCCTTGCCGGGCGACCCGAACCGTGAGCCGAGGATCAAGACGAGCGCGGCGTGGCTGATCGAGCACGCCGGATTCGGTCGCGGGTTCGGCGACGGTCCCGCGCGCATCTCCACCAAGCACACGCTGGCCCTGACCAATCGCGGCGCCGCCACCACCGCGGACCTGCTCGGGCTGGCGCGGACGATCCGTGACGCTGTCGCGACGACGTACGCCATCATCCTCGAACCCGAACCCGTCCTGTTGGGGTGCCGACTGTGAGTGTGACGTCGGCCAGCCTGCCGCTCGGCGTCCCGGTCCCGTTCACGATCTGGGCACCGAGACCGCAGCAGATCACGCTGGTGCTCACCGACCCGGCCTCCGACGGCGAGCCGGTCGAGGTCGCGATGGCCCGCGACGCCGAGGACTGGTGGTCGCCCGCCGAGCCGTTGCCGGACTTCGCCGCCGCAGAGGTGGACTACGGCTTCTCGCTGGACGGCGGCGGACCGATCGCCGACCCGCGCTCGCGGTGCCAGCCGAACGGCGTGCATGGCCTGTCGCGCACCTTCGACGCGGCGAGACACGTCTGGGGCGACGGGGCGTGGACGGGTCGCCAGCTCGCCGGTGGGGTGATCTATGAGTTGCATGTCGGCACGTTCACCCCCGAGGGCACCCTCACCGCGGCGATCGATCGGCTCGACCATCTCGTGGCGCTCGGCGTCGACTTCGTCGAGATCATGCCGGTGAACGCCTTCAACGGGCCCCGCAACTGGGGCTACGACGGGGTGCTGTGGTATGCGGTCCAGCAGGAGTACGGCGGTCCGGCCGCCTATCAGGACTTCGTCGATGCGTGCCACCAGCGCGGGCTGGCCGTCATCCAGGACGTGGTCTACAACCACCTCGGACCGAGCGGGAACTATCTGCCCGAGTTCGGGCCCTACCAGCACTCCGCGCAGTCCAACGCCTGGGGCGATCCGGTCAACCTGGACGGCGAGGACTCCGACGAGGTACGCCGGTTCATCATCGAGAACACCCAGATGTGGCTGCGGGACTACCACGTCGACGCGTTGCGACTCGATGCCGTGCATGCGCTGACCGACACCCGGGCCACCCACTTGCTCGAGGAGCTCTCGATCGAGACGGCGGCTCTCAGTGTGCACCTGCGCCGGCCACTGTCCCTGATCGCGGAGTCCGACCTGAACGACCCGCGGCTCATCACTCGACGCGCCGGCGGCGGCTACGGCCTGACCGCGCAGTGGAACGACGACTTCCACCACGCTCTCTACGTCGCCCTGACCGGAGACGCGACCGGATACTACGCCGACTTCGAGTCGCTCGGCTCGTTGGCGAAGGTGCTGGTCAACGGGTTCTTCCACGACGGCACACGGTCCTCGTTCCGCGGTCGGACCCACGGCAACTCGATCGACACCCACCGCACGCCCACCTGGCGCCTGGTGGTCTGCGCCGACAACCACGATCAGATCGGCAATCGCGCCGACGGGCATCGGCTGTCCAGCATGCTCACCCTCGACCAGCTCAAACTGGCTGCACTGATCAACGGGCTCAGCCCGTTCACGCCGATGATCTTCATGGGCGAGGAGTGGGGCGCCACGACTCCGTGGCAGTTCTTCACCTCCCATCCCGAGCCGGAGTTGGCGCAGGCCGTGGCGGCCGGCCGGGCCGAGGAGTTCGGCAAGATGGGCTGGGACCTGGACACAGTGCCCGATCCGCAGGACCCGGCCACCTTCGAGCGCTCGAAGCTGGACTGGACGGAGCTGCATCGGGCCCCGCACGCGGAACTGCTGGCCTTCTCCACCGAGGTCCTGCGGCTGCGTCGGACCTACGCGGATGTCACCGATCCGCGGTTCGGACTCGGCGAGGCGAACGCGGACGACGACGAGGGCACCGTGGTCTTCGAGCGTGGCTCGGTCGTCGTCGTGGTGAACTTCCGCGATGTGCCGGCGCGCGCTGCTGTCGTCGGGCCGGTGGAGGTCCTGCTGACGGTCGGCAACGCCGAGCACGCCGACGAGACGGCCTGGCTGGGGCCCTACAGTGCCCTGGTCGCCCACCACCCCCTTTCCTGACCCACCACCCCTTTCCTGACCGACCACCCTCTTTCCTGACCCACCTCCGCCGTGCGCGCCGGCCCCTCACCGAAAAGTGGGCTCTTGTGACATCGACACGCCGAAGAAAAATGCCGTTGGCGCACAGTTTCCCGGATCGGCTTGCCGGATCAGCCCTGCTTCGGTCGATAGGCCGCGACCGCCCAGGCCAGCTGTCCCGACGTGACCACGGACGACTCGAGTTGCTCCATCTGGGATCCGATCGACCGCAGCAATCGGCGTGAGGACCACGGCCGGGCGAAGATCGACACGATCACCACCCCGCCTTCGGACAACTGGCGGCTGTAGTGCTGGACAGCGCCGAGCGGATCGGCCAGGTAGTAGAGCACCTCGTTGAACACGACCGCGTCAACCGGTTCGTCCGCCACGAATGTCGCTCCGTCCGCGACCACGAACGCGGTCCGGCGGTCGGCCTTGGCGCTGGCGCGCCGGATCGAGTCCGCGTGAGCATCCACACCCAGATAGCGGCCGTAGCGCAGGTTCTCGGGCAGGATCCCCTGCGAGCACCCGATGTCGAGGACGAATCCGTCCCTGGCGTACCGCTCGGTCAGCTCCCGTACGGCCCGATACCGGGGAGCTTCGCTGGGCCGCCGTAGCCGCTGCCAGGAGTCCTTGGTGGTCTCGGCGGCGTTGTCCCGCAGGAGCCAGTATCGAACGCTTGCCATCGAGATCGGCACGGCCGCGATCAGCGCCGTCATCGCCCTGCGGTGCAGCAGGCGATTCACCATGGTCGGACCCTGCGCGCCGGCGCGGCGATGCGCGCTCGTCAGACCGTCTGCGCGGGTCCGACGGGAACGCCGGTGACGGCGGACTCTCGATCTGCCACTGCGGGACGACAAGCTTGTCGGGTCAAGGTCGCTCACACATCTCCTGGTGCACATTCGCGCTACAGGTCGATCTTGATCTCCCGCTTCAAGATCTTGCCGGTCGGACCCTTGGGCAACTCGCCGAACCGGATGTGTCGCGGATACTTGTAGCTGGCGATCTGTTCCTTGACGAAGCTCTGCAACTCGTCGGCGGAGGCGATCGCGCCGTCCTTCAGCAAGACGAGCGCCGCGATCTCCTCACCGTGCAGGGCATCGGGTACACCGAAGACGGCCGCCTCGGCCACGGCCGGATGCGTGTAGAGAACCTCCTCCACCTCGCGTGGGTACACGTTGAAGCCGTTTCGGATGATCAGGTCCTTCTTGCGGTCCACAATCGTGTAGTAGCCGTCTTCGTCGCGGGTGGCCAGGTCACCGGAGTGGAACCAGCCGTCCCGGATGGCCTCGGCGGTCGCCTCAGGTCGGTTCCAGTAACCCTTCATCACGTTTTCGCCGCGAATCACGATCTCGCCGATCTCGCCGTTGGCCACCGGCTTGTCGTCCAGGTCGCGGAGGTCGAACTCGCAGCCTCGGATCGGCGTTCCGACCGTGCCCGGCCTGGTTCCACGGTCCGGGTGGTTGAAAGACGCGACCGGCGAGGTCTCGGACAGGCCGTAACCCTCCAGTAGTTGGATGTCGAACGCCTGCTCGATCCCACGCAGGACCTCGAGCGGCAGCGATGCCCCGCCGGATGCGGCCACTCGCAGCCGGGAGGTGTCGAATCGCTCCTTGTTCGGCACCGCGAGCAGACCCATGTACATCGTCGGCACCCCGAGGAACACTGTCACCCGGTCGTCGGCCACGATCTGCAGCGCCTGTTCGCCGTCGAACTTGGGCAGCAGGGTCAGGCATGCGCCCGAGTACATGGCGCAATTCAACCCGCACGTCTGGCCGAAGGAGTGGAACAGGGGCAACCCGCCGAAGATCACGTCGCCGGGCCCAGACGGCATCAGCGTCTCGACGGTGGTGATCACGTTGGTCCGCAGATTGTCGTGGGTGAGCTCCGCACCCTTGGGCGTTCCGGTGGTGCCGGAGGTATAGAGAATGACAGCAGTATCGTCGCCGAGCCGGTCCATGACTCCCGGTGTCGGCTCGGCAGCGGCCAGCATCTGCTCGAACTCTCCCGGAGCCACGACGATGAGGTCGGTACCGGTGGTCTGCGCGGCCTTGGTCGCCTCCTCGGCGAACACGGCGAAGACCACGGCGACCCGGGCGCCGGCGTCGCCCCACGCGTACGCGATCTCCCCCGTCTTCAACAGGGGATTCATCGGTACGGCGATGGCGCCCAGGCGCAGGATCGCGTAGTAGGCGATCGGGAAGTAGGCGACGTTCGGCATGATCAGCGCGACCCGGTCGCCCGGCTGCACGCCGTGCTCGGCAAGCACTGTGGCGAACCGCTGTGTTGCGACGTCCAAGGCGCCGTAGGTCAGGACGGTCTCGCCCTGCTTGACCGAGGGAAGGTCTGGATCACTGGCCGCCCGGTCATCGAGCCAGACGGCGATGTTGGCTCCACTCATGCGCCGAGCGTACGGGCTGCGGCCATTGTCCGGGGCGCCTCGCGGATCAATCGCTGGCCGCACGAATCCCTCGGGTGTGGGGGCAGCGGGCAACACGGCGAGCTGGAGTGCGTCCGGCGATACTCGATGCCGTTCGACGAGCTCACGAGCCGTCCGGCGCTCAGGGCATCGAGCGGGCCAGTTGGAATCGGCAGGCGGGTCACCGAGCCCGTCTGGAAAGATGCATACCATGCCGTTGTCCGAGCTGACCCCCCACGAACTGACCGAACTCCACGCCCAGCTGAGGAAACAGTACGACGATCTCGTCGCCCAGGGCCTCGAGCTGGACCTCACCCGAGGCAAGCCCGCGTCGGCCCAGCTGGACCTCTCCAACCAGCTCCTCACCCTTCCCGGCGAGGGTGACTACCGGTCCGGGGAGGGCACTGACTGCCGCAACTACGGCGGTCTGAGCGGCCTGATCCAGATCCGCGAGATCTTCGCCGAGCTGCTCGGCATCCCCGTCGCCCAGCTGCTGGCGGGTGACAACTCGAGCCTGTCGATCATGCACGACACGTTGGTGTGGTGCCTGCTCAAGGGTCCTGCCGGAGGCGAACCGTGGGTGGGGCAGAGGATCAGGTTCATCTGCCCGGTGCCCGGCTATGACCGCCACTTCGCGCTGTGTGAGCAGTTCGGCATCGAGATGGTGCCGGTGCCGCTCGGCGAGCACGGTCCGGACCTCGACGCGGTCAAGGAGCTGGCCGCCGACTCGAGCGTGAAGGGTATGTGGGTGGTGCCGACGTATGCCAACCCGACGGGTGCGGTCTACGACGAGGCCGTCACCCGGGAGCTGGTGGGCATGGCCGCAGCGCCGGATTTCCGGATCTTCTGGGACAACGCGTACGCGGTCCATCACCTCACCGACGTCGAGATCCCGGCGCTGGATGTGCTCGGGATGGCCGCCGACGCCGGTAACGCCGACCGCGTCTTCGTCTATGCCTCCACTTCCAAGATCACGTTCGCCGGTGCCGGGGTGTCGTTCTTCGGCGGCTCGCCGGCGAACATCTCCTGGTACTCCCAGCACCAGAGCAAGCGATCGATCGGCCCGGACAAGATCAACCACCTGCGGCACGTGCGCTACCTGAGAGACGCCGACGGCGTCCGCGCGCTGATGGCCGAGCACCGTGCGCTGATAGCACCCAAGTTCGAGCAGGTCGAGGCAATCCTGGCGGACCGGCTGGGCGAGTACGAGACGGCGACCTGGACCCACCCGATCGGCGGCTACTTCATCAGCCTCGACGTCGCGGACGGAACCGCGTCGCGGGTCGTGGCGCTGGCGAAGGCCGCCGGTATCGCCATGACCGGCGCGGGCGCCGCCTTCCCGTACGGGGAGGACCCGCGCGATCGCAACATCCGGATCGCACCGACGTTCCCGGCGGCCGAGGACGTGGCGGGTGCGATCGAAGGTCTGGCCACGTGCGTTCTGCTGGCAGCGATCGAGCAGTTGATGACCGGCCGGCCCGCTGCGGCGGCCGGCTCATCGAGCTAGACCGGGCGGGGAGGGGCGCCGCCGATGATGGCCCATCGGGAGCGCATACCATCCCGCCGGCCATCGCCATGCCGAGTCCGTCGCCCGCCGATCCTGGCGGGCGTAGGCTCGACGCCACTCAGGATTGCCGACGGATCTCCGGGATGCTCGCGAGGGTGGCCGCTTTGGAAGCATCTTCGACGAGTTCGACTCCGGTCCAACGACTCGGGTAGACTCCCGGACTTGGTGCTGGACACCTCGGTTTCACCGTGCCCGCGAACGGCACGGAGGTCAAGGTGATCGGTACCACAGGGCAATAGCTCAACTGGCAGAGCATCGGTCTCCAAAACCGAAGGTTGGGGGTTCAAGTCCCTCTTGCCCTGCGAGCCGAACGAAACGAAGAACAGCGAAGGACTGCAACCGTGGCGAAGGACGAACGGGATCCGGCGGCCGAGGAGACCCCGTCGGGCGACTCGACCGCGGATGCTGGGTTCGACTCGACCGCGGATGCTGGGTTCGACTCGACCGCGGATGCTGGGTTCGACTCGACGGCAGGCCGGCTCGACGACGGGTCGGACGCGGTCGACAGCGACCAGGTCGAGGACGATTCGGCGGACACTGCGGACGAGGTCGAGATCGACGATCCGGCAGCGCTCGAACGTGCCACCGAACAGGTGTCTGACGCCGAGCCGGGTGAGGACGACGAGTTCGTCCACGAGCCCACGAATGCCGAGCTCGCCACCTTGACCGAGGGTGCAGACGCGACCGCGAAGGCGTCCGGCGACAGCGGCGATGATCGCGACACCAACGGGGACCGCGAGCTGGTCGGCGTGGGTGCGCCGACGCGCGGATCGGCCGCCAAGGCCAAGGGCGCGCAGCGAAGCAGCACCAAGAAAGATCGGGCCACCCCGAAGCAAGACGCCCACGCGCCGGTCCACAAGCGGACCAGCCCCGTCACCTTCGTCAAGGAATCGGTCGGCGAGCTGCGCAAGGTGGTCTATCCCACCGGGCCGCAGCTGTTGAGCTACTTCGTCGTGGTGCTGATCTTCGTGTTGTTCATCATCGCGTTCGTCAGCGTGCTCGACCTGGCCTTCGGCTGGGCGATCCTCAAAGTTTTCAGCTGACGAACACTCGAATTGGAACTGGAGATATTGAACGTGTCCGAGAATGCTTCACCCGACGACCCGCGCGACGAAACGGGGGCCGACGAGCAGGAGTCCTCGGTGACGGACCAGCCCGGCGACACTGCTCCGACATCGCCGGAGTACTCCGACGACTTCGACATCGACTTCGGCTCGGGCAGCTACCCGGCCCCCACCGAGGACGACGTCGACATCAACCTCGACTTCGGCGGTGCTCCCGCCGCGGAGCCGGAGGCCGAGGAGATCGATCTCGACTTCGGACCCTCGGCTGAGGTCGAGGAAGAGACCGAGGAAGCCGATGACGACGAGGAGACCGATGTCGGCAGGGAGGCCCTGGAGGCCTTCCGCACCGAGTTGCGCTCCAAGATCGGCGACTGGTACGTCGTGCACACCTACTCCGGCATGGAGAACCGGGTACTGCAGAACCTGGAGAACCGGGTGTCCTCGCTCAACATGGAGGACTACATCTACGAGATCATCGTGCCGACCGAAGAGGTCGTCGAGATTCGCAACGGCCAGCGTAAACAGGTTCGGCGGACCGTCTTGCCGGGCTACGTTCTGGTCCGGATGGATCTGACGGACGAGTCGTGGTCCACGGTTCGGCACACGCCCTCGGTGACGGGCTTCGTCGGTCACTCCAACCAGCCCGTGTCGCTCAGTATCGACGAGGTCGAGAAGATGCTCGCCCCGGGCGTGGTCGCGGCCGCCACGGCCGGCACGCCGACCACCAAGAAGAAAAAGAAGGTCGACGTCGCCGACTTCGAGGTCGGCGACTCGGTCATGGTGGTCGACGGCCCGTTCGCCGGCGTGCACGCCACGATCACCGAGATCAACGTCAACAGCCAGCGGCTCAAGGCCCTGGTCGAGATCCTCGGCCGGGAGACCCCGGTCGACCTGACCTTCCCACAGATCCAGAAGGTCTAGCCCGGGCATCGACACCCCGTACGGCCGGAGCGCCAGCCCGGCCTCGAAGATGCAGGCGCGATGCCTGCCAGCACACACTGAGAAGGACCGAGAAATGCCTCCCAAGAAAAAAGTTGCGGCGCTCGTCAAGGTCGCGCTGAACGCCGGCGCGGCAACCCCGGCACCGCCCGTCGGTACGGCCCTGGGCCCGCACGGCGTCAACATCATGGAGTTCTGCAAGGCCTACAACGCGGCCACCGAAGCCATGCGCGGCAACGTCATCCCCGTTGAGATCACCATCTACGAGGATCGTTCGTTCACTTTCATCACCAAGACCCCGCCGGCGGCGGAGCTGATCAAGAAGGCGGCCGGTATCTCGAAGGGCTCCGGCGTGCCGCAGCGGGACAAGGTGGGCAGGCTGACCCGCGAGCAGGTTCGCGAGATCGCCACCACCAAGCTTCCGGACCTGAACGCCAACAATGTCGACACGGCGATGAAGATCGTCGAGGGCACGGCTCGGTCGATGGGTGTCACGGTGCCCGATTGACGCCATCGAACTCCTCCGCGCACCCGCCTTCCCCAGAAAGTGGGCGCAGACGACAACGACACGCCGACAAGAGTTGTCAGTAGCGCCCAGTTTCGCTGGCGGGGGTTCACAACTGAATTGAAAGAGAACAACTGACGAACCTGGGAGGGCCGCGCGCGGCCCGGCGAACCAGAACCTGGTGAAAGGAACCAGACCATGAAGCGCAGCAAGGCGTACAGATCCACCGCAGCATCCATCGAGGCGGACAAGCTCTACCCTCCGGCCGAGGCCATCGCCGCGGCCAAGGCAGGGGCCAAGGCCAAGTTCGACGAGACCGTCGAGGTCTCCACGCGGTTGGGGGTCGATCCGCGGAAGGCCGATCAGATGGTCCGGGGCACGGTGAACCTGCCCAACGGCACCGGCAAGACCGCTCGAGTGCTGGTGTTCGCCACCGGTGACCGGGCCGAGGCGGCGAAGGCGGCAGGGGCGGACGAGGTCGGCGCCGACGACCTGATCGAGAAGGTCATGGGAGGCTACCTCGATTTCGACGCCGTGGTCGCGACCCCGGATCTGATGGGTAAGGTCGGCCGGCTCGGCCGGGTCCTGGGCCCGCGCGGGCTGATGCCGAACCCGAAGACGGGCACCGTCACGATGGATGTCGCCAAGGCCGTGACCGACATCAAGGGTGGCAAGATCGAGTTCAGGGTCGACCGGCACGCCAACCTGCACTTCATCATCGGCAAGGCGTCGTTTCGCCCCGAGCAATTGTCGGAGAACTACTTCGCTGCTCTGGACGAGGTGCTCCGGCTCAAGCCGAGCGCGTCCAAGGGTCGTTACCTGCGCAAGATCACGCTGTCCACCACGATGGGCCCGGGCATCCCGGTCGACACCAACAAGACCAAGCCCGACGCGGAATAGTTCGTCGACGTCGTCCAAGACCGCCGATGCGCTTGGTCGGGGCCGACCACGTTGGCGCCGCGAGACCTGCCACTGAGCGCGCCGCATCGTGTTGACGCTCAGCTGGTTCGCTGCGGTCGTCTCCTGTCTTGGCTACGGCTCCGCGTCGGTCCTCCAGTCCGTCGGTGCTCGACGGGTGGCGAAGGCCACCGGCGTCACCGGACTGGCGGCGATCTTGACGCAGGCCCCCTACGTCATCGGTCTGGGCCTGGACGGTGTCGCATTCCTCGCCAACGTGGTAGCGCTGCGCGAGCTCCCGTTGTTTCTCGTGCAGACCGTGCTGTCGGCCAGCATCGGTGTCACGGCCGTGCTGGCCGTCCTGCGCGGCGCCCGTTTCCGCTGGCAGGACTGGGTCTCGCTCGGCGTGCTCGCGGCAGGCCTGGTCTGTCTGGGCGTCAGCGCGGCCCCCGAGGCTGCGACGTCGCTCTCGCAGATGGCCGACTGGATCATCGTCGGCACCGCCGTCGTGCCCGCTGCGGTGCTGCTGGTCGGCCTCCGGCTGCCCGAGCGGGCCGCCGGCATCACGCTCGCCGCGGCCGCCGGCCTCGGTTTCACCGGTGTGGCCGTGGCTTCGCGCGGTCTCAGTGTCGACGCGATCGGACTCGGACTCCTCGCGCGGCCGCTGTTGTGGGCCATCGTCGTGCACGGGGCGATCGCGATGGCTGCGTTCGCCCTCGCCCTGCAGCGCGGAGCGGTGACCATCATCAACGCCATCACCTTCGTGATCGAGATGATCGTGCCCTCGATCATCGGGCTGTGGCTCCTGGGCGACCACGTCCGCGAGGACCACGGCACCCTCGCCATCGTCGGCTTCCTGCTGGCCATCGCCGGAACCATCTCGCTGATGCGCTTCGCTGAGTAGAACTGGCCCGGCCGGTGTCGTCGTGTTGCGCGCCATCGCGCACGGACCCAGCCCACCGTGGCAACATCTGCGGAGTGAGCGTCCACATGGGTACCTCGAGCGGGCGGTGGCTGCTGGCCGCCACCATCGGCGGTTCGAGCATGGCGATGTTGGACTCGACGGTGGTCAACGTCGCCCTGGCGCGGATCGGGGAGGATCTGGGCGCGGACTTCACCACGCTGCAGTGGATCAGCAATGCCTACACGCTGACTCTCGCGTCCTTCATCTTGGTCGGCGGCGTACTCGGTGACCGGTACGGCCGGCGACGGGTCTTCGTGATCGGCACGATCTGGTTCGGGCTCGCCTCCGCCGCTTGCGCCGTCGCTCCATCGGCGGAGTTGCTCGTCGCCGCCAGAGCGCTCCAGGGCGTCGGCGGAGCACTGCTCACGCCGGGCAGTCTGGCCATCATCTCCGCGACCTTCGACCGGGCCGATCGCGCCAAGGCGATCGGGGCCTGGTCGGGGCTCGGCGGCGTGGCGTCGGCAATCGGTCCATTTCTCGGCGGATGGCTGGTCACCATCGACTGGCGGCTGGTCTTCCTGATCAACCTACCGGTCGCAGTCGGGGTCGTGGTGATCGCCGTCCGGCACGTCCCGGAGACCGGACGAACCGGGTCTACCGGTCAGCTCGACATTTTCGGCACGGTTTGCATCGTCGGCGCTCTCAGTGCGACGACGTACGCTCTCACCACGGCCGGAGCGATGGGCTGGACCACAGTGGTGATCTCGATCGGCGCGGTGGCCTTGGCTTTGTGGGTTGCTTTCGTCGTCGTCGAACGACGAAGTGCCTCGCCCCTGGTGCCGTTGTCGCTGTTCACCGACCGCGTGTTCGCCGCGACGAATCTCGCGACCGCCTTCATCTACGCGGCCCTGGCGGTCTACTTCTTCCTGATCGTGCTCCAGCTGCAGCTGGTCGCGGGGTGGGCACCACTGGCCGCCGGCACCGCGATCCTTCCGATCACGGTTTTGATGCTGCTCCTGTCCGCCCGCTCGGGCGCCTTGTCGGAGCGGATCGGCCCGCGTCCGCTGATGGCGCTCGGCGCGTCGCTGGGGGCCGCTGGGTTCGCCGCCGGGACCAGGATCGGTCCGGATGCTTCCTATCTCAGCGACGTCTTGCCTTCTGTGGTGCTGCTCGGACTCGGTCTGTCCTGCGCGGTGGCCCCGCTCACCTCGGCGGTGCTCGCTGCCGCGCCGGAGAGCCTGGTCGGCGCAGCCTCCGGTGTGAACAACGCCGTGGCCAGATCGGCCGGGTTGCTCGCCATCGCGGTCATCCCGGGACTCGTCGGCTTGGGTTCGCAGGACGGCCTACAACCCGCCGTGGTCCAGCAGGGCTTCGTGTCGGCCTTGTGGATCGGCGCGGGACTGATGGCCGTGGCCGCGCTCGTCTCACTGCTCGGTGTGCCGAAGCGTCGCCGACCCGAGGCGTCACCTGAGATCGCTGCCTACCGCGAGGTCGCTGTCTACAAGGACACCTGCTGCCCGGTCGGCGCACCGTCACTGGCTCCGCCGGACGATCACGCCGCGCTCTAGGTGGCTGGTGTCGAACGGGCCTTCCCGGTGTTTGCCGTGTGCGAATCTGGAGGCGAGGTGATTGGTGACTGCCTCGGTCTGCCGGGCATTTTGGCCGGTTCTGCCGGTGATCGGGGGCTGTGAGGCCGGGTGGAC
>JBBSQJ010000097.1:0-14796 GCA_038257965.1 Propionibacteriales bacterium
CACTCACCCCGATCCACCCCGTCAAAGATGGGCCCTGAGCCTGTCGAAGGGCCCTGAAGCCTGTCGAAAGGCCCCCCCGAACCACGCCTCGACAAGCTCAGCGCGCACTCACCCCGATCCACCCCGTCAAAGATGGGCCCTGAGCCTGTCGAAGGGCCCTGAAGCCTGTCGAAAGGCACACCCGAACCACGCCTCGACAAGCTCAGCGCGCACTCACCCCGCCGATGCACCCTGTCAAAGATGTGCCCTGAGCCTGTCGAAGGGCCCTGAGCCTGTCGAAGGGCACACGCGAACCACGCTTCGACAAAGCTCAGCGCGCACTCACCGCGCCGGTGCACCCTGTCCAGGATGGGCCCTGAGCCTGTCGATGGGCCCTGACCCTGTCGAAGGGCACACCCGAACCACGCTTCGACAAGCTCAGCGCACACTCACCCCGCCGGCGCACCGTGCCAAGGATGGGCCTGGAGCAGGTGACGATGAGCTGTACGCAGGTGCAACCGATCGCCTGTTCCGCTGGTCATGGCTAGTACGCCCCCGGAGGCGTCGGACGATCCAGGTATGCCTTGACCAACTTCTTCGGTGCCCGGGCGAGCCACGCATCCGTGATCAGCTCGGCGAGCAACGTGGGATCGACCCGGTCGAGCATGATCAACACGGCTGGGAAGCCCTTGAAGTGCGGGACGGTGAAACAGCAGTCGGAGTTCGCGGCCAGCACAGCCTCCTTCTCGTCCAGCCCGTCGACATACGCAGCCAGGATCGGGCCGTCCGGCGGAGTCTGATCGCCGAGCGCCTCGAAGTCGGACTTTCTCAGCGGGCGCTCCCAGACAAAGCCCTTGTTGTTGATCTTCCAGGCGAGGTTGCCGTACGAGGTGGACTCGACGCTCTCCGGCAGGGCCAGCGCGAGCCGCGCCACGTCTTCCCAGGTCGCCATGGCGCCAGTCTGGCACCGATGGCAAGGCGGCTGGGTACGATCCCCGCGTGGGAGTGGAAGCGAGCTGGCTGACCGCGCGGGTTGCGGCCGACGACCTCGCGCGCCAGCCGACCGTCTCGACGCTACTCCCGCAATTGACCGAGTACCTCCGACCCGGGCATGACGCGGTGATTCGCATCATCGACCTGGGCGCGGGCAGCGGAGCGAATCAGCGCTGGTTGGCCCCGCGGCTGCCGTTCCGGCAGCGCTGGGTCCACCTCGACCACGACCCGGCGATTCTCACCCACACACACGGAGCCGGTCGTACCGAGTTGGTCGTCGGCGGTATCGACACGCTCATCGACCTCCTCGAGCACGAGTCCGTCCGACCCGAACGGCCATCGACAGTGATCACCTGTGCGGCAGTGCTGGACGTGTTGACGCGTGCCGATCTGGTGGTCCTCTGCGATCTGCTCGCCCACAAGGCAGTGCCTGCGCTGTTGAGCCTCAGCGTGACCGGAGAGATGTCTGTCGAACCCTCCGACGCCGACGACGACGTCTTGCTCGAGGCCTTCAACGCACACCAACGTCGCCACGGGCGGGCTGGACCCGACGCGCCAGGGCTCGTCGTCGAACGGTGCCGAGAGACCGGTATCGCGGTCGACGACGTGGCCACGCCCTGGATCCTGGACGAGAGCTCCGACCCCCTCTTCGTGATGCGGTTCCTGCGGGAGCGCGTCGACGCGGCACTCGCGCAGGACCCGACACTACGAGGGGTGGCGGCCAACTGGTTGGAGCACCGGCTGGCCGAGGTCACGGATTCGAGATGTCGCATCAACATCGGCCACCGCGATCTGCTGATCCTGCCCTGAACCTCCCGGTGACCGATTCGGCCTCCTGACTGCTCCGTCGGTTACCCGTGGGGAAGTGCGGGCAAGCGGGTCAGGGCACAAGCCTGCCCGACCCGTCGGTCCCCCGGTTTCATCCGGGTCAGACCCAGAATTTGACCTTGCTAGGTCAGCACCACCCGTGGCACGCTGGCATCGACCGCGCGGGCGACCCAGCTGATCACGCCTGGCCATGGAGAAGCGAATGAGGTATTCGCTAGGAATCGACCTCGGCACCACGTACACCGCCGCGGCCGTGAGCGACGGGTCCCATGCCGAGATCGTCCCACTCGGCGACCGTTCGCCACAGGCGCCGTCGGTGATCTACCGGGCGCCCGACGGCTCGTTTCGCTACGGGGAATCGGCCGAGCGACACGCATCCACCGAGCCCGAACGAATCGCTCGGGAGTTCAAGCGCAGGATGGGAGACAAGACGCCGATCTTCCTGGCCGGTGCGCCGATGTCGGCTCACGCATTGTCGAAGGCGATGCTCGGCTGGACGATCGAGCGGGTGGGCGCCGGCCTGGGCGAACCTCCTGATCGGGTGACGGTGACCTGCCCGGCCAACTGGGGGCCCTATCGGCGCGAGCTAATGGATCAGGTCACCGCGCTGAACGCTGACTACCCCATCACCGTCTGCACCGAACCGGCGGCAGCCGCTGTCCACTTCGCAGCCACCCGCCGGGTCCCCGAAGGTCAGGCTGTGGCCGTGTACGACCTCGGCGGAGGCACGTTCGACGCAGCCGTGCTACGTCGAACTGTCTCCGGCGACTTCGAGGTGCTGGGCTCACCGGACGGTCTGGAGCAACTCGGCGGGATCGACTTCGATGAGGCGGTCTTCGAGCGAGTCAGTCGTGGGATCGAGTGGGATCGGCTCGATCAGGAGGATCCCGACAACCTCACTGGGCTTGCCCGGCTGCGCCGCGACTGCACCGAGGCGAAGGAGGCCCTATCCAGTGAGACCGAGACGATCGTCCCGATCACGCTCGCGGGACGGCTCAACCGGGTTCGCCTGACCCGGACCGAGTTCTCGGAGCTGATCACCCCTCTGGTCGCCGACACCGTCGACATCCTGGACCGTGTGATCCGGCGCTCCGGTGTGCCCGCCACGGACCTGGCGGCCATCGTGCTCGTCGGCGGATCCTCGCGGGTGCCGCTTGTCAGCGAGTTGATCGCCCGCCGCTTCCGGCGTCCCGCCGTGTTGTCGGCCCAACCCAAGCTGTGCGTGGCCATGGGTGCGGCATTGCTCGGCGGCTCAGCGGGGCGGGCAGATTCGTCCGAAATCCCGTCGGTCAACGCGTTCGCGGCGGCGCCGCTCCATTCGACTGCGTCGCTGGGTTTCACGCCGACGAGTCCGTCGACTCCCGCCAGCCGCCTCACCTCCGCGAGCCCTGTCGCACCCGCCGGCGCGGCGCATCCGACCGGCCTCACGATTCCGGCCGACCCCCCCACTCCGTCAGGGTTTCGGACTCCAGCGACGGGTGTGAACCTCGCATCTCCGGCCGGCGACGTCTCGCCTGCACCGCCGACGTCGCCGATCGAACCTGGCCAGCCTGCCGGCGTGGTGATTCCGCGCCGCCTTGCCGGCTATCCGCTGGTCTCTGCCGCCTGCGCCGTGCTCGCGTTGCTGCTGATGGTTCTCGGCCCGGCGGCGGACAAGACGGGTCCGACCTGGGACTCCTCGTTCGACGTCGATGCCACCGGTCAACCGCCTGGCGCGACGCTGACGGCAACGATCTTCGGCTTCGCGGTCATCCGGCCGCCGACACAGGTGAACGGCGGGGTGTTCGATCTGGAACCTCGGCGGATCTTCCTCTCCGGTCCGACTCGGGGACGGATCGCGAATTCGACCGGGAGCAGGGATGTCGTCTTGTACGCGGCGAACCGCTGGAGCGCGAGTCGATGGATCAGTATGCCGTTCGCCGCACTAGCGCTCACCGCCCTGTTCTCGTTCGCCTACGCCGAATCGATCCTTCGGCCGATCCGGAAGCGAAGAACACGAGTGGCGCCGAGCGAGGTCGTCGGGCTCGTGGGCTCCGGTCTGGTTGCCGGTGTAGCGGCCGTGCTGGCCACCTGGGTCGTCGGCGACCGCCTACCGGACGTGACAACGGCTCTGGCGATCTGTGTCCTGGTCTGCGCCTCAGTCGGCCTGCTGGCCTTTTCGTGGTCGCCGAAGACCTGACGGTCCGGTCCGACACGCCACCTACTACGGGTGCCGGCTCCTGACGGTCGGCTGCATCACCGTCTTCTCCGGGTCGGCAAATGCAGCCGGGTCGTCAAGTCCCTGTGGCAGCAGATAGCCGATCGAGAAGGCGGCGCTGCCGCAGATCAGCAGGAGCGGAAGCCACCAGATCGCGCTCGGGACGAGCAGCCCCAACGCGGAAAGCGTGAAGGTGAGAACCAGACCGATCCCCAGCCCGCCCGGCAGAAACCGGAGTCCTCGTCGCCATCGGTTCCGTGGCAGTTGTCGACGCCAGATCGCCGCCAGCAGACCGGCGAGCACGACCGCGCTGATGCCGGCCATGATGAGTCCGAAGACGCCGTAGACCGAAGCCAACGAGCCGCGTACGTCGACGGCAAGTGATCGTTCGTCGACGGCCTTCCGGTCCGGCCCGATCAAGATCATCGACGTGGGCAGCAGGCCGGTTGCCTGACTGGTGAGATCGCTGATGTCGATGTCGAATCGTCGTTGCGTCCGCTGCCCGGGGGGCAGCACGATGTCCAGCCGAGTCGTGTAGGTGAAGAAGGCCATCCCCATGACCCGACCCTCGATCCGCACGCTACGCACCCGTTGCTCACTCGTGCCGCGGTTGTCGAGATCGATCTCCACTCGCGCCTGGTCGGAGGCACCCAGCTCCAGCGGAGCGTTTGCCGTGGCAGAGGCGACGTCGCGCCCGTCGATGGTCGCCGACCAGACGAGGCCCCGCGGGGCCGCCGACGCCGGAAAGACCCAGCCAGCGACAAGCAGCACCGACAATGCCACTGCCAGTATCGGCAGCGCGCCCTTTTCCCCCGAGCCACAACCCGGGCCCATGCCCGCAATCTAGACCAGTCCGTCCCTGGTGTCGATGGCATTTGAACAGGCTCGTCGGGGGCAGTGTCGACGGAGCATCGCAGCAGCCGGACCGGCCATCACCCGACGTCGAACAACGCTTCCTCACCGGTCGCCACCCGATCCAGGAAAGCATCCACCAGCCGATGAGCGCGCCGGCGGTTGGCGGCGTCACCGTCACGGGTTCGGCGCTGGAGTTCGGCACTGTCAAGTCCGAACCGCAGCGCGTCGGCCTCACCGCCGGTCGCCAGCCAGCCGGCCAGGATCTCCGAGGTCATTTCCGGGTGGAACTGCACCGCAAGGTTTCGACCGAGCACGAAGGCCTGCGACGAGCTGTCGTTCCGGGCGACCTCTCGGGCGCTCACGGGTGTCTCCCACCGGTCGTAGTGCCACTGGAACCAGGGGCCGGACGCGACGAGGGACTCGTCGTCGGACTCGACCTCGGCCCACCCGAGCTCCGGGGTCGGCGACTGCTCGACCGAACCGCCGTGAGCCAGTGCGAGCAGCTGTCCACCGAAGCAGATTCCCAATACGGCAACGGATCGCTGATGGGCGACGCGAAGCAGATCCAGTTCGGGCAGAACCCACGACCCGACGGCGGCATGATCGTACGCCGACCAGGGCGCACCCATGGCCACGATCGCGTCGAACTCCGTCGGTTCGGGAAACTGCGTGCCGACACCGGGGGTGTGGAATCGATCTGCCGCGACCACCTGGTGGACGACGAGCTCGAAGCCTCGCTCGCTCAACCGTTCGCCCACCGATCCGGGCAGACAGATGTGGTCATGTTGGATCACCAGTACGCGCACCCGCTGCATTGTAGTTTGGACCCAAACGACGCAGCTCGAGACGCCGCCCGGCTTCGGCCACCCCCCAGGACCTCCGGATGACCAACACGTGATCCCGGCCTTGTGATCGTCCGGCGGAATCGCTATCGTTCCGTCATCGTTCGGATCCAAACAATCTGAGATCCCCTCGCCGAGGACGCTACGAAGAGGAGCTATGGCGGCCACGAAGACGATCATCCGGGAGCACGAGGTCGCCTTGCTCGTGCAGCGGGCGGAGGTCGTGGCGGACGGCGTCGTGTCGCTGACCCTCGCCGATCCGGGCGGCGCATCCTTGCCGCCATGGACTCCCGGTGCGCACATCGACCTGATTCTCGACGACGGTCTCACCCGTCAATACTCGCTGTGCAGCAGCCCAGGCACGCCCGACACGTGGCGTATCGGGGTGCTCCGCACACCGGACAGCCGCGGCGGCTCGGCGCAGGTGCACTCGTCGTTGACGGTCGGCGCGACCGTGCGGGTCCGTGGCCCCCGCAACCACTTCCCGCTGATCGCGAGCTCGAAGTACCTGTTCATCGCCGGCGGCATCGGCATCACACCGATGCTGCCGATGATTGCCGAGGCCGACGCGTCCGGCACCGACTGGCAGCTGTTGTACGGCGGACGCGAGCGGTCGTCGATGGCCTTCCTCGACGAGCTGGCCCATTACGGCGAGAAGGTGGTTATCGTCCCGCAGAACGAAGCGGGAATGCTCGACCTTGGCGCCGTCCTCGGGACTCCCACACCGGACACACTGGTCTATTGCTGCGGACCGGAGGGCCTGCTCGGTGCGGTGGAGAGACTCTGCGAGAACTGGCCTGCCGGCGCGTTGCACCTCGAACGCTTCTCAGCCAAACCGCAAGAAGCCGCCGAAGGGATCGAGTCGGCGTTCGAACTCGTGTTGGAACGGTCCGGGCTCACGCTGGAAGTACCACCGGACAAGACCGTGCTGGAGGTGATCCGTGGCGCGGGAGTGAGCGTTCTGGCCTCCTGCCTCGAAGGCATCTGCGGCACGTGCGAGACGGAGGTGATCGACGGGGAGGTCGATCACCGGGACTCGGTGCTGAACGAGGAGGAACGAGCGTCCAACGAGTACATGATGGTGTGCGTCTCGCGGTGCAAGTCCGCGCGGCTCATCCTGGACATCTAGAACTTCGAGATCGCGGCTTCTTGCTGTAGCGGGAGACGATGCGGAAGGACGTACCCGACATGACCCGGACTCATCCCCACAACTGCTGGTACATGCTGGCCACGACGGACGAGGTCGATCGGGTGCCGCTCGGTCGCCGTGCCCTCGGCCGCGGCGTGGTGCTGTTCCGGAGGACCGACGGGGTCGCGGTCGCGTTGGAGGATCGCTGCGTCCATCGACCCTATCCCCTCAGTCGCGGACGGCTGGAGGGAGACACCATCGTGTGCGGGTACTCCGGATTCACCTACGACACCGGTGGTTTCTGCGTCCGGGTGCCGACCCAGGATGAGATCCCGGTCGGCGCTCGAGTCCGCGCCTATCCTGTGCACGACGACGGCACGTTCGTCTGGGCATGGTTGGGGGATCCCGCATTGGCGGCCCTGCGCCCGCCGATCTCGCTGCCGTGGCTCAAGACCGAGGGATGGGTGACGATCGGCGACACCTGGGAGACCGAAGCCGACCTGGCGCTGCTGCACGAGAACTTCGCGGACATCACCCACGTGGCCGTCGTCGATCCGTTCATCGCGCCACCGGTGCTGCACGGCTCCCCACCACCGCTGGAGGTCGAGGTCACCGAGACGACCGTGTCGTTCTCCCGTAGCTACGCCAAGGGGCCGATGACCGGCTGGCAGGCCGAACTCGCCGGACTCGACCCCACCCTCGAGCACGCGCAGCGCGAACGAGGAGCTTTCGTGTCCCCGGGAGTATGGGTGGACTCGTGGGACGTCGAGGTGGAACGGGAGTCGGACGCGCCGGACATCTTGACGTTCCGGTTCACTCATGCCGTCACCCCGGTCGGCACCGGCCGCACCCGGCACGCCTGGCGGGTCAGTCGGAATTTCTCGCTGGGCGAGCAAACGAGCAAGGCACTGCTGCCCATCTTCACCGACTACTACCGTCGGGTGCAGTCGATCCTGGAGACGATGCAGGACGTGATCGACGTCGACGGCCCGCGCCGGGAGGTCAACGTCAGCGCCGACGCGGCTGCCCTGCAGGTGCGCAAGATCATCCGCAACATGGTCGCCGACGAAACGGGAGTCCCGGTGCGACGCCACGACCGGGCCCGATCCCGGCACCGTTGAGTCATCGCTGAGCAGCCTGATCGGGCGTCGGTCCAGCAGACGAAGACGAGAGGGTGAAATGGAGAACCAATAGCCACAGGTCGCGGGGCGCCAACCGGCGAGTGTGGACCGGCCTGGCGTCTCGTCACAAGCCCGGAGTTCTCCGCCACACTGGCCGCGATCTGGAAGGACACCGCTCCCTACGGATGCTCGGGTGCGGTCGTCTCCCGCAGGATCTCGAGCACCTGCTCCGCCCGCGTCGCCGGATTCACGAACGCCAGTCGAAGCGTCGTTCGTCCCTGCCACAGTGTCGGCACGCACAAGATCCGTCCCTCGCTCGCGAGACGCTTGGACCAGCGCTGATAGTCCTCGTCGCTCCAGCCGGGCCGATCGAAGATGATCACCGACAACTCCGGCTCCAACAGGAGCCGAAGAGTCGACATCTCCTGGATGCCCTCCGCCACCGCTCGTGCGGTGTCGAGGGTGTGCTCGATCGCACGGATGTATCGATCCGTGCCATGGACCGCGAGGCTGAACCAGAACGCAAGCCCGCGCGCCCGGCGGGACAGGTGGACCGCGAGGTCGGTCGGATTCCATGCTTCCCGGTCGATCGCGTCGAGATAGCCGGCGTGCTGGGCGTGTGCGGCCCGGGCGAGCCTGGCGTCGCGATAGATCAGCGCACAGCAGTCGTACGGCGCGAACAACCACTTGTGCGGGTCGACGATGAAGCTGTGCGCCCGCTCTATCCCGTTGTAACGATGGCGTACCGACGGCGCGGCAAGTCCGGCGCCGCCGTACGCACCGTCGATGTGCAGCCAGATGTCGTGCTCGGCGCACAGATCGGCGAGTTCGCCGATGTCGTCGACCACACCCCCGTTGGTCGTGCCGGCCGATGCGACGACGGCGAAGACGCCGCCGTGTTCCTCGATCGCAGCCCGGGCACGATTACTGGTGAGGTGGCCGCGTTCGTCCTCGTCGACGATGATCGCGTCGGCGTCCATCACCCCGGCAGCGGCCACGATCGAGGAGTGGGCGTCGTGTGTGCAGACGATGGCCCGCGCGGCGTCGCGGGCACGCTGCCGCCGCACATACGCGCGAGCGGCGACCAACGCGGACAGGTTGCCGAGCGTCCCACCGGAGACAAAACATCCACCGGCCCGATCGCCCCAGCCGAGCAACTCGATGAGCCAGTCGATCGCCTCGTTCTCGGCGAAGATGGCGCCCGCACCCGCCTCCCAGGTGCCTCCGAAGATGTTGAAGCTGCTCACCGTTGCGTCGAAGGCGCGCGCCGCGATGGTCGGCGCTGCGGGGATGTAGGCCAGGTTCAACGGATCGTCCTGGGCGCGGGTGGCCGGCGCGAGCACGTCCTCGAAGATTCTCAACACCTCGGTGGCGCCGAGCCCGCCAGCGGTGATCGTTCGCCCCACCTCGGCAGCAAGCTCCGACGCCGGCCGCGCCGTCGCCTTCGGGTCCGAGGGCCGCAGGATCCTGCGGGCGGCAGAATCCACGGCCGCCCAGGCGATCTCCGTCTCGTCACCCCACACCTCCGGAGCAGCCCGGGACGGGGTGATCTCCTCCCGGTCGCTCATCGTCGCTCCGATCGGTGCAGCAGCGCACGGACGAAGGGGCTCCGAGCTCTCACCGGGTGGTCACCGCGACCGGGAACTTCTTGATCCCGTTGACGAAGTTACTCCGGACCCTGGTGACTTCACCATTCAGTTCGATCGAGCCGAGCCGCGGGATCAGCTGGCTGAACATCAGCCGGATCTCCATCCGGGCCAGGGCGTTGCCGAGGCACATGTGCGGGCTGCCCTTGCCGAAGGTGACGTGATCGATGTTCGACCTGGTCACGTCGAACGTATCCGGGTCGTCGAAGACGTTTGCGTCCCGGTTGCCAGAAGCGAACCACATGACCACCTTGTCGTCGGCCTTGATCTGTTTGCCCGCGAGCTCGACATCGCGGGTCGCGGTGCGCCGGAAGTGGTAGACCGGTGACGCCCACCGCAGGAACTCCTCGACCGCGTTCGGAATGAGCTCGGGCTGATCCTGGAGGATCTTGAGTTGATCTTGGTGCTGGATCAGCGCGAGCATGGCCTGGCTGATCGTGTGCCGGGTCGTCTCGTTGCCGGCGATCACCAGCAGCAAGAAGTAGTTGTCGAAGTCGGTGGCGCTGAGCGGTTCGCCGTCCTCCGGCGTCCGGTTGACGAGCATGCTGATCAGGTCGGTGCCGTCGCCACCCTTGCGCTCCGCCGCAAGTCTTCGACCGTACTCGAAGGCCTCGAGCGCACCGGGCGAGCGAAAGGGCAGATGCTTGTACTGGTCGCTGTCGGGGTCGGTGATCAGGTGCTCGGTGTAGTCCGGATCGGTGTTGCCGATCATCTGGTTGCCCCAGCCGATCAGCTTCCCGGTGTCGGATTCTGGGACGCCGAGCAACCGGACGAGGACCTGGATGGGAAAGTCCGCACTGATCTGATCGACGAAGTCGAACTCGCTGTGCTGCAGCGCCCGGTCCAGGGTGTCCTTGGTCAAGCCACGAAGGAAGTCCTCGTACTTGCGAGTTAGGGGACCCTGGCTGAACTCACGCTGGATCAATTTCCGCAACGCGCGGTGTCGGAGGCCGTCGGTCTCCATCATGGACCGGCGCAGATCCATCAGGTCGTCATCAACCTCCTCGAGGTTCACGTACTTCTCCGAGGTGAACGTCTCCGGGTCCTTGTCGACCGCACAGATGTCGGCATGCCTGGTGACCGCCCAGAAGCCACTGTTCGGGGGCGCCTCCTCGGTCCAGTGCACCGGATCTTCGCGGCGCAGAGTGTCGAACATGGCCCAGCCCTCGTTGCGAGCGAACGCGTCCAGATCGGTCAGGTCCACCTGGTCGAGTGGGACTTGAGTGGTGTGCTTCGACACGATGTCTCCTTCTTGGTTGTTTGCCGTGCCACACGCGCTGGTCCGGTTTAGCGGATCGATCGCGGTCACAGGTGGTAGGCGTACTCGCGAAACTCCCAGTCGGTGACCCATTGACTGAACCGCTCGAGCTCGTTGCGCTTGTAGGCGAGGAAGGTCTTCAGGAACGGCTCGCCGAGGATCTCTTGGAACGCGGTGTCGGCCTCGAAGGCTTCCAGAGCCGAAGCCAGATCTACGGGGAGCCTGTCGGCCTTGCCCGGATCGTACCCGTATCCCTCCAGCGGGGCCGGTGGTTCCAGTTCGTCGCGGATGCCGAGATAGGCCGCGGCCAGCAGACCGGCCGTGGCCAGGTACGGGTTCGCGCTGGCGTCACCGAGCCGCAACTCCAGACGAGAGGCCTTGCCACGCTCCGGCGGAATCCGCACCATCGCGCTCCGATTGTCGAAGCCCCAGTCGATCAGCCACGGTGCCAAGGTGTCCGGGCCGAACCGCTTGTACGAGTTGATCGTGGGGTTGCTGACCGCCGCCAGCGCCGGCGCGTGGGCGAGCACGCCGGCGATCGCGCGCTTGCCGATGTCGGACAGGCCGTCCTCGCTGGACGGATCGTCGAACAGCGGATTGCCGCGCTCGTCCCAGGTCGAGAAGTGGATGTGGAAGCCTGAGCCGCCCTCGTCGTTGAACGGCTTGGCCATGAAGGTCGCCAGCTTGTTCTCCTGCCGAGCGAGTTCCTGGATGGCAGTCTTGAAGCGGAAGGCCCGATCGGCGGCGTCGAGTGCCTCCGAATGCCAGAGGTTGATCTCGAACTGTCCGCTGGAGAACTCGTGGTTCGCCGCTACCACCTCCAATCCGTAGGCGGACAGGTGACGCAGCGTACGGAGCAGGAGGTTCTCCGGATCACCTTTCAGGCCGGCGACGTACACGTTTCCCGTGGCCTCGCCGTAGCGCTGCCAGCCGGTGGGCTTGCTCTCGGTCCGCTCCAGCACGTAGAACTCGAGCTCGGGCCCGACCATCGGTCGCATACCCAGCTCGGCGAACCGGTCGATCGCACGCTTCAGCACAGCCCGAGGGCTCTCCAGCGACGGCGACCCGTCCGGGTTGAAGATGTCCGCGATGACGTGGGCCACCCCGGGCTCCCACGGCACGCGACGAATGGTGCTGATATCGGGAAAGGCGAGGACGTCGGGCAGCCCGGCCTCCAGACCGCCCTCGATGTCGACGACATCGCCCATCGGCGTCGTGCCGTAGACGGATCGGCAGAACGCGACTCCACTACTCACCGTGCGGGCGAAGCGGTTGACCAGCACATCCCGGCCGCGCTCGCTGCCGATCAGGTCGGAGTACCCCACCCGCAGCACGTCGATGTCTTTGGTGACCAGCTCTGCGGCCGCGCCCTCCAAACCACTCGTGTCGAAATGCCCCACTCGAAGCCACGCACCTTTGCTGTTGGATCGACAGTGGACGGGACCCCTAAGGATCGCGCAGTCATTCGGGCCCGAACAATACCGATCCGGTGAGCGCACCGCAAGTACGACGGGTGACCCGAGCAGGTCGACGTGTGCAGCCTTCCAGCGCCGCTTGGCCACGGCGGCAGCGCCGAACACTCAGCACGCACGGCTCGGTACTTGCCGCGTCTCATTCTAGCTCTGTATCGTACGGCTCCAAACGATTGCGACGGCCCATCGTGCGGCGCCGGGCGACAAAGGAGTGCGGATGAGCGACGTCAAGGGCTTCTTCTTCCCGCGGACCGCCACCGGACGGTCGTCGCTCATTCCATCCCCACCGTGGTTCTACTCCGGTGACCTACTGACGGTCGAGTACCGCACGGATCCGGCCCGAGTGGCCGAGCTCCTGCCGGCTCCGCTCGAGCTCGCCGAAGAAGACCCCGGGGCAGTCGCCTTCATCTGGGCGGACTGGCAGTCCTGCTCCTCCTCCCGCGAGGAGTTGCTCGACCCCGTCCGGTCACAGTACAAGGAGGCCTTCGTCGTCGTTCGCTGCAGCTTCGACGGGCAGACCTACTCGCGCTGCGTGTTCATCTGGGTCGACAAGGACTTCGCAATCGGTCGAGGCCTTCACCAGGGCTACCCGAAAAAGCTCGGCACCATGTGGCAGACCCGGCCACATCCGTTCGCGCACGGCGCGCCGCAGATCGCCGCCGGTGGAACGTTCGGCGCCACCTTGGCCGCAGGCGATCGTCGACTCGCCGAGGCCGTGCTGACCCTGCGCGAGGAATCGGAGGACAACGGTTTCGTGAACTCGCACAAGATGGCCCACCACCGCGTCTTTCCCGGCATCGCACCGGGCGCGCCGGATGCATTCGCCGAGTTGATCGAGTCCGGGTCGAGCGAGTTCGAAGCGGGCCCCGCCTGGACGGGCGACGCCGAACTGCGGCTGTTCGAGTCCCCGACCGAGGAACTGGACCGACTGCGCATCGAAGAGATCATCGGCGGGTACTACCGACAGGTCGGCGTCGTCTGGAACGGTGGCCGATCCCTCGCGACGCTTTCCGGCCAGGAATGAGTCGGCCCCATGCGCGCCGGAAAGGCATGCCTACGATGGCCGTCATGCCCGACCGACGCACTCTCGCCGAAACCGAGAAGGCGATGAACACCCACGTCAGCGGGCTCGCGCTGGACTTTCCCGCAGCGGCCGCGGTTTCCAGCCTCTACCGCGCGGCGAACGCGGTCCGGCTACACCTCACCAACACGGTGCTGCGGGAGCGCGGCCTCACCTGGACGGGTTTCGTCGTGCTCTGGGTCGTCTGGATCTGGGACGGTGTCGAAACCCGCCACGCGGCCGAGAACGCGGCCATCTCGAAAGCCACCCTCACCGGCGTGGTCAAGACCTTGGAGGCTCGCGGTCTGATCCTGCGCAGCGCCAGCGACGTCGACCGGCGACTGGTCAACCTCGAACTGACCCGCGAGGGCAGCGCCTTGATGACGGAGCTGTACCCGATCTTCAACGCCGCCGAGGCTGAGGTGGTGTCCGGACTGTCCGACCGCAGCGTCAAGGATCTCACCCGCAGCTTGCGGGCCATCGTCACCAAGCTCGAAACCCTGGAGTCCGGTGATCTTGTGGACGACTGATCGGATGCGCGGCGCCGTACGTGCTCTGAGGCTGTCCAAGAGCCGACACCCCACCAGGCACCCTTCGACAAGCTCAGGGCACAGAAGGCAAGCTCAGGGCACAGAAGACAAGCTCAGGGCAGAAGACAAGCCCACGGCAAAGCCCACGCGTACGCGCTCTGAGTCTGTCGAAGAGCCCACAATTCGCTGTTGAGCGTCGACGACCGATCAGGTCAGATCCGGCCGACGCGCCCGTGACCGCTCCCTCGCCGCCTGAACGAAACGGGCGAAGACCGCCGCTTGCACAGGGTCTGTGGCCGCGGTATCCTCGGGGTGCCATTGGACGCCGAGATACCAGCCGTCGTGGTCCTCCAACGTCGCCGCTTCGATCACTCCGTCGGCGGAGTACGCGGCCGGCACCAGTCCGCTACCGAGGGTGGCGATGCACTGATGGTGGTAGCAGGAGATCGTCGTCTGGTGGCCCACGATTTTCCCCAGCGGCGAGTCCAGTGCCACATCGAGCTCGTGGACTCGATGGAGGTGGGCCCCCGTCGTGTCAGCCATGTCTTGAACCAGGTCACCACCGAGAGCGACATTGACCAGCTGATTGCCGCGGCAGATGGCCAGCAGCGGAAGCCGGTCCGCCAACGCCGCCCGGGCCACCGCCAGATCGAAAGCGTCCTGCTCCTCGTCCACGCCGTACTGACTGGCGTGGGGTTGCTGGTTCGACCAGCGAGCTGCCATATCCCCACCTCCGGGCAGCAGGACGCCGTCGGCGAACCACAGCCGGTCCCGGGCGCCTCCGACATCGATCACCGCGTTGGGCGCGGACGGGTGGATGGCGACCGGCTCGCCACCGGCGGCGTAGACCGCCTCCACCAGCGCACGCGCCATGACCTCGGCCGCG